>DASYPN010000242.1:0-19778 GCA_036006625.1 Pyrinomonadaceae bacterium | reverse complement strand
CAACAACTCCATCCTGGGCAACGGCACTGATGGTTGCGGGGGCTGCAATCCCGTTGGACCAGGTGCCTAATACTTTCCTTTTGGGAAAGATGGCCTAAGATGAGGCGGCTAGTCTGAGAACGACTAGCCGCCTTTTCGATTGGCCACAAAAAGGCACCACAGGAATTCTGATTTCATTTTTTGTCCCTTTTGTGCTTTTTTGTGGCTGATGGGTAATGGCTATTCACATAATGCGTATGCGGCTTCATTGGCTGAATTTGGGGCTCCCAGGTCTTTGCCTCGCAGTGGTGGATGGCTGTTGGAGCGAGCGATTCCTGACACTTCGTATCGCGATGCAATGGGGTGCTACCCGCTGTTTGCATGTGACGATTGGTCGAGACTCGATCAGGATCTGGATGAACTTGCCAGCGAACTCGTGAGTGTCGCGCTCGTCGCGGATCCCTTCGGTAATCACGATCCTGAGCTGCTGCGAAAATGGTTCCCCGACGTGCTGGTTCCTTTCAAGGAACACCTCGTGACTGACTTGTCGCTGTCACCGGAGTCTTTCGTTGACGCACAACATCGTCGCAAAGCTCGACGCGCCCTCGAGCAACTGAAGGTTGAATACTGCGACGACGCTTTGAGCTTCGTTGACGAGTGGAACAATCTCTATGCTAACTTGATTGCTCGTCACGGTATTCGAGGTCTAAGTGCGTTTTCAGCGAACTCATTCAAGGCGCAACTCGCTGTGCCGGGCATTTCCATATTTCGCGCTACTGATCATGATGAAACCGTCGGTATGACTCTGTGGTACGCCGACGGGGCCGTTGCTTACTATCATCTCGGCGCCTACAGCGACCTTGGCTACGAACTGGAAGCGTCGTTTGCACTCTTCTGGCGCGTGCTCGATCACTTCGCAAAGCAGGGATTGAAATGGCTAAATCTGGGAGCGGGAGCGGGACTCGCAAACCAGGCAGACGGTCTGACGCGGTTCAAACGGGGTTGGGCCACAGACACACGTCCGGCATACTTCTGCGGCAGAATCTTTGACCGCTTGAAATACGAAGAGGCGATGAAAGCGCGAAACCTTCCGGCGTCCGATTATTTTCCTGCTTATCGAAAAGGTGAGTTTGGCTGAATGTTGGAGAAAAAGTATCTCCGCATCGTTTCGCACTACGAGGCGTGTCTCGAGCAACACGGCGATTCACATCTGGGCGTCGACTGGCCCAAGGCTGACGACGTGCAGAAACGCCATCGCGTGATGCTCGAAGTGATTAAGTCCGGTGGTGACAGAGTTACTCTGCTTGATTTCGGCTGTGGCGCCGCCCACCTCAACGACTACATTCTCGTGCAGGGCTTGAAGAATATTCAATATGCGGGACTCGATTTGTCGGAGAAGTTTGTGCGCCTGTCGCAGAGTAAGTTTCCCCAGAACCAGTTTTATTGTCTCGACCTGCTTGATGAAAACGCTTCGCTGCCGGAGTTCGATTACATCGTGCTGAATGGCGTCTTCACTGAAAAACGCGAACTCTCTTTTGACGAGATGCTTGCCTACTTCAAGCAACTGATCGCGCGTGTGTTCGCCCACGCGCGCATCGGCATCGCTTTCAACGTGATGACGAAGCACGTGGATTGGGAGCGTGACGATCTTTTCCATCTGCCATTTGATACTCTTGCAGAGTTTCTGAAGAAAGAGCTGACACGTAATTTCGTTTTCCGAAACGATTACGGGCTTTACGAGTACACAACCTACGTCTATCGCGCGAGCAACTGAGCAATGGCGAAAGTGATCATTTTCGGAGTTCAGGACTTTGCCCAACTGGCGAAGTTTTATCTCCAACACGACAGCGAGCATGAGGTCGTTGCGTTCAGTGTAAACGAGCAATACATGCCCGAAGGAAAGATTTTTGAAGGGTTTCCGGTCGTTGCGTTCGAGAAGGTCGAGACGACTTATCCACCGTCGGAATTCAAATTCTTCGCTCCGATGTCGCCAAGCCGCATGAACAGGTTGCGCGAATCCGTCTATCAAAAGATCAAAGCCAAGGGATACGACTTTGTCAGCTATGTGAGCTCGAAAGCGACTGTTTTTCCCGGCGCTCAGATCGGCGACAACTGTTTTATTCTCGAAGACAACACGATTCAGCCGTTCACGTCGATCGGCAACAACGTTGTCCTCTGGAGTGGCAATCACATCGGTCATCACAGCGTCATCAAGGACCACGTTTCGTTTACGTCGCACGTCGTGCTTTCCGGTCACTGTACGGTAGAGCCATTTGCGTTTTTTGGAGTCAACGCAACCATACGTGACGGTATCCACATCGCCGAAGGTTCGTTTATCGCGATGGCCGCGGCAGTCACCAGGGACACAGAACCCTGGGGTGTCTACAAAGGTAATCCAGCGCAAAAGGGTGACACGCTGAGTAAAGATTTGGATTTCTAAATAATGAGGTGGACCAAGAAAGGCGTTATTTTTGCACCCAACCGAAACTTCGACTGGATGGTCTCACACGCCTCGGTTCCGGTTGTCGATGAAGTGCGGGCGGGAGTGCTCCGGATTTATTTCGGCACGCGCGATAAAGATGGACGATCGCAGACGTCGTACCTCGATGTCGATGCTCGCGCACCCGAGAAAGTTCTCTACATTCATGATAAACCCATACTCCCACTCGGCAGACCCGGGTCGTTCGACGATAGCGGTATCATGCCGTCCTGGCTCGTGAATTGGGAAAACAAGAAATATCTTTATTACATCGGCTGGAATGTGACGGTCAGCGTTCCCTATCATCTCGCGATTGGTCTTGCTGTCAGCGTTGATGGCGGCCAATCCTTTCGAAAGACTTCTGAAGGACCAATTCTCGATCGTTCCTTCGACGAACCTTTCTTCAACACCGCGCCGTGCGTGATTCCTGAAGAGAAACACTGGCGTATGTGGTACGTGTCGTGCATCGGCTGGGAGCCTGCCGGCGATCGACTCGAGCCGCGATATCACGTGAAGTCTGCGGAGTCGTCAAATCCCACCTACTGGTATAAGTCAGACCGCGAATGCATCGGTTACGACGAGAGGACCGGCTCGATTGGCCGTCCGTGCGTGTACAAAGACGGCGATATCTTCAAGATGCTTTACTCCTACCGCGGCGTACGTGATTACCGCACCGACCCCGCTCAGAGTTACAGGCTCGGCTATGCCGAATCGAGCGATGGATTTATCTGGAGAAGGCACGACGATCAAGTTGGCATCGAACGTTCGGCGAGTGGCTGGGATTCAGAAATGATGGAATACTGTTTCGTCTACCAACACGAAGACCGCACTTATCTTTTCTATAACGGCAATGGTTTCGGTAAGACCGGTATCGGCTACGCTGTGCTCGACTCGCGATCGTGAACCTTTCCAGATATCAATGTCCAAACTGCCGGCGGAGCAAGTTACGCTTCCAATCCAGTCTGTGGACGTGTGAACACTGCGGAAAGGAATACACAACTGTTAACGGCATTCCGCGTCTTTACGTTGAAAGCGAGCTGGGTAAGAAAGACAAAGAGCTGCGCGACAAGTTCTACAACGGCTTTCTCGGTACTTACTACCAGAACATGATGCCGTTTCTCTCGCTGCCTGCGCGACCCTTGCGGATGTCATGGAAAGCATGGCTGGTCTACTTCCTGCTTGTTTTCTTTCTGTTGTCGCTCGTCGGAAGCTTCATAAGCCTGGCGGTAATCGCTGGCCCAGGTTCGCTTATACAACTCATCGCGGCTTTGCTCATCCTTGTGATCGGTTTCTTTTTCTTCAAGCACCCATATCTGTTTTACCTGCTCCTGCTGGCTGTACCTGTCAAACTGTCTCTGCTGCTGAATCGATTTCGGCCCTCGCTAAGCTTTCCCGAAGTTCACGGCGATGTTTTGCGAGAGCTTTCAAATCGCGCTGGTCGATTACAACTGCTCGACATTTCTACGGGTACGTGCAATTCGTTATATCGCCACGGCTGGATGAATCTCGACGCTGACTACACCGGTCTGGATCTGTCGGAAACAATGCTGCTGCAGGGACAAAAGCTGATGGCGGAACGGCAGGTGCCGGTCGAACTGGTGCTTGGCGACGCCACGCGGCTGCCATTCGCCAACGAGACATTTGACATCGTTTTGAACTACGGTGCCTTGAATGGTTTCACCGATCCGAAGCTCGCACTCGAAGAGATGGCTCGCGTCGCGAAGCCGGGCGCGCTCGTGCTTTTCCTCGACGAGCAGCTCTACGAAAGGGCCACCTTAGTTGAAAGACTTTATTTCCGGAAAGTATTATCGAGTCACAATGTGATCCATCGCTGTCCGGTGGAGTTGATACCTGCCAGTCTTAGCGACATTACCGTACATCAGGTGTACCACTTTTATTATCTTTGCACGTGTTATAAGCCGCAGATTAACCCTGATTAATGCAAATGAAGCCGATCGTTCGCGTTGAGGATTTGAGCAAACAATATCGCCTCGGTTCACGCGAGAGCGCTTACGACACGCTGCGCGAATCGATCGTCGAGGCGGTACGTTCGCCCTTCAAACGCTTACGTAGCAACAACGGCAATTCGATCTGGGCGCTGCGGGATTTGAACTTTGAAGTCGCGCCGGGTGAGGTGCTGGGCATCGTCGGTCGCAATGGAGCCGGCAAGTCCACGCTGCTGAAAGTTCTGTCGCGCATTACACAACCGACGACGGGCCGCGCTGAACTGTTTGGCCGCGTCGCGAGTCTGCTCGAAGTGGGGACGGGGTTTCATCCCGAACTGACAGGGCGAGAAAACATTTATCTGAACGGCGCAGTGCTCGGCATGAAGCGCGTCGAAATCGATCGCAAGTTCGATCAGATTGTCGAGTTTTCCGAACTGGAAAAGTTTCTCGACACTCCGGTGAAGCGTTACTCGAGTGGTATGTACATGCGTTTGGCGTTTGCCGTCGCTTCACACCTCGAACCGGAGATCCTGATCATCGACGAAGTGTTAGCGGTCGGTGACGCACAGTTTCAAAAGAAGTGCCTGGGAAAGATGAGCAATGCGGCTACGCAGGGTCGCACAGTACTGTTTGTCAGTCACAACATGATCGCGGTGCAGAGTCTGTGCCAGCGTGCGATCTGGTTGGACCAGGGCCGGGTTGTTAAAGAAGGTCCGGCTAGCGCAGTGGTTGCCGATTATTTGACGTCGGGAACAGCAAGCCAGCTTGAAGAGGCATGGGATGACGTCGAGACGGCGCCGGGTAACGAGATCGTGCGGTTACATCGCGTCCGTGTGCAACCTGTAGACAGTCCTTCCGACGCACTATCAAGGAAAACTCCGTTCGTAATCGAGATTGAGTACTGGAACCTTCTGCCGGGTGCGCGGCTTCACCTCGCTTTACACCTGTACACGGAGCAGGACATCATCGCCTTCACGACCGGCAACGGTCCCCATGTCGCCAGTACCGATGCGTACATCGCCGCGGGCCTGTTTCGTTGCACATGCTACGTTCCCGCTGACCTGCTGAATACGGGACGGCACCGGTTTGTGTTATTCGTAGTGCGCGATAGCAATTCCGTAATTTATCGCTACGAGAGTAACGTGTCGTTTGAGATACTCGATTTGCATGCACGTGAAGTGAATTTTTATGCCCGTGAGCCAGGTGTAGTGCAGCCAGCGTTGCGCTGGACCACTGAGATGATCGGACAAGATTGATATGTTTCTCGCAAGCTAGTGGCTAAGGACTAATCGTATATGTCAACAGCAACGCAGGACCGCATCTCAGTAAAGACAGCGGTCGGCGATCTGGCAATTTTCGGCGGCACGCCTGCCTTCAAAAACGTCTTACACGTCGGTCAACCCAACATTGGCAACCGCGAGAAGTTCACCGCCCAGATAAACGACATCCTCGATCGTCGCTGGCTCACCAATGGCGGCACTTACGTTACTGACTTTGAAAAGCGTATCGTTGATACCATCAAAGTCGAGCACTGCATCGCGATGTGCAATGCAACCGTTGGACTCGAAATCACAATCCGCGCACTGGGCTTAACCGGCGAAGTAATCATCCCGTCGTTTACGTTCGTGGCAACTGCAAACGCGTTGCAGTGGCTGGAGATCAAGCCGGTGTTTTGCGACATCGATCCCCGCACGCATTCGCTTGACCCAGCGAAGGTTGAGAAATTAATCAACGGTCGTACGTCGGGCATTATCGGTGTGCATCTTTGGGGAAAGCCTTGCGACGTCGACGGTCTGACCGAAGTTGCAAGACGGCACAATCTCAAGCTGCTTTTTGACTCCGCGCACGCCTTTGGTTGTTCATACAAAGGACGCATGGTCGGTAACTTCGGGGACGCAGAAGTCTTCAGTTTTCACGCCACAAAGTTTCTCAACTCGCTCGAAGGCGGTGCAGTCGTCACCAACGATGCCGCGTTGGCCCAGAGGCTACGCCTGATGCGTAACTTTGGGTTCACCAGTTACGACCGGACTGATTCGCTCGGCGTCAACGGCAAGATGAACGAAGTCTCTGCTGCCATGGGCCTAACGAATCTCGACAGCATGGACGAGTTCATCGGCATCAATCGGAGGCACTACAAGCAATACCAGGATCATCTGTCCGGCTTCGCGGGAATAAGTTTTCTGCCGTACGATGACGACGAACGATCGAATTATCAGTACGTCGTGCTGGAGATCGAAGAGTCGAAGACCGGTGTGACAAGGGATGAGTTGCTGCAGATTCTGCACGCGGAAAACGTCCTCGCGCGACGTTATTTCTATCCGGGCTGTCACAAGATGGAGCCGTATAAGTCGCTCTATCCGGACGCGCATTTGTCACTGCCGCACACCGAGTCTGTGGCCGCGCGTGTTATGACGTTGCCGACCGGTCAGGCAATTACTCCGGAAATCATTCGCGGCGTCTGCGCCATCATCAGCACGGTTTTGGACAACGCGACTGAGGTTCGCAAACGGTTGGAAGAGAGACCACCTGCCTGATGTCTTTTCTAAACAAGCTGGGTGTAATCAAGCACAATGTGAAGCGACAAGTGACGCGCAGCGTGGTCACTCAAGCCATGGCTTTACACACCCGCCGGCTCATCATTTTTCTTACGCCTGGGTTTAATAATCCGTCGGGCGGCACGCTTTCGATCGCGTGGACGTACCGTGAGTCACAGTTGATCAGCGATCTTCACGGCGCTAAGGTCGCACTTTGTACTATTCCCGGTGAGCCGCCGCTACTCAAGTACACGTGGTTCAGGAATTCCAATTACCTGCTCGATCTCGAAGCGCTCTTGAATCGCTGCAACGAGCTTGATTATCTGTTGATCCACATACCTGAGTACGTAGTCAACCGCGTGGCTGACTGGCTTGACTCCCGCGAGCCGAATTTACGCAACATCAAAGACCTTCATCTCAACGTGCTGGTTCAACACATCGACATGATCGAGGGGCAGGATCTTAAACGTTTGGCGCGTTTCGGAAAAGTGACTTGCACCACGGCGCACGAGGCTTACAGCAATGCCGCCACGCGTGAAGCGCTTGGCGTTTCGCTGCACCGGCTGTCATGTTGTAACGGTCCGGAGCGTTATACTCTTTCGCGTTACGAAGACAAGCAGCCGCTTTTGATGGTGGGCCACGACCAGCACCCGTTGAAGGAAAGAGTAATTGCGGGGATCAGAAAGGCGCTGCCCTCCTTGCCGATTCAGGTGATTCAGGGTCTTACGTTTGAAGAGTATTTGGAAGTGGCGCGTCGTGCGAAGTGGTCGCTGACTTTTGGTGAGGGGCTTGATAGTTATTTCTCGGATCCGGTTTTTAGCGGTGGGGTTTCGTTCGCGGTTTATAACGAGCGGTTTTTCACGCCTGCGTTTGCAAAACTGGAGACGGTTTATCCATCGTGGGACGTATTGATAGATCGCATCACAACTGATCTACAACGTCTCGACGAGCCGGTCGCTTACAAGCGTTGCTGGCGCGCAGCCTGGGATATATTGAACGATCTGTACAGCGTCGAGCGCTTCCGCGCGAACCTGCGCGCGTTTTATCGCGGCGAATACACGTTTCCATAACGCCGAGGTAGCGTTTCAAACTGAACCAGTACCGCTAATTCGCTTGCTTGACCTGTCTGGAGCCGGTGGCTAGACTGAGGAACTCCTGTCAAGCAACTGGATTCCAACACATGAAAGAAATGAGAACGAGGCTGAGCGTTCGCCGAATCATAAATAGCATCAACTACCGTGTAATTGGGCCTTTGACGGGTCGTAACTCCAAGAACTGGGCATCCAAAACCGACTTTCGTAAGACTCACCGCAGGCAATTTCAAATTCTTCGCGGCGCCTACTCAACCGATGAAGCCGCGAAGTTAGCAGTCGGGGGAGATTTCGAGGCAGTCGGAATATTGTTGCGCGAGACACTCATCCTGCACGGCCTTCAAAAGCACCACTACGTAATCGATGTGGGTTGTGGATCAGGTCGCCTGGCAAAACCACTGTCGGAGTATCTTACCGGCAAGTACCTCGGATTCGACGTCGTGCCGCAGCTCGTTGATTATGCTCGTAAACTTGTGCGGCGTCCCGACTGGCGCTTTCAGATGGCCCAGGGACTTACAATTCCGGAAGCGGATGAGCAGGCCGATATGGTTTGTTTCTTCTCAGTTCTCACGCATCTCCTCCATGAAGAATCGTTTGTCTATTTACGTGAGGCGAAGCGAGTTTTAAAACCAGGCGGAAAGATAGTTCTTTCATTCCTGGATTTTCGAATAGAAGGCCATTGGGATATCTTTCGGAAGAATAATCTCAAGGACGTCGGCATCGGCGATCAACCTTTAAACGTCTTCATCTCGACCGATATGTTGCGCGAATGGGCGAGGCATCTCGATCTGGATGTCGAAGTTATTAAGGATGGCAACGAACCCTACGTGCCGATCCCGGAGCCGTCCAGATTGGAAAACGGAACCAGCGCCACGCCCCTGGCCCCTTTTGGACAATCTTTATGCGTGCTGATGAAGCCTGAAAATTCGGACAGAAGATTCTAGAACTCTTATATGCAAAGTGTTCGCCTGCCGGCCGAGCCTCTTGTCGTCATTCAGCCGACCAAGCGCTGGTCCCTGCTAAGCTTTAAAGACATCTGGGCCTATCGTGAGTTGCTCTTCTTTCTCACCTGGCGCGACGTCAAAGTTCGCTACAAGCAAACTGCACTCGGCGCGGCATGGGCGATCCTGCAGCCACTGTTCATGATGATCATCTTTACGATCTTCTTCGGCAGACTCGCCGCGGTCGATTCGGCAGGAATCCCCTACCCGGTCTTCGCACTCGCCGGACTTGTTCCCTGGACGTTCTTTTCCAACGCCATCACTGCAAGCGGTAACAGTCTCGTCGGCAGCGCCAATCTGATCACGAAAGTATACTTTCCACGTTTGATCGTCCCTGCAGCCGCAATGCTCGCAGGGCTTGTCGATTTCGTGCTCGCGTTCGTACTGCTGATCTTGCTGATGTTCTACTACGAGATCGTTCCCACAATCCAGCTTCTGTTTTTGCCGGTGCTCGTCTTGTTGACGGCGTTGTTTAGTCTCGGCGTAGGAACATGGTTCTCGGCTCTGAACGTCAAATATCGCGACGTGCGCTTCGCCCTGCCGTTTCTGATTCAGTTGTGGCTGTTCGTATCGTCAGTCATTCTTCCCTCGAGTGCGATCCCCGCAAAATGGCGCTGGTTACTGATGTTGAATCCCATGTCGGGAATCATCGAAGGCTATCGTTCTGCACTGTTCGGACTTCCGTTTGATTGGCCCGCCCTCGGTATCGCGTCTGGTTTGACTATCTTGACACTGCTCTACGCTATTTATGCGTTTGGACGCGTGGAGCGCAGCTTCGCAGACATCATTTAGTAGTTACTGATGCAACCGATCATCCGAGTTCAGGATCTGAGCAAGCTCTATTACCTCGGCCGTTCAGCAGCAGCCTATTCCACTTTCCGTGAAGTGGTCATGGACGTCGCGCGTCTGCCGCTGCGTTATCTGCGCCGAGGGGAAGAGCCGACATCAATCTGGGCACTGAAGGACGTGAGTTTTGAAATCGAGACAGGCGATGTGGTCGGTATCATTGGTCGCAACGGCGCGGGTAAGTCGACACTGCTCAAAGTGCTTTCACGGATCACCGAACCGACTACCGGACGCGTTGAACTGTACGGGCGTGTCGCGAGCCTGCTCGAAGTCGGCACTGGCTTTCATCCGGAACTGACGGGCCGCGAAAACATCTTTCTCAACGGTTCGATACTCGGCATGTCGCGCCGCGAGATCGCGGCGAAGTTTGACGAAATCGTCGCCTTCGCAGAAGTCGAGAAATTTATCGACACTCCCGTCAAACGTTACAGCAGCGGCATGTACGTGCGACTCGCCTTCGCGGTTGCGGCACACCTCGAACCGGAGATTCTGATCGTCGATGAAGTGCTGGCGGTCGGCGATGCGGCGTTTCAGAAAAAATGTCTCGGCAGAATGCGCGATGTCGCGAGCGCTGGTCGCACCGTGCTTTTTGTGAGTCACAACATGGCGGCCGTGTCAGCGTTGTGTACGAAGGCCATGGTATTGTGGGAAGGCCAGGTTGAGTATCCGCTCGGCGGCGTTGAAGACGCCGTGCAAAAGTATCTGACGCAGGTTCACAAGATCACGAAGACTACCCTCGCGGAGCGCACCGATCGACAGGGGAATGGGAAGGTTCGTATCCAGGATTTTGCGAGTTACGATCGCGATGGAAATGAAGTGGAGTACATCGCCTCGGGACAGGAAGTTAACTTTCGCGTTTACTACTCGAGCACGCAGGAAAACGTCGAAGGTGTAACGGTCGCGATCGGAATTACCTCTGATACAGGTGCGTTTGTTAGCATGCTCAGCAACCAGGTTGCAGGCGAGTCGTTTCAATCGATCGGCAGGGACGGTTATTTCACATGCAAGATTCGCAAACTGCCGCTTGCGCCTGGAAGCTACACGGCGAGTTTGATAATCCGATCCAACGAAGCGATCACTGATTGGATCCAGCAGGCAGTGACGATTGTGGTTGAGCCCGGCGATTTCTTCGGCACCGGACGCATGCCTCCCCAATCGCATGCCGGCGTGTTGTTGGAACAGGAATGGACGCTGAACGGTAATTCGAGTCATTAAATTTGTTTCACGCAAAGCCGCAAAGAACGCCAAGAGAGCGCAAAAAGAAGTCGTTGCGCCTTTGCGTTTCCTTTCCGCCTTCGCGTGAAACGTGATGCTTAATGTGAATCCGATGCCCGGTCGTGAAGCAGCCAAACGTCTACTGAGCACACTGAAGCCCGGACGGAATCGATCTATTCATCCGTCTGCGAAGCTCTCGATCAGTGATGACGTGAAACTCGTGCGCGGCGTGATCGTGATCGGCAGCAACTCTTCACTCGTGATAGAAGCGGGCGTAACGATTGATTCTGATATGACGATCGGCGACAACTGTGAAGTCGTTTTCGGGAAAGACAGTCGCCTCGTGAACGCTTCGTTTTCAGTTGTGAACGGCTCGACAGTCAATGTCGGTGAAGGCGCGATCATCGATAGCCCCGTGCAGCCGCGCAGTTCGGTTTACGTCGATAACGGCACGCTGCGCCTGGACTATCGCGCACATATCATGTCGACTGAATTAATGGCGCGCTTTGGCGGCCGGCTGTCGATCGGCAAATACACTGGAATCGCATACGGCAGCGAGATTCGTTGCGAAGAACAGGTCGATATCGGTTCGTACAACATGATCTCGTATCGCGTTTGTATTTACGACACGAACACACATTCGACTGACTGGCGCGAACGACGCAAAAGAATCGAGCATTGTTTTCCGGAAGGAGTTTCGGAAGACACTAAACCAACGACGAGTCCGGTCTCGATTGGCGACGACGTTTGGATTGGTCAGGAAGTCACGATCACCAAAGGCGCAAAGATTGGGAATCGTTGCATCGTCGGCATCAGGACCATTCTCGGCAGCGGCGTCGTTGAGGATGATTCGGTCGTTGTGGCAGAGAAGCCGAGAATTATTAACAAAAAATAGGTCATATAAGTCCTATAGGACCTATAGAACATTGAAATGTCTGAAATCACCATTGCCCAGATCGGTTGTGGTTACTGGGGACCAAACGTACTGCGAAATTTCTCGGCGCAGCAGGATTGCTGGGTCAAGTTCGTCGCCGAGATCAATCCTGAACGCCAGGCTTATGTGCGTTCGAATTTTCCTCGCTCCGAAGTCGTTTCGTCGCTTGATGCGATCCTGAATGACAAGGAAGTCGATGCAGTGATCGTCGCCACACCTGCTTCATCGCACTACGCGTTGACGAAGCAGGTTCTTGAAAGCGGCAAACACGCTTTCGTCGAGAAGCCACTCGCTACCAGCACGACTGAAGCCGACGAACTCGTGAAGCTCGCCGAGAGCTCAGGAAAGACGTTGATGGTGGGACACACGTTCCTCTACAACGCCGCCGTACGTTATGCGAAGAAGCTTCTGAGCGACGACGAGCTGGGCCAGCTTTACTACATCTACAGCCAGCGACTAAACCTCGGCCAGGTGCGCTCCGACGTTAATGCGTGGTGGAACCTGGCGCCGCACGATGTCAGCATTCTCATGTACTTCATGAATGGTGAACTGCCTGTGTCGGTGTCGGCCGTCGGTGTCAGTTACATTCAGCCCGGAATTGAAGACGTAGTGTTTGCGACTTTGAAATGGGCGAGCGGCGTCACCGGACATATTCACGTGAGCTGGCTCGATCCCGGCAAGATTCGCAAGATGACGCTCGTCGGTAGTCGCAAGATGGTTGTTTACGATGACGTCGGCGACGACAAGATCACGATCTTCGATAAGGGCGTGGATCGCGTGCCGAAGATTGGCGAGCGGATGGATTATGATCAGTCGGGCGGGTATCAGTTGGTCCACCGGACGGGCGACATCTGGTTGCCAAAGATCAATTTTCAGGAGCCGCTGAAGACGGAAGCGGCGCATTTTCTCGAGTGCCTGCGTAAGGATCAAGCGCCGTTGACTGGACCGAAACACGCGCGTGATGTGGTTGCTGTGCTCGAGGCGACGCAGAAGGCCTTGACGACCGGGCAAACGGTGTCATTAGCCACGGATTAACACGGATTGGGATCGGATATGGTTGGGATTATTCCCGCGGCCGGGAAAGCGACAAGGATGGGTGGCGCCTTACCCAAGGCGCTGATCGAGATCGAGGGTCAGACACTGCTTGAGAGATCTATCGAGGCGTTGAAGGCGATTGGCGTTGCGAAGGTTGTGGTGGTGATTGGGCATATTGGGGAGACGATTGTTGAATTTCTTTCGTCGCGTGATTTTGGAATCGAGGTCAGCACGGTCGAGCAGGAACAGCCGCTCGGACTTGCACACGCGATCGCGACAGCCGCCAATCAAGTCGATAGTGATTTCGTAGTTCTCTGTCCGGATAATATCTACACGGATGCTGAAGACCTGAAACGGGCGCGAGAGATCTTCGACTCGCGCCAGCCCGCGTTCATCCTGCTTGCGACCGTCACGCCAAACGAACAGCGCGATCGGAAGTCGTACGTCATCTCCGCTCATCGCAATCTCGATGACAATCTCTATGAGTATCGAAACTACACCGACAACACTTCCGGTCTCGGAATCAATTCCACCGGCTGCTGCTTCTTCCGTCGTGACGCGCTCGACTTTCTTCCCTCGTTTGCAGGCTTGAAGCGGGAACACATTTTCCGCGACTATCTCGAAGACATCAGCGCCAAAGAGCCCGCGCTAATCTATTTATTGCGGGGAATGCGTTATGATTTTTCCGAACCCCCCGACGTCCAGAAATATCTCGAGCTTCAGAAACGGCTGAGCAACACGTCGGGCGAGGGTGTGAGTGCGATTCTGATAAACAGCCGCGGCCAGGTCTTACTTCAGCAACGCGATGACAATCCCGCGATCAGGTACCCGGGCCATTGGAGTCTGTTTGGCGGCACCATTGAAGACGGCGAATCAGCGGAGACAGCCGTCGCGCGTGAAGTGCAGGAAGAGATCGATTTTGGCATGAAGAACTTCGGTCTCTTTCGAGAGTTTGTGCAGAACAACAAACGCGAGTTTGCGTTTGTCGGTGAGTTGTCTGCAGAACTGAACGAACTCACCTTGAGCGAAGGACAGGGCATGAACGTTTTTTATCCTTCGCAGTTGCCGGAGCTACTGATCAGACCCGACGACAAAGAGACACTCAAAGAATACTTTGGAGTTTAAGGATGACCGAAAGAGTGAACCAGGATCGAGATGAATTTGCGCGCTTCAAGCGTGACATGTGGAACACGACCGATTACGACAGTTGGTTCAAACCTGCTCGCGGACAAGTTATCGACACTCTTGAAAAAGCGGCGCTTGCAAAGGCACTAGCCGGTCGAAAGTACGATCGAGCTCTCGATGTTGGTATCGGTGATGGACGTTTGTTGCCGATCTACGCACCGCACGCAGCTCGCGTTACCGGCATGGATATCTCTTCAAAGCAATTGGACGCGGCTACGCAAGCCGCTCAGAAACTCGGTGTTCCATTCGACACTGTGCTCTGTCAGGAAGCCTCACGAGTCGACCTTCCCGACAATTCGTACGACCTGATCGTTTGTTCGCGCGTGCTCCAGCACGTTTTTAACTGGCGCGAGTCAGTGGCTGAGTTTGCGAGAATCTTGAAGCCGGGCGGCGATCTCGTGCTTTTGACTTACAACCGGCTTTCAATATACGGTTTGAAGAAGTATTACCAACACAAGTTCCAGAACCCAACGAAGGGTCGTTTTCAAAATCCTGTGGGCTTGGCGCGAGAACTCAAAAAGGACGGGCTCGTTATCGATTACTTTGCCGGCGGCCTGATGGGCCAACCAGATCTTTTCAGCAAGGATCTTAAGCCCTCGTCGCGCGATTTTATCTACATGCTGGAGAAGCTCGCGGCCGTTTCACCGGTGAAGTATCTCGGCAGCCGCTTGATTATCCGAGCCAGCAAGCCCAAATCACACTAGAAAGAACATGACAAACAAGATTCCACTCGTCGGACTTTTCGACCAGTACCAAAACATCAAATCTGAAATTGACACGGCTATCCAGAACATCATCAACAGCAGCGCCTTTGTCGGTGGCGAAGCTGTGCGCAGTTTCGAGAAGGATTTTGCCGCTTATTGTGAAGCGAAGGCGTGCGTGGGTGTTGGAAATGGCACCGACGCGCTTTACCTGACGTTGCGAGCCCTCGGCGTTGGCCCAGGCGATGAGGTTATTACCGTTGCCCACACGTTCATCGCAACCTCTGAAGCAATTGCGATGACTGGCGCGCTCCCGGTTTTCATCGACGTCCTCGACGACACGATGTTGATGGACCCTTCAAAGATCGAAGCCGCAATTACGCCGAGGACCAAAGCGATCATACCGGTTCATCTTTACGGCCAGTCGTGCGACATGGACGCGATCATGGAGATCGCTCGCAAGCATGGATTGAAAGTCGTCGAAGATGCGGCACAGGCACACGGCGGGCGTTGGCGTGGTCAACGTGTGGGTTCGATCGGTGATGCGGCAACTTTCAGTTTTTATCCGGGAAAGAATCTTGGTGCGTTTGGAGATGCAGGGGCGGTTGTTAGTCAGGACGAGGATTTGATGGAGCACGTTCGCATGCTCGCGAACCACGGCCGGCTCGAAAAATACACACACAAGATGGAAGGCGTTAACAGTCGTCTGGACGGAATGCAGGCTGCGATTCTGAGTGTGAAGCTTCGTCATTTGGACGAATGGAACAGCAAGCGCCGAGCGCATGCAGATTTTTATCTTGATTCGTTATCGCACGACGAGTTTCGACCACAGGCAGTGAATCCAAACGCGGAACCGGTTTGGCATCTGTTTGTTGTTCGCGTTGCGGAACGTGAGGCGTTGCAGAAGAAGCTGAAGGATGAAGGCGTCGCGACGGGTATTCACTATCCGGTTCCTCTGCACCTGCAACCGGCGTATCAGCACCGGCAGATTCCGTTGGGCAGTTTGCCGGTAACGGAGGCCGCCGCGAATCAGGTGGTTAGTCTTCCGATGTACGCGGAGCTTACCGGCTCGCAACTCGAGTTGATTGTGAATGCAATGACGATGGCAAACGTATCCGCGTAAAGCTTCGCTCCAAGAGGTCTGGACGCCTCCCTGGAGTGCGCCAACTTGTTGGCGCTTTGGTATGTTTACCAAAGCGGTACCAAGGTGCCGCACTCCAGGGAGGCGTCCATTGCGTCGGTGATAAATAAGCTAAAGAAGATTGTGTTGTTTGGCCTGCGACTGGGCTGGGCGCTCCTCGTGCTTCTTGCGGTCTGCGTTGCGTGGCTGGTGCTGTTTGTCGTCTTCCTGCCTTTTTTAATTGTTGCCGCACTCGTCGGACGCAGTTCAGAACATGCTGAAGCTTTGACAGCCGGATCGCAGTTCGAACCCGAGACTGATCCATCCAAGCCTCTGATCTTCGATCGCCGCCACGACGTCTCAAAACTGTTCGGCTGCAACACGCGCAACGTTCAGTATCGCTGGGACGTTTTCTCTTCAAGGTTGGAAGAGATTCGAAAGAGGTTTGACACGCCTCGCGCTCTGGACTTCGGCGCCGGCTCTTTGCGCGACTCATACGAACTCGCGCGCCTCGGCTTTTGTGTAACGGCAGTCGATCTCGATCCGTCTGTTACAGAGCGCTACTTCCGCTCGTACGATTGGAGCGTCGTTCGTTGTCCACCGGCGATTTTTACCGAACCGGTAGACACGCTGAACTCCGATTTTCATCTCGCCATCGCCTTTGACGTGATCGAACATCTTGAAGACCCGTCGAGTTATTGCCGCCGTATTCACTCTTTGCTCAACGAAGGCGGACTGTTTTTTTCGATCGTTCCAAACCGTCGCAGTATCTTCGAACGTTACTTCAAACACTCGATCACGAAACAACGAGCAAAAGGCATCCCGTTTGTTCCCGGTGTGCCTCATCTACAATTCAAGCTGCCGGAAGAATGGGAAAAATTCTTTGCGGAATGTGGCTTCAAGATCGTTCAGCACGACATGGCGATTGGTTTTTTCGTGAACGACTGCTGGACCGGACTGCTTGGTCTTCCGCTCAGAGTTTACGTTACGCCGATGCTGGCCCACGTCGCACATATCCTTGGAATGAACTTCAATCAAGTTGCTTTTGAGGAACGGTTTTCACCACCGTGGCTAATGCGCCGAGTTGATGCCCTCGATCAGCTTTGCAAGAAGCAGTTTGCCTCCAGATTTGGATGGAACCTGATAGTCGCTACCAAATAGCATGCGGATTCTAATCTTCGACACCCACTATCAGGAATCGCTGCGTCGTGTTTATGAAAACAATCCGCGACTCGCGGAACAGTCCGCAAGCCAGCAACTCCGCTTCATCTACGACACGGGCTTCGGACGAGCCGATTCACTGCCGCTGAATCTGACAAAACTCGGACACGATGCGCAACAGTTCATCGTCAACGCTGCGCCTATTCAAATCCGTTGGGCCGAAGAGAACGGTTTGAAGATCGACACCAAACGATCTTTCACATTGAAAGTTCAAACCCGATTGCAGCAACAGGCCGATCGGCTTCGAACCAGGCCGCTGCCACTGGGCCGGTATATTCCCGCATGGGAGAAGGAGGTCTTGAAAGCTCAAGTCGCGGCTTTCAATCCGGATGTCATCTTCATCTGCGACGTTCTCTATCTTCCGGCTGACTTCCATCAAGTGTTGAAAGAGTCGACGAAGCTGCTCGTTGGCGAGATGGCTTACCCGATTCCTCCCGGGCTCGATCTGCGTCCTTTCGACCTCGTGATCAGTGCCGCGCCACATTTCGTTGAACGGATTCGCAAAGCAGGAACTCACTCCGAGTTGCTGCGTCTCGGCTTTGAAGAAACCATTCTCAAACGAATCGAGCCACAACCGAAGAATGCCGAACTGGCGTTTGTCGGTTCAGTCGGCAAGGATCATCAACAACGACTCGCATTGCTTGAAGAGCTCTGCCGCAAAGTCCCGATTTCGTTTTGGGGAGCCGGAGCGGCTAATTTGCCGCCCGAATCTCCTTTGCGTGGCCGAGTGAATCCACCGCTCTGGGGCTACGACATGTACCGGCAATTGCAGCGCTCGAAGATCGCCCTGAATATCCATATCGACATGGCCGAACAGTACGCGGCAAACATGCGTCTCTACGAAGCAACCGGTGTCGGCACGATGCTGTTGACTGACTGGAAAACAAATCTTCACGAGTTGTTTGAGATCGGGAAGGAAGTGGTCGCGTATCGTTCCGTCGATGAATGTGTCGAGCTGGTGAACTACTACTTAGCGCACGACAACGAGCGTGAGGCGATTGCGAAGGCCGGTCAGCAACGCACCTTGTCTGAACATTCCTATTATCATAGGATGCAGGAACTAACCGAGATCCTGAATCGCTATCTGCACAAACAAAGAGATGTCATCTGTTCTTAGTATCGCCTCGCGCATCAAGGGAAGTGTTGGCAAGACTGCCTGGGACGTGGTCAGGCGCAAACGTCTCGCTTCGTATTTGAAATCAGATCGACGTCCGTGGCGTGAGGGGTATCACGAGTATCGTGAAAAATCTTTGAGTGAGGCGGTAAACGACGACTCGCTGCTCGATACGCTAGCCGCGAATCGACCGCTGCCTGATGGATATGGTTACCGGCTCGACGCACGCATCATCGAGATTCCATGGGTGCTTTCACGCGTTCGACAAGTGCAAGGCGGTCGCTTTCTCGACGCAGGATCCGCTCTGAATTACGATTTCGTCCTCGACTCACCTCCACTGAAAGACAAACAAACGACAATCGTCACGCTCGCACCGGAAGGTCAGGCTTTCTGGCAGCTTGGAGTGTCGTACGTCTTTGGTGACTTACGAGATCTAGACTTCCGCGACGAACGCTTCGATGCAGTCGCTTGTATCTCAACTATCGAACATATCGGAATGGACAACACGATGTACGCTGAGGATCTCCAGATCGCTCAGCGCAGTGACAAGAGCGAATTCATTCTCGCGGTCAAAGAGCTCAAACGCGTGCTCAAAGCCGGCGGATCGCTTTTCATCTCGTTTCCGTTCGGTCGCTACGAGAACCACGGCTGGTTTCAGCAGTTCGACTCCGCTCTCGTCGATACGCTCGTGAATGCATTTGCGCCGTCTCAACATCACGAAGCGATCTTTCAATATCATCCTGATGGCTGGCGGCTCAGCAATCGCGAAGCGTGCAAGGATTGTGAGTTCTTCGATGTGCATACCAGCAAGTATGAGGATCCGAATTCCACGATTGAATACCCGTCAGACTATCCCGCCGGTGAACGTGGTCTGGCTTGCCTGGAGTTGAAGAAGTGAGGCGACTGTTTGCGCGGTTGAATCGTGAGGACACGACCGAGCTGCGTGTGATCCATTGAAGACGCTCGCCGATATTTGCGCGCTCGAACTGTCTTACATCTACGTGACGCGTACCGCTGTTGCGAACACTGTCGCGCCGATTTTTACAAAACAGGTAACACAGATCGCCGACCACGGTCCTGGTCAACTGCCCAATGCACCAGAGGGCAGCTCGAGCCAGCCGATGACACTCGTGAGCTTCGAAGCATTAACCAGCGCTCCCGTCAAACTACGAAATTCTCTTCAAATTCGAAGAGGGCGAAGAGCGAACGGTCTCAGTTGGCAGTCAACTTGTAACCCTCCGCGACGTCGGTTTTCTCGCGCGATTATGGAAATCGCTGTAGGGGCGGCCCTCCGTGGCCGCCCGTGGTTTTGATAGGTGTTCGCCAAACCAAAGCTGTCGCTACTTGAATCGCTTTAGCCTAAGCCACGGGCGGCCA
>DASYPN010000241.1:0-7067 GCA_036006625.1 Pyrinomonadaceae bacterium | reverse complement strand
GTCCTGCGATCTTGGAGCCTTCTTGGCCTGCGATCTTGGAGCCTTCTTGTCCTGCGATCTTGGAGCCTTCCTGGCCGGCGATCTTCGAACCCTCTTGTCCGGCGATCTTGGAACCTTCCTGCCCGGCGATCTTGGAGCCCTCTTGGCCTGCGATCTTCGAGCCCTCTTGGCCGGCGATCTTCGAACCCTCCTGCCCGGCGATCTTCGAACCTTCCTGTCCGGCGATCTTCGAACCCTCTTGGCCGGCGATCTTCGAGCCTTCCTGTCCGGCGATCTTCGAACCTTCCTGCCCCGCTATCTTTGAACCTTCCTGTCCCGCGATCTTGGTACCCGGAGATCCGGCCGCCGCTGCCGCCACCGCGATCACCGCGGGTCGCTCATCGAGCGGCACACCCGACTTGTAACGATATCTCGCACCCACGGGCACATCAGCCGGCACCTGCTCAAGCTTCCGAAGACTAACTTCGTACAAATACTTCTTCAGAAACCCGGTCCACGACAACTTTTTCTGCTTCGCCTGTTTCGTAAACCAAAGCGATTCGTAATTCTTCTTCGACACTTCATACGCTTCGCGAGACCACGGGAAGAACACCGAGACGCCGTTCGAATATTGATA
The DNA here is from genome assembly GCA_036006625.1 of Pyrinomonadaceae bacterium. Lineage (GTDB taxonomy): Bacteria > Acidobacteriota > Blastocatellia > Pyrinomonadales > Pyrinomonadaceae > PSRF01. Next base: position 6,451 of record DASYPN010000241.1, on the reverse strand, counting down.
GCCACCGCCACTGTACCCGCTTAGGATCACGGCGTTCTTCAACTCTTCCAGCACCTTCCGGCAAGCTTCTTGTACCTCTTTCAGTGGCTTCGTATCTTTGCCGCCGCCAAGCTCTTCCACCACTCGACCACATTCCTGATCGAGCAGTTCGCAGAAGTCGCCGAGATCGACATTCTGATCGTACATGTACGACTGGCACTTCCAGTGCACCTGCAAAATCACTCTTTCCATCTGCCGGTAGATTCGGCTCTCCTCATCCTCAAAACATTCAAGCAGCGCCCTGGACAGGTCTTCGAATGCCGAAGCAAGAGATCCAAACTCGGACAGATCCCACGCCGCCATGTCGACCGACACGCCGCCGACAGTATATTCGTCCTGAGTACGAATAAACTTTTTCACAAAGAGCTCAGCAACATCGCGAGTGTGCAGGTTGCGGTTCTGTTCCTGCGCGAGACAGCCGAGTATCTTCGCGTAAGTCCAGCCGGCGCTCGGCACGCTGCCTTCCGACGCGATCATCGTGCGGGCGATCTTATTAAACTGAAATCCAACTTCGAGCATGCCCATCACGCAGCTATCAAACCCGAGAATGTCGAGCTTTTGACCAAGCAATCTTGTTGTCGTTTCTAATTCATCGTTCAGTTCATCTTGCTCGTTGGTTTCGTCCAACTTCTCCGGGTCTCGAACTGCCGACAAAAGCGTGGTGTAGAAATCTTTCATGTGCATCGACTTGCCCGACGACTCATCTTTGAATAAACCGATGTCCTGAAAGCCAAGCGAGTGACCGGAGAAGATCAACGCATACTTGTCTGCGCGACGGCCCTTCGTGACACCTCCGTTCTCTTCGACCTCCACCTTGTTTACGCACCAGTCAATGAAATTGAGGATGGACCGCGGGTCGGCGGCATTCTCATTGTGTTTCGGTGGCACCGGACGGAGTTTGTCTTCTACTTTGTATGAGCGCACGTACCGGGGTTTGCCGGGCGCTGAGAAATCGCAATACAAGGTTGGAATCGCAGGCGAGTTGCCGTCGTAATAAACAAACAGGTTTGGGGTGTTAGCGCCTGCGTCCGCAACGCTCTTGATTTGTTCCATGGCGTAGGCCATGTCAACGGCGAGATTGTTGTCACCCGCCATGTAAACCATGATGGTCCATTCTTTTTGCATCATACTGGGCCTCCTTGAGAGAGCAATCCACCGATTACACAGATTAGGATCTGTCTATCCCGTGGATGGGGGGTTCTATTTGAAATCCCTGATCAGCACGATGTCTCTCGTTGCCGACCAGCGGTATGTTGCGATCTTGCCATCGCGGGAGATTGCAAAACTAGTTACGAACTCAGATTTGTAATTTGTTAGCTGCTTTGGGGGGCCGCCGTCAAGCGGTTGGCTCCAAACGTTCAGAATCCCTGAACTGTTATCGAGGTAAGCGATCGACTTTCCATCAGGCATCCACGCAAACGCAATTGGTGTAACTGAACGTGGCAGCTCAATCGGTTTTAGTGTTTGACCAACACCTGCGAAACCGTTTATGGCGAGCTTCGGTTGGTTGTTTGCTTGTTCTTCTGTGTAGAAATAAGAGATCCTTTTGCCATCCGGTGAAATCAATGGGAATTCGGCGCTGCGATTCGTTAATTGCTCCGGAGCGCCGCCATCGATCCCGACCTTCCAGATGGTCCATGTACCTGAGCGCAGTGACATGAAAACCACAAACTGCCCATCGGGAGAAACGCTCGGATGGGCATCTACCGAATTGCCGTGGGTAAGTTGTTTGGGATTGTTGCCGTCGGCATCGATGCGCCAGATGTTGCGCGCGCCTGATCTATTGGACTGAAAGACTATGTAGCGACGGTCAGGAGAAACTGTTGGCTGCTGATCGATGAAAGCGTCGGCGGTCAGTTGTTTACTGTCTGAACCGTCGGCATTCGCTATCCAGAGATCCCAGTTTTCTCCGGTGCGACTCGCATAGACAATCTTTCCATCCGGACTCCATGCGACTGTTTCAGGAAGATTAGTCTTAACAACCTGCCGTGCCCGACTCTCATCGTCGCCGGGACTACTGATCCAGATACTGCTCGCGTTCACTTGTTGGATCGTTGCGATCGTTCCTGAGTCCGCCGTTAGCCCAAGGCTGACTTCGCCATAGCCATTCAAGTCGTTTGTGATCCGCCGCGCCGCGCCGCCGCTGTACGGGAGAAACCAAACCTGCGTCCCGATCGATGAAAACTCCGGCTGGGCAGTCATAATCAAGCCGCTGCCGTCGGCAAGCCAGAGTAATCTGCCGACGCTGGCCCATTTTTCTGAACCGATCGGTCGAGGCTCACCACCATCCGCGGGAACTTCCACGACTGTGGAATAACCCGCGCCGGATGCATTGAACATTCCGGACGCGATCCGCTTTCCATCGGGAGACCACGATGGACCGGAAGAGGAGAAGCCATTCGGTTTTTGGAGGACGGCTATGGTTCTTGGTTCGCCACTGCCATCAGTGTTTGCCACCACCAGCGCCGTGTCGTTTTGAACAAAGGCGAACTGTTTGCCATTCGGAGAGAATGCCACCGCACTGAAAACTCGATCGAGCACTTTCGTGGGAGTCCCTCCAAGCACAGGAACGCGATACAGCGTTGGCACGAATTTGTTTCGTTGCAGTTGGGCGACGTAGTAAACGAGTTCGCCGTCAGGTGAGAACGTCGTCGAAAGATAGGCGCCAGTCTCTGGTGGAACGATCCTCACCAGACTGTTTGTCGATATTTGTCTCAGCCACAGACTGGCCTGCTGTTTGGCGTCATTCGCGGCACAAACAACGTACTTGCCATCAGGTGAGATCGAAACCTGCCCGTTGATGTCTTCGTCATTGATCTTCCCGCCGGTTGTCAGTGCCGTCATTCTTGCGGGTCCAAACTCTTTCGGGCGAGTGAAGAGTTTGTAGAGTCCGAAGCCGCCTGCGGCGACAACGATCAAGCCGAGGAGGATAGCTGCAAGTTGGATCTTTTGACGGCTGCCCGTGGTTGCTGTTACGCCGCTCGAGGCTGCTTGTGTCGCGCTGAGATATCCGGCTGTCGGATTGATGGTCTCATTCAGAGTTCGCGAACCTTCGGGAGGAATGGTAGTCGCAAATGAGTGGTGTGGTGTAAATGAACGGTCGATCTCTGACGGCGATGTCGGCAGCACACCGGCTTCGACTCGTTGTTTCAATCGTTTCAACTTGCCGAGCAGTTCCTTTGCCGTCTGAATGCGTTCATCCGGATCTTTTGTGAGGGCCTCGGCAATGATCCATTCGAGCGCCTGCGGCACTTCGGGCGCGAACTGCGTGATCGGCACCGGATCGTGGTCCATGATCGCGACGATGATGTGACTCTTGGACGCACCCTCGAACGGAGGATGGGCAGCGACCATTTCGTAAAGCACAACGCCGAGACTCCAGATATCCGAACGCGGATCAACTTCGCGGCCTGCCGCCTGCTCCGGCGACATGTAAGTCGCCGTTCCCAGCACAGAGCCTGGCTCGGTGTTGACGAGAGCCATCGTCGTGGCTTCGAGACTCTGAGATTCCTGTCTTTCGGTGAGCTTCGCGAGGCCGAAGTCGAGCAACTTCACGATGCCGTCTTTGCGCACCATTATGTTCTCGGGCTTGATGTCGCGATGAACGATGCCGGCGGCATGCGCGGCAACGAGTGCGGAAGCGATCTGAATCCCGATGTCGAGCACTTCGATCAGTTTCAGGCGCTGGAGGCGCAAGTGCTGCCGGAGCGTGAGTCCTTCGACGAATTCGGTGGCGATGAAAGTATCTTCGTCGACACGGCCTATCTCATAAACAGTCAGGATGTTCGGGTGATTTAGAGCGGACGCAGATTTTGCTTCCAGAATGAAGCGTTTGAGCCGGCTAGGGTGTTGGGAGACGTCGCTGGTGAGAAACTTCAGAGCCACCTGGCGGCCGAGTTCAATGTCCTGAGCCCGGTAGACTTCACCCATACCACCCGCACCGATCTTGTCGACGATGCGATAACGGGTCAGCGTAGCTCCGGGGGATAGTTCAGCCACTGGAGACGTTTTACGTCACCGCGGGCCATTGCGCAAGGCTACAGGAAACAAGATTGGACACAGTCAGTACCGCCCGCGGTAGCGGGTGGGTGCATGCGCAGCTTTTGGTATTAGAATGAGTCCGAAGTCTATTAAGGAGAAACAATGAAAAAGCGGAAACTGGGAAATAGCGGGCTGGAAGTTTCAGCTCTCGGGCTTGGGTGTATGGGGATGAGCTACGGCTACGGTCCGGCCGGAGACAAACAGGAAATGATCTCGCTGCTGCGGCAAGCAGTCGAGCGCGGGGTGACATTCTTCGACACGGCGGAAGTATATGGACCGTTCAAGAATGAAGAGCTGGTTGGCGAAGCGCTTGCGCCGGTGCGTGATCAGGTCGTGATAGCGACGAAGTTTGGATTCAAGATTAGTCCAAAAGGCGAGCAGATCGGTGTCGATAGCCGTCCGTCGCACATTCGCGAGGTGGTCGACGCTTCGTTGAAGCGACTGCAGATCGAGACAATCGATCTGTTGTATCAGCATCGCGTTGATACTGAAGTGCCGATCGAAGACGTGGCGGGCACGGTGAAGCAGTTGATCCAGGAAGGTAAGGTGAAGCACTTCGGACTTTCTGAAGCGGGTGTGCAGACGATTCGACGTGCGCATGCGGTTCAGCCGGTGACGGCGTTGCAGAGTGAGTATTCGTTGTGGTGGCGACGGCCTGAGGATGAAGCGTTGGCGGTGCTTGGAGAGCTTGGGATTGGATTCGTTCCGTTTAGTCCGTTGGGGCGAGGGTTTCTGACGGGCAAGATCGACGAGAATACGAGTTTCGATGCGAAAGACTTTCGGAACACGGTGCCGCGGTTTGCGGCTGATGCGCGGAAGGCGAATCAGGCTGTGGTTGATTTGTTGCGCGAGATTGGGCAGCGGAAGAATGCGACACCCGCGCAGATCGCGCTCGCGTGGTTGTTGGCCCAGAAGCCGTGGATCGTGCCGATACCGGGCACGCGCAAACTCGAGCGTCTTAAAGAGAACCTCGGTGCGGCTGATGTTGAGTTAACCGCCGACGATCTCCGAGATATCGACGCCGCCGCCTCAAACATCGCCGTCCAGGGCGCCCGCTACTCCGAAGAAAACGAACGCCGCACGAACCTGTAAACTCCGTTCTAACGCCTTCGGGGTTAAGGCGTGGCGGGCGTGATGCGGGCGGCGAAGCCGCCGCCGCCCATTAAATGAATTTTGAGTTTTGTGGTTTTCTCGACGGATTGAATCGACTTTTTATAGTCGCTGCCGGAACGATCGGCGTTCGGGCCATCTGCGAATGACGTCATCTGGAAATTGCCATCGGGCAGAAACGAAAGATCGATCTCGAAATCCCGCGCGGTCCAATCCGTCATCGCCCCAACATACCAATCGCGCCCATTCCTCCGCGCAATAATCACGTAATCACCGATCTGTGCAGCAAGGACGACAGTCTCATCCCAAACCGTCGGCACCGGCCCGAGAAACTCCATCACCTCCGGCTCTTTCAAATAGTGCGACGGACTGTCAGCAAGCATCTGCAACGGACCTTCATAAACAACATACATCGCGAGCTGATGACATCGCGTGCCGAGACTCATCGGCCGCTCAAAAACCGCCGCAAAATTTCTCTCCGCACCGCTATTAATCATCGCTCCCGGCGTGTAATCCAGTGGCCCGAGAAACATTCTCGTAAACGGCAACGTCACGTTGTGCTCGGGAGTCGTTTCCTTGCTCCATTTGTTCCACTCGAGTCCGCGCACACCTTCAGTATTAATAAGGTTAGGCCATGTGCGAACCATCGTCGCCGGTCGAATCGCGCCATGAAAGTCGACAATCATCTTTCGCTTCGCCGCTTCCCGGCAGAGCTTGTGATAGAAGTTGATCACTTTCTGATCGTCGCGTTGCATGAAATCGACTTTCAACCCCTTCACACCCCACTTCTCAAACTGGTCCAACGCCGGCAGGAACTGATCGTCAAGCGTCTTCCAAACCATCCAGAGAATTACGCCGACGTTCTTCTGCTTCCCGTACGCGACAACCTCTTCGATGTTCATCGCCGGCACGACCTCGAGCAGGTTGCCGAGTTTGTACCAGCCTTCGTCGATGATGATGTAGTCGAGCCCGTACTTCGACGCGAAATCGATGTAGTACTTGTACGTCTGCGTGTTGATGCCTGATTTGAAATCGACACCGTAGATGTTGAGTGCGTTGTACCAATCCCATGGCACCTTGCCCGGTTTGATCCATGACGTGTCGGTCACTTCAGACGGTTTGGCGAGAAGATAGACGATCTGATTCGTGAGCAACTCGGCATCACTCGCGGCGACGCCGATGATGCGCCACGGAAACGTGCGCGTTCCTTTCGTCACGGCGATGTAATCCGCGGCTTCGGTGACGCGGATATCGCGATCGT
>DASYPN010000240.1:0-2426 GCA_036006625.1 Pyrinomonadaceae bacterium | reverse complement strand
AAACTGTGGAATATTATTACGCAGTTGCGTCTCTTCAATTTTATCCAATCGATTCATGTCTCGATGCTCCTTACAAAATCCGCTTTATTCTTTCAGCAAGTCAGGACGATTGCGTCTTGTTTTTGCGATTGCTGCTTCTCTTCGCCAACGTTCGATTTCCGCGTGATTGCCGCTCAATAGCACGTCGGGCACTTTCATTCCCCTGAAATCAGGTGGCCGCGTGTACTGCGGATGGTCCAATAAGCCTTCCGAAAACGACTCAAACACTGCCGACGTCTCGCTGCCTAATGCGCCCGGTAACAAACGAACCGTCGCGTCGATCACTACAGCCGCTGCCGGTTCGCCACCTGAAAGCACGTAGTCGCCGATCGAAATCTCGTCAGTAATCAGCGTGTCAGCGACTCTCTCGTCAACTCCTTCGTAACGCCCGCAAATCAGGACCACTCGCGACGTGTGCTCGGAAAGCTCCTGGGCCATTGCCTGCGAAAAGACCTGACCCTGCGCCGACAGCAAAACGACTCTCGTGCGAGGCGGTAAGTCTTCTTTGCGTGAAGCTCCGGTCAGAGCTTCAACAGCGGCGAAGATGGGCTCTGGTTTCAAAATCATTCCGTCGCCACCGCCAAACGGACGATCGTCAACGACGTGGTGTTTATCCACCGTCCACTGCCGCAGATCGTGAGCCGTTATTTCAACCAGGCCTGCATTACGCGCGCGCCTCAAAATTCCACAATCGATCACCTCTCGGAAAAACTCGGGAAAGATCGTGATGATATCGAAGCGCAACATACTTCCAGGGAATCAAAGATCTAAAAGTCCTTCGGGAGGATCGACGACGATCGTCTTTTGCTCCGCGTCGACCTTTACAACGATCGAATCCGCAAACGGTATCAATCGTTCCTTGTTACTCTCGTCGGCAACTACGAGGATTTCCGTGCCGCCCGTTTTAAGCACTGATTTGACTGTGCCGATACTTTCGGCGCCAACCTTAACCGTGCATCCTTCAAGTTCCCAATCGTAGTAATGATCCGCCGGTAGCGGAACGCGTTCAGATTCAGGAACAGCGAATTCAAATCCGACCAACTCTTTGGCCGCGTCGACGTCGTCGAAACCAGCCAGCTTCAATACGACTCGATCGTTTTGAAACCAGTAATCCTCGAGCCGCTTCGTTGTTCGCTCGCCTTTTGGCGAAACAAGAACCAGCTCTGCGACGTCTTCGAACCGGTCGGGAAAATCTGTCAAAAGCTCCGCGACGATCTCGCCTTTGAGTCCGCGCGGTCTAACCGCTCGAGCGATAATCACCAATTCACTCGAGCCGGCGTCCATCTCGATCATTCAACGATTTCGAGCAGGTAGCGACGATTCTTTTTTGCACCTGCGATGCGCGCGAGGGATCTCAGCGCGCGGATCGTTTTACCTTGCTTACCGATGATCTTGCCGACGTCGTTCGGCGCCACGCGCACCTCGATGAGCGTGGATCCGTTGCGCTGCTCGACTTCGCGGATGTCAACCGTCTCGCTGTCGTCGACCAGGGCCTTGACGATCTTCTCAATGACGTCTCGCATAACTCTGAACTAGGCTTGCGCTTCGGCAGCTTTTTCGGCCTTTGCGCTCGCCTTGATCAGCCGGTTGACTGTATCAGTGGGCTGCGCACCTTTTTCGATCCAGTAGTTAACTCTGGTCAGGTTGAGTTTGATTTCGGCAGGATTTCTCGTCGGGTTGTACGTGCCGAGATTCTCCAGATAAGCTCCGTCGCGCTTCGACTGCTTCTCTTTCACGACGACGCGATACGACGGGCTCTTCTTCGCACCGGTGCGCATTAACTTGATTGCTAACAAATCGTTTCTCCTTCTAAATCTGTGGCTTTAACGTCTTCGCTTCTTTTTCTTCTTCTTTAACTTCTTTCTCGAAGGCGCGGCCGGCAACGACGGCATCTGTCCTTCTTCTCCGGCGAAACCTGCCATGTCGGGCATGCCGGTCATCTTTCTCAACATCTTGCTTTTAATTCCGCCGCCGCCAAAAAGTCCCGAACTGGAAAGCTGTCGCATCATCTGGCGCATCTCGACGTACTGCTTGATGAGCTGATTGACGTCGGCGACGGTTGTTCCCGATCCGCGAGCGATGCGACGACGCCGGTTCGCATTCAGCAGCCGATGATCATTGCGCTCTTCCCACGTCATCGAGTCGATCATGGCTTCAGTGCGCTTGAGCTCCTTCTCCATCATCTTCGACTGCTCTTCGTCCAACTGCGGCATGCCGATGCCGCCGAGAAGTTGGTCCGGCAGGAGCTTCATGATCTTTGAGAAAGAACCGAGTTTCTTGACCTGACGCAACTGTGAACGAAAGTCGTCTAACGTGAATTCGTTCTTTTGCAGTTTCTTGAGCTGCTCTTCCGCTTCCTCCTGGTCGACTTTCGACTGGACCTCTTC
>DASYPN010000239.1:0-7161 GCA_036006625.1 Pyrinomonadaceae bacterium | reverse complement strand
GACCAGATGACGAGTGAAACGATGATCGCGTTTTTCGTCTTGATGAGATACGCGAGTCGCTCGAAAAGCAGTGCGCCGACAACGGCGATAAACTGGACCATCAAAAAGATCTTCAGCAGAAATTCCGGATTGCCTTGCGGGAAAAGCTCCTGTTCGAGGAACGCACTCGACGCGAAGATTACTGTCTGGATGCCGTCGTTATAGATCAGATAGGCGATCAGATAGCGTGCAGTCAAAGGTAGACGGCGTAATTCTTTGAAAGTGTCAACGATCTCAATAAACCCTGCGGTGATGTAGCTCTTGCCTGGCGGAAGATTCTTCTTGCCTGGCCGTGACTTCAAAAGGAAAAACGTGATCACGGCGAATCCGCCCCACCAGACTCCTGCAGACAGCAGCGACAAACGCACTGCAAGACCCGTTGACATACCGAACTGCTCAGCGCGCGTCACCATCAGCAAATTGACAACCAGCAGCAGCGCGCCACCGAGATATCCGTAAGCGAAGCCTCGGCTCGACACCTTGTCTGCCTGATCTTCGGTCGTGATATCTGGCAGAAAGGCGTTGTAGAAAACGTTTGAAGCGCCAAAGCAGACGTTCGCAATGATGAAGAGCACGCCGCCCAGAAGATAAAGATCGCCTTTGACGAAAAACAGAAGACAATTAGCAATGACGGCGATGTAACAAAACAAAGCCATAAGTCGCTTTTTGAGATCGGAGTAATCGCCGAGTGCTCCGAGAATCGGTAAGAGAAAGACTTGCGCGCCAACAGAGATTGAAACGCAGAGAGTCGGCAATGACTTCGCGGTGACTGCGCCGAGCGGACCGAGATCAAGTACTACTCCATTCTCACCCACTGCGCTTTGGGCGAGTCGCGTAAGGTATGGACTGAAGAGCGCGCCGACAACGGTAGTGTAAAAGGCGGAGTTGGCCCAGTCGTACATCTTCCAGCCAAAGATCTCGCGCCGGTCGTTTTTATCGTTTGTGGAGGTTACCGCTGCGTCATTCGTCGCTGATGTTGTCATGGAGGAGACCACGCTCGCGATAAAGATTGAGCTTGTTGTGGAGAGTTTTAAGACTGATGCCCAACAATTCGGCGGCGCGCGTTTTATTGTTCTTTGTTTTTTGAATCGTCCGCATGATCATCTGTCGCTCGACTTCCTCGAGCGGTGTGCCGACAGGTAACGAAAGCGTGTCTTCATTGCGCAGGCGTTCGCGCTGCTCGATTGGATAGGGAGCGAAGTGATGGCGTTCGATTTGTTCACCGGAGCAAATAATGACTGCCCGTTCGATCACGTTACGAAGCTCGCGGACGTTGCCGGGCCAGGAATGAAACTGCAGCGCCTCGAGAGCGGCGGAGCTGAGAAAGCGTGCGGGCCGATTGTGTTTCTCGGCGAGTTGCGTGACGAGATGCTGTGCGAGTAATGGCAAGTCTTCGGTTCGCTCGCGCAGAGAAGGCAAGTGGATCCCGAAGACATTCAGACGATAAAGCAGATCGCTTCGTAGTTTGCCTTCGGTGACAGCTTGTTGCGGTGGACGATTCGTCGCTGCAAGCAGGCGCACATCGACTTCGATCTCTTTGCGGCTGCCGAGACGTCGCACAGCGCGCTCTTCGATCACACGCAGCAGTTTTGCTTGCAGCAACGCAGGCATCTCGCCAATTTCGTCGAGCAACAGTGTGCCGGTGTCGGCCAGTTCGAAGCATCCCTGACGACGTGACGCGGCGCCGGTGAATGCGCCTTTTTCGTGCCCGAACAGTTCCGATTCCATGAGTGATTCGGGAATCGCGGAACAGTTGATCGCCACGAATGGTTTTTCGCGACGCGGACTCATTTTGTGAATGGTGCGTGCGACGAGTTCTTTGCCGGTACCTGATTCACCGGTGATCAAAACGGAAGCTGATGATGGCGCGACTTGTTCGATCAGAAAGAAGATCTTCCGAATCGGTTCTGACTTTCCGACTAGTTCTCCGTAAACACTATCCTGGGCAATCAGCGTTGACATCAACGCCAGTGTAGCACAGGTAAATCAGTGTAAATCTGCGGCTAAATAGAATTCAGCGATGGCGTGGGCCAGATCTTTTGCGGTGAATTGCTCGGGTTGGATATCGACGTTTAGGCCGTATTCAGCGGCAGCAGTAGACGTGACGGAGCCGATGCAGGCGATTACGACGCCGGGAAGGACTTTGCCGAGGTCGTGCGTGTCGAAGAGTTTTGCGAGGTTCTTGATGGTGGAAGGACTAGTGAATGCGATGCAGTCGCCGCTGCCGGTCAGCATTGCGCTGAAGCGACCGCGATCGAAATTTTCCGGAAGCACGGTTTGGTAAGTGGGGACGACATCGACTCGTGCGCCGGCTTGCTCGAGTGCTTTGGGTAAGACTTCGCGGCCGACTGCTGCGCGTGGGAGGAGAATGTTGAGACCGCGCAGGTGCTCGTCGCCGCCCGCGAACTCGCTGAGAGCTGCAAAGACACCTTCAGCGGTTGATTCTGACGGAACGAGATCGACGTGGACGTGTGCCTCGTGAAGTTTCTCGGCGGTTCGTTGACCGATTGCGCAGACGCGGATTTCGTCGAGATCTTCGAGGTTCAGGCTGCGAGTTAATAGACGCTTGGTGAAGTATTTGACGCCGTTGGTGCTGGTGAAGATGAGCCAGTCGTAGCCGTAGAGATGATCGAGTGCTTCGTCCAGCCGGCCGTAGTTGTCGGGTTCGCGGATCTCGATTGTTGGGCAAATGATGACGTTCGCGCCAAAGGTTTCGAGGAGCGTGGTCAACTCCGCTGCCTGCGACGCCGCGCGTGTTACGACAACCGTTCGTCCCTCGAGAGGTGCGTTCATTTTAATATTTCGGAACGTACTGTAGGGGCGGCCCTCCGTGGCCGCCCTCGGTCGAACTCACATGGTTGATCTAACTGAAGAAAAATTCTGCGAACACGTCGAGCAACTCCCTCGCGACCAACTCCTCGCCCTGCTCCACGAAAACAACCAACTCTACGATCAACGCGGCGCTGCAACCGTCGTACGGATGCGAGGCTGGATCATGCTCACCCTCTCACGGCCGACGTTACCCGACGCGGCTCTTCCATTCCTTCTTGAAGATCTCGACACCGGCGTCGATCCATATCTTGTCGCCACCGCCGCCTCTGCTCTTCGTTCTTACCCCGCGCCGTCCGCGGCGTTCGCGCCTTTCATCGTGCGCGCCATCACAAACATTCGCTACCGCGACGAGCGCGTATCACTCGAAACCTACGGCGCATACGCAATCGGCACAACCGGAACCACACCCGTTCGCGAACTTCTTGCGACCTTAGCCTGGCTTGGCCCACACGCACGCGCCGTCATCCCGGAAATCGAATCGTTACACACCGGTCCAACAGCGCTCACTAAGAAATATCAACCCACTCTCGAACAGATCCTCAACAACCTGCAGTCACAAACCGAATCCGCTGACTGCTGCCAGTTGCCCGATAGCGTCAGAGATCTATTCTCATGGCTGCGTCTCACGCGCACGAGCTCGTCGTCGATTGACTCAACCATCCTCGAAGATCAAGACGGTCAAACGATAACCTTCGCCGAATACTTCCACGGCCGCCCGTCAATCGTCGTCTTCTTCTACACACGTTGCGACAACCCGCTGAAGTGCTCGCTGACGATCACGAGGCTCGCGCGTATTCAAACGCTGCTCGAGTCTGAAGGCTTAGCCGGTCAAATCAACACCGCGGGCATAACTTACGATCCGGGCTACGATCTGCCCGAGCGCCTTCTCAACTACGGCAAGCACCGAGGCATTCAGTTCTCACAGCAGCATCGTCTATTGCGGGCCGAGGACGGACTCGATTCACTTCGCAAACACTTCCAACTCGGTGTGAACTTCATCGAGTCGCTCGTAAACCGGCATCGCATCGAACTGTACATTCTCGACGCGAAGGGTCAGACGGCAGGATATTTCGGACGCATTCAATGGAGTGAAAGAGACGTCGTTGACCGCGCGATTGAAGTGTTGAAGGAGAGTGATAACACACCAAGATTGCGCGTCGCCTCGCCTGTTTTCGGAACCGCGGTCGCACTCGGACTCGCACTATTCCCGAAGTGCCCCTTTTGCTGGGCCGCGTATCTCAGTCTGTTTGGAATTGCCGGAGTGGAAAGTATTCCCTACTCACCCTGGCTCCAACCGGTACTGGCAATTTTGTTGCTCTTAAACCTGACGAGCGTCTGGTTCCGCGCTCGCACAACAGGTCGTTTGCTTCCTTTTTATCTCGTAACCGCCGGCGCACTCACACTCATCGCCTCAAAAGCCTTCTCCGGTCCTGTTGCCGCGAACTTCCTTGGCGTCTTCTTCACTCTGATCGGCTCCGTCTGGAGCACCCTGAGCCGCTCACTGCTTTACTCAGCCCGGAGCGCGACGATTGGGTCCACGCGTGTGGCGCGTCGTGCTGGTACGAGGCAGGCCAAAAACGCGACAACCAACAGCACGATCGACACGCCCGCAAATGTCAGCGGGTCGGTCGGCGAGACGCCGTAAAGCATTCCGATCAGAACACGCGAAACGAGGTATGCCCCGCCTAACCCGAGCGCGAGTCCGATGAACGCCATCTTCATTCCCTGTCGCACTACCAATCGCAGAACGTCGGCGCGGTTTGCCCCGAGCGCCATGCGAATCCCGATCTCGTGTGTCTGCCAACTCACCGAATAGCTCATCACGCCGTACAACCCGATCGCCGCAAGTACCAACGCGACGGACGCGAATATCGCAAGCAGCATCATGTTGAACTTGCGCGGCGCGACGGATGTTCCCAACAACTGTTCGAGAGTTTGCACGCGCCAGATGATCTGCGCCGGATCAAATGCTTTTACTTCCGCGCGTGCTGCTTGTATCAGTTGCGACGCATCGCGCGCATCAGTTCTCAGCACGAGACTCATCCGGCGGTCCGGCCTCTGAAGGTACGAAACGTACATTTCCGGCTGAACATCGACGTCGAGCCCTTTCCTTCGAACATCACCCACAACACCGACGATCTCCCGCGCCGTCTTATCGGGGCCGTCAAAAACAAGTCGTTTACCAATCGCATCCTCGTTTGGAAAATAATGCTTCGCGAAAGCATTACTGACGATCATCACTTGGGGTGAGTTTGCCGCATCAGCCTCGGTAAAAACGCGCCCGCGCAGCAACGCGATATTCATGGTGCGAAAGTAGTCGCCGCTTGCAACCGTATAATCGGCAGTTGCTTCCTCGCCGGGTTTGTATGGCGGCCGGCCCTCGATTTGAAAACTGATCTCGACATCGAAATCAGTAAGCGGAACATTGCTGACGACCGACGCATCGCGAACACCGGGAACAGTCTTCATGCGCTGAATAAGCTGTTGAAACGCTGCCGATCGTTGTTCCGCCGTTTTATACGTCGCTCGGCTCAACGGAATGTCGAGTGTCAACACACTTCGTCCATCGAAGCCGGCATCGGTATGCAGTAACCGCCAAAAACTATTGATTAGCAGACCCGCGCCGGCCAGCAGCATCAACGACAGCGCCACTTCAGAGACGATCAACGCGCCGCGAATCCGGTTGCGCGCACCATGCGACAACCCACGTCCGCTTTCTTTCAGCATGTTGCCCGGATTTGGTTTCGAAGCCTGCAACGCCGGCACGAGTCCAAACAGAACGCCCGTCAACGTCGCCATGCCAAATGTGAACGCGAGCACATAGCGGTCGATGCCGACACCATGAAGCCTCGGCACGTCGGCTGGTCCATAAGCGACGAGCAAATTAGTTCCCCAGCTCGCGAGCAACAAACCAACAACACCGCCGACTAACGCGAGGAGAACACTCTCAGTGAGGAGCTGCGAGACAATGCGACGACGACTTGCGCCGAGCGCCATTCGGATCGCGACTTCTTTCTGACGCGCAATCGCACGAGCGAGAAGAAGATTAGCGACGTTTGCACATGCGATAAGCAACACCAGTCCGACTGCACCGAGCAACACGAGTAGTGCGGGGCGATAGTCGCGCGTGACGTTCTCGTGCATCGACGTGGCATTGAAGATTACGTTTGTGTTTGACACTGGCGACTGTTGTTCGATTTGTTTCGAAAGAAGATCGAGATCTGCTTTTGCCTGTGCGAGTGTGACGCCCGGCTTGAGGCGCGCGATGACGTCCAACATCCTGTTCGCACGTTCCTCGCGGATTTCCTTTGTCATGAACGCGGCCGCGAAAAGCGGCTCCCAATAGTCCTGATTATCATCGGAAATCGGGTATTCAAAACCGGCGGGCATGATCCCGATCACGGTAGACTTACCGCCGAGATCAATCTCACGACCAATGATGCTCTGATCGCCGCCGAAACGTCTCTGCCACAGGCCGTGACTCAGAAGAATCACCGGCGACGCGCCCGGTTTATCCTCATCGCGCGTGAACACGCGACCGAGCTCCGGCTTCACACCCAACACAGAAAAGTAATCCGAACTGACCGCGACGCCGATTATCCGTTCAGGATCACCGCCCTGAGTCGCGATTGTGCCGGAACGCTGAGCCGTGGCGACGTACTGAAGCGTCGTTGAGGATTTCTGAACATCGAAGAAGTCAGGGACTGAAAAGGTGCCGCGGCCGTTGAGAGCCTGGTTGCGTTGCTCGGATGCGAGCATCACTAGTTGCTCGGGCTGCGGGTAAGGCAGCGGTTGCAGCAGCACAGTATTGACGACCGAAAAGATTGCTGTGTTGGCGCCGATACCGAGGCCGATCGCGATGATGGCGACAATCGTGACGCTCGGTTTCTTCAACAGCATTCGAACGGAGTAAGAGATGTTCTTCCAGAGCACGTCCATAGTTTGACTCCTTGGCGAATTAGTCGAAGAGAGTCAAAGCTTGTGCCAGTCGGATCTGTTAGGAATCACGAGCGTGAATTCTTATTTGCATTTCGTAAATGAGACTCCACAATCCCAATTTCGATATTTGTCCTTGGCGTTCTGATGCTAGGACAGAGTTCCACGCCGGGCGGCTACGGAGGGCCGCCCCTACAGTACGCTCCGAATATTTGGTTTATCTGATCGGACGCTGCCGAACGTGCTGTAGGGGCGGCCCTCCGTGGCCGCCCGGCGTGGAATTCTGTCTCTATACTGCAGGAGATTCGAGTTGAGGCGCACCGGCGAAACTATTGACAACTATCGCGGACGAGC
>DASYPN010000238.1:0-7248 GCA_036006625.1 Pyrinomonadaceae bacterium | reverse complement strand
TAACAACTTCCCTCGCCCGTTCTGCCATCGCAGCGCGCTTTGCATCGTCACTCATCAACGTCGCCAGATCGCGTGCCAGCGCCGGCACGGTATCGTTAGAGATCATCCCATCAACACCGTCACGCACAAGTGCACGAATGGTTGTCCCCGCCTCAGTTGCGACCACCGGAACACCGCACGCCATCGCCTCCCAGATCGAATTACCAAACCCTTCAACCCACGACGTCGACACAAAAAGATCCGCGCCACTGAGGACTTCGTATGGATTGCGACTAAAGCCGCGAAGCTGAATACGGCCGGGCGGAAGCTTCTCAATCATGCCGGCAACGGTAGCGCGCAATGGACCATCACCGTAGATCTCGAAATCCCACTCGGGAAAGTCACAGGCGATACTCGCAAATGCCCCGATACTCAAATCAGGTCGCTTATCAGCCGAGAGACGCGACAACGAAACCAGCCGCCGTCGATGTCCATTCTGCTCGACACGCACCTTACCCGGCGGGATCAGCGGATTCGGAATCCTCACAACCTCAACATCGTACTTCGAAAACCAACCAGCACTCGCTTCATGCGGTGTCACAACGAAACGTGCGCGCGGCAACAAAGCAGCGCGCACACTTTGCCACCATCCTAACGGCACACGCGTCGCATCCGTGTGCTCACACGCGATAACCGGCAGATTCGTCTCGTGCATCGCGACCAGCACGCGCAGGTTTGTAACGTCCATGTGCGACACGACGACGTCCGGTTTTTGAGCAAGAAGACGATCACGCAGCAACGCAAAGAGCGCTAGGTCCTGCCTAAGCTGTCGCGCGCAGCCGGCCTGTTGCAATCCACGAATTACCGGCGCGATCGCAATGGAATTGAGTTCACCATGTTGAGGCAACCTGGGCCACTCAACACTACGTCGTTGGACGCGCGGGTCGATCTCATATGCAGACGTATTGCTTTGAAAGACGGTGAGAATCGTGACGTGATGCCCACGTTCGACCCAACTATTTGCCAGGTTGACGCAAACTCGTTCGGCTCCTCCACCACCGAGGCCGCCGATAACGAGTGTGATACGCATGGGTTATTCGTTCGGATAAGCAGCGACGACGTCGAGCATGACGAGTGCGCCGGCAGGTAACGCGGCGACGGCGAAAGCAGTGCGTGCCGGAAGCGGCGTCACACCGCGGCCCGGTAGCCACGCCGCGTAGATCGCGTCGACAGCTTTGAAGTTTTTGATGTCGGTTAGAAGAAGCGTGACTTTGACGATGTCAGCAGGCGTGCAG
Source organism: Pyrinomonadaceae bacterium (assembly GCA_036006625.1). Lineage (GTDB taxonomy): Bacteria > Acidobacteriota > Blastocatellia > Pyrinomonadales > Pyrinomonadaceae > PSRF01. Next base: position 5,974 of record DASYPN010000238.1, on the reverse strand, counting down.
CCGGCGGCGTTTAGCACCGCGTCGATGTTGGACAACATGCGGCGTGTTTGCGCTTCGAGACCTTCTTCGAGCTCGCCGGTTTCTGGATCGCGACCCGTCTGTCCGGTGAGGAAAACGAGATCGCCCGTGCGGATTGCCTGGGAGTGGGTGCCGATTGATGGTGGTGCGGCGTTGGTTGCGATTCTGGTTTTATTTGGCATTCGTGTTTCTCAGATCTTGATAGACAGGATGACAGGATTTATCAAGATTGACAGGATGTATCTTGTTCATCTTGTTCAATCCTGTAATCCTGTCAAAGGTTTTAGCTTGGACCAGAGCCAGTAACCCTGTGCTCTCGGGCAGAGTTTTTCTTCCCACAACTGCAACAAGTTCCGCCGGATGCGCGCGATCTTGTTCGGGTCGAGTAGCAACCGGCTTGCTTCCTGAGCGAAGCGATACGGATCGGGACAGAAGATGCAATGCACGCCGTCTTCAAGAACAACATCCTCGCGTATCGGCCACTCTCGGCCCAGCGGACGCGTGATCGGCACAACGCCCGCGCGAATGTATTCAATCAATCGATGCGTGAGATAGCCGCTGCCACGCCACTCAAAACCGATCTGCGAATCCCAGAGCTCTTGAGTGTACGCGTCGGGACTCGTCAGTCCCGCACGTGCCTCATGACCCAGTTGCGTCAGCAGTTTGATCTGGCTCACGATGCACGAGCGGGCTTTCATCCACTCAGTATCCATGGCCCAGTGATAGTCCCAGTTACCACGCATGCGAGCAATGACGGCGATGTGCCGCCTTCGCGTCAATAAGTCCGCCGGTTGGGCTACGTCCTGGAGACAGGGATAACCCGCACTGATCGTGCCGTTCGGGTAATCAACTCCACGTCGCCACTGGTACTTGAAGACGATCGACGGTTGTAACTCGTCGATGCGTTGCCGCGTCGAACCTTCATCATCCCACCGCGAGTCAAGGTCCGGATCGTCAAACGGATCGACGACGGCAACGACGCGTTTGTTCACGACAAGCGCGAGCGGCGGAATCTCACAATTCTCAACCACGGAGATCTCATCAACCTCGCGCAACCAGCGCACTATCTCGAGCGACCGCAAATTTCCGCTGACTCGATAAGTCGGATTAACTTCGAGCTGAACCTTCTCCCGCATCGATTCTCTCTGCTTCGAGGGGAATCCTGAAGTGTACCTTCACTGGTCCACCGCTGAGCGAAGCGAGGTCCAGCACCTCTGCTTTTAGTCCGGGATAGATGATCTGCACGACCACGACATTGGAAGGATCGTCAAACTCGAGATCGAAGTAATGAAACTCCGTGATGTTTGAAGCATAGATCCAGAGATTGTTCTGCGCACGAATCCAGTCAGCAAAGCCTTCACTCTCCATCGGTTCAGTGCGAATCTGGACCGGCACTTCCGACAGGATCTGTTTGGTCAACTCGAAGTTTGCAAAGACATTCTGCCAGCTTTGTTCATAAGGACGTTTCGTCGAACCACGCGCACGAGGCAGGCAACCTTGCTGCTTGAGACGAATGTTTTCCTGCACGAAATGCTCTCGCTCGTTAGTGACTTCGTAGTCAGCGTTCGTCAGGCGTTCGAGAAAATGCTGACCATCGCGACTGCTGATCAGCACGCGATGGATGATTTGGAAATACGTGACGGCGGTGGGGTTGATATCGAAGATCGTGATCGACTTTGGCTTCCACAACGGAATCATGTTCAGACCGTAAAGTCCGCCGACAACGCTGATCATGTGAATGTCTTCGCGCCGTTCGGGGGCAACTAAGTCGTAGTGGTCGCGAATTGCCTGGAACTCTTTGAACGATCCGTCCTGGTGTCCATCGTCAGTACCATAGAACACGTTTTCACGATGATCGTGATACATCTCACGGTTAAAAGCTCTCGGTGCTTCTGTTGCCATGATGCCTTTCTTACATGATGTGAGATTCAATTTCCCACGCTGGTTTATAGAGCCGATCGTACTGTAAGCGTTTGCTCCACTCGTCTCTCAGCGTCGCGGACGTTTCCGAGTTGCTGTATTTGACGCGAATCGTTCGTGCAATAAATTCGAGTGCTTCTTCAACCTCGATTGTTTGAGGATACCTTACGGTGACGTAACCATCGCCGGTGTAAGTTGAAGCTTTTGTCGTCCCCACCCGCGGCAGACAAACGTCAACGAGAGCATCTCCCAATTCTCTTTCGACAATCTCGAGTCCATTCACGCTCTCGACGGTTCCCGATCCGGCGCCGCCATGAACGAAGATGGTTCCGACTGCGAATTTGCGTTTCCATGGTCCATCAAAACATCCATCCAGCATTGCCCTGGCCCAGGCAAAGTACGGATCTATGTCGTAAGCGTAAGCGAGCATCGGGGCGATCCGCGCGCCTGCAGGTCGAAGAGTGGCGTCGGTGAAGCAAACTCGTCCATCTGCGAGCACAAAGGCTTCCATGTGCGTCATTGCGTTGCCGACAGACAAAGCGCGGACTGCGTCCAGTCCCTGAGCGATTAACGGCTGGTAATACTCATCACCGATGTCGCGAGGCATCACGCAGGCCCACTGAATTGCCGGATTTTGAATTGCCTGGAGGATCGTAGGGGTATAACAACAGATCGAGTAGAAGCGCGGCTCGTTGCTTATCGTAATCGTGTCGATGCTGAGCTCTTTACCGTGGAGACATTCTTCGATAAGCAATGGACGCGCAGGGGATGGATCGGTGAGTTCGAGTGCGAGGTTCAGTTCCGCATCGTCGCGAATGGACCAGGTGGCGAGGCCGCCACTACCGTTCAGTGGTTTCAAGACGACATGGTAGCCGAGCTCCTGCGCGAAGCGACGTGCTTGCGTTTCGTCAGTGCAAACAAGACTCTGAGCCGTGCCAACGCCGGCCTCCCTGAAAGTCGCGATTAAATTCGATTTGTTGAGCGCACGCTGAACCGTGGCCACGCTCATTCCTTCGAGTCCGAGTGATTCTGTCGTTTTGGCGACTGGCTCCAGCAGGGTTTCATATGTGGTTACGATTCTGTTTAGCGAGCCGTGTTTTTGCTGTAACTGTTTTGCCGCTTCGATCAATTGAGCGGAATCATGCGTGTCTGTAACGCAAACTACTTCTCGAAATAAGTCGTCTGTCGCCAAATGCTGATCGCAAATACCGAACAGCTCGACATTGTTGAGCTGCGTGATCGCGCGCGCGCTACGGATACTTTCACCTGCAAAGCTGCGCGCTACAAAGACGATGCGACGCGGGGTGGTCAAGTTTGTGCTCCCTGTTCTGCTGCCGCTAAACGACGCTCGTGAAGTTGTTGTTCTCGCGCTGCCTTGTCGTAGAGCACATACTGAATCACATCGCGGCCGCTGTGTTGGACATCACTCCGGCCCAGTGGCTCTAAGCCATGAAATGAAACATCTGAGCGAAAAAAGGCCAGCAATGAATTGGGTTTGTAGGGCGCGGTCTTTACTTTGATGAAGTCTTCAAATTGATAGTGGGTGGAGTTCGGGCAGGTGAAGCTCGGATCTTTTGGGCGATAGAGCGACGTGCCGAGGTGCGCCGTGCTTTCGTCAGGCGCGAGATAAAGCAGCAACACCACCAGCTTCGTGTGCAAGTCGGAGTGTGGGCCGAGAAAGTATCCGGGCCGGTGGCGAATGAGTTGTGATTCGACACTTACCGACGGCCATTGCGATCCGAAGCGTGCGTGCATTTGAGCGGGAAATGTTTGCAGCACCGCCTGGGCCATTTCCTCGCCGAGAAACCAGGAGTCGAAACTGTTCCAAAACTCTTTCTGTTCGCTCGGGAACCCGTCGGTCCAGCCGGCGTTCATGTCTCGCTGATCCCTGTGCCGGAAGTGATCGAGTTTCAGCGTCGTCACCTCGTAAAGGTTTTCATACGACGTGCTTGACGGCAGATTCTCTAAAAGCGCGTGGTAATACTCGTCAGGGAAAATGTTGTCGAGACAAAAGTGTGGGTACGGCTCGAGCAACACCTCGGCTTCACGTAACCGATTAGCAAAATGAGAGAAAGGACTGTTCATCGTCGTATCTTGTTAATCCTGTCCATCCTGAAATCCTGTCTAAAGCTGTTGACAGGATGACAGGATTAACAGGATTTACATGATGATTCGGCGTCTCTGACCAACGGTATGACCTCGTTTCCGAAGATCACCATCTCCTCGAGCTTGGGCCAGCCCGAGATAATAAACTGCGTGATGCCGATCGCTTTGTAATCGAGAAACGCCTGGGCCAACTCGTGGGGCGATCCCACAAGCGTTATCGCCGATGATCCATAAAACGGCACGAGCCCAGCCCACAAATTCTCGTTCATCCAACCAACTTCATCCGCCTTCGCCAGCGCTTGCTTGAGCGTTTGCGAATCGCTGCTGTTGAGAATGTTGCGCTCCTGCCTCTCCGTGTCGTCATCCGGCAAAAGCGCGCGCGCCGCATCCAATGCTTCTTCACGCGTCGGCCTGCATATCACACACAATCGCAAACACATCTCGATCCCATGCTCTCGATTCCGCTCGACAAGCGGCACGAGATTCTCCGGCGTGTCGATCAAGCGCAACCAGCACGATCCTTGCCGCTGCGCCAGACGCTCCGCCTGAACCGAATGTCCCGAAACATAAATCTCCGGTGAACTCCGATCTGGCGCAACGAACGGCGTCGAGAGTTGCCCCGTTTCAACCTCAAAATAATCACCCTTGAAAGCGACTTCGCCATTCCGCCGCCAGAACATGTGACAGATCTCGAGAAACTCATCCGCACGCGCATAACGCTCATCATGATCGAGAAAGTCGCCATAACCTCTCTGCTCTGCCGCCGAGCTTCCCGCCACGATATTGAGCGCCACACGGCCGTCGATCAATCCCGAGAGCGTGTTGACCTGCTGCACGAACGTGGTCGGTTGCATAAACCCCGTGCGATACGCAACGATGAACTTCAGCTTCTTCGTCGCCTGTCCGAGTGCGGACGCGATCACCAGAGTGTCCGGCTCGTATCGACTAAACGACATCAGCACCGACTCAATCCCCGCCTCTTCCGCGCAACGAGAAAACTTCAGCCAGCCTTCGATATCGGGCAGCGACGCTTTCGAAGTGCTTTTGGTGGTGAGCACACGAGACGTTTCCTGCGCGGTCAACATACCGACCTCGCCGCCTTTCGGAAGCATCCAGTGAAATCGCAGACTCATGCCTCTGCTCTCCTCACTCGTGGCACTACTTCACTGCCGAAAGTCTTTACTTCGTCGAGTTCAGGCCAGCCGGACATGATGAACTGCGTGACGCCGATCGCTTTGTATTCGAGTAGCGCTCCGGCGACGTCGTCAAAAGATCCAACGAGCGTGGTCCAAACCGGACCGTAGTAACGCACGAAGCCCTTCCACAGCAGCGGGCTGAGCCACATGTCCCTGGCTTCAGAGGCCTCGCGATACATTTGCGAATCGTTCTTTACCGCAACGCTGCGCTCGTACTGGCCCATGTCGTCGCGCGGTAGGAGCGATTCGGCAACTTCGATCGCCTCGGCTCGCGTCGGACGGCATATCACACACATGCGAAGACAAACCTCAATACCGCGTTCGAGCACACGTGCAACCGCAGGCTTCAGGTTCTCGACTGTGTCAGCGACGCGCAATAGACACGTGCCCTTTGAGACCGCCAACTGTTCAGCCTGGGCTGAATGACCGGATATGTAAATCTCGGGGATGCTCCGATCAGCAAACAACGGCGTGTGCAGTTTGCCGTGATCGACTTGATAGTATTTGCCGTCGAAGTTGACATCGTCACTATCACGCCAGAACGAATGACAAACTTCGAGAAACTCCTCTGCCCGCGCGTATCGTTCATCGTGTGCGAGATAGTCGCCGTAACCCCTTTGCTCCTCTGTTGAGCTGCCTGCCACGATATTGAGCGCAAGACGTCCGGGCATGAACGCAGACGCTGTGTTGATTTGCTGAACGAATGAGGTTGGCTTCATCAAGCCCGAACGATA
>DASYPN010000237.1:0-4131 GCA_036006625.1 Pyrinomonadaceae bacterium | reverse complement strand
TTGTCGAAGTTCCTGCGCCACCCGGGCGCTGGTAGCTTCGTTTGGTCAAGCACAGTAGGCGATGAGCCACGCGTCCTTCGGTAGTTTCTTTCCGCGCGCTTGCGCCACCACGCCTTCGGGCACTATTCGGACCGATCCTTTTGCCTGAGACTCGCTCGGTTCGCGACTTCGTTCAGTGCGAACGTCCAGGAGAATGACGTTCTCTCCCGAATTCTGTAGCTGTTCTAATTCTTCCAGTGTGATGCTTTGCGTACCCACTGGCTGCGGTGACTCAATCACAGGTAGCGATCGAGTTTCCATCACCGGCTCTGGCTGCGGCTGCGCAGGTTCAGTCTCTGGAGTTTCTTCCTCCTTAGACTTTTTGCAGAAGCGCGCGAGCAAAGTGGGTGTCGACCCGTGTATTAAGATAGAAATCAGAACAATCAAAGCGGAGATGCGGAAAAGCTGGTCACTGCCTGGAATTCCTGCAAACACCGGCAAAAGGATAAGCAGCAATGAACTGAGCCCGCTCGGTCCATACCAGGCAATCACCATCCGCCCGCGCGTGTCCACATGTGATCCGATTAACGAGACGAGATAGACGGGCACTCGGATCAATATCGCAAACGCCGCAAATATGACGGTGCGCATGTCGAGGCCGTGGAAACCAGTCCAGATCAGCGAGCTGCCAAAGATCACAAACGTGAACAATAACAGCATCTCCGCTGTTACACCGCCATACTCGACAAAGCAATCGCAGAGTTCCACGTCGAGTACGGCAATCGTGACACCTGCTGCGAATGCAGCAAGAAATCCACTGCCATGCACTGCTTCCGCAGCCGCATATGCCGTGAACGCCACACCGAGTGAGTAGAGCGATTCATAATCGCGCCGTATGCCGACACGTTTCCGCAGTAAATCGAGCGCTGAGACCGCTATCAACCCGATCGCGATACCGGCTCCTGGACCAAGAATGAACAGTCCGAAGCCCATTTTGGCCAAACTGCCACCGGTTTCTGGATCATGGTTGACAGTCAGAGCCATCGCAACTGCGACTATCGGCAGGAGCACTACGTCGTTTAGTCCGCTTTCGAGACGCAATGCGAGTCGTGCCTCGGAAGGTATATCGGTTCGTCGCAGCAGTCCGCGTAACAGCACAGGATCGGTCGAAGCGAGTGCCGCACCGAGAATTGCCGCCAAAGTGGGTGCGATGCCGAGCAACCACCACGCAGCTAGCGCTGTAAGCGCGGCGCACAGAATCGTTCCGGGACCCAACATACGGAATGCGAGTCCCGCAAATCGTCTGACTTCCTTTGTATTGAGGGTGACTGCGTCAGTGAAGAGGACGAGAGTCAGACTGAGTGTGGCAACAACACGTAGGACTGGCGAGTCAAGCTGCATGTCGAAGACGCCGAGGCCGGCCGGACCAAGCGCGGCGCCGATAAAGATAAAAACTGCGACCTGCGGCAAACCGCTTTTATCGACAAGCCCCGAGAGCAATGCCGACACGATGATGACAATCCCGATTATCGCGAGACCGGTAAGTAACGCATCAGTGCCCATTTGGCCCATCGTAACGTTAGCCACAAAAAAGTACAAAAAGCATTAGCCACAAAGAGGCACAAAAAGCACAAAATCAGTTACAGGATCTTTTTTGTGACTTATGTGCCTTTTTGTGGCTGATACTTTTTACTTGACAGATTGTGGCGTTTGACGTGAGATAAGCGCCCGAGTAACCGCCTTTTCAAAACCGACAAAGTAGGAATCCGATGAACCTTTCAGCACTGGATTGGACGGTAATCGCCGCTTATTTCATCTTCAATCTCGGTATCGCGATCTACTACGCGCGCAGAGCTTCCGGCAGTACCAGTGAGTTTTTCCTTTCGGGACGCAACGTCCCGTGGTGGCTGGCGGGCACTTCGATGGTGGCGACAACGTTTGCTGCGGATACTCCACTAGCTGTCACAGGTTTCGTGGCCAAGAACGGAATCGCCGGCAACTGGCTCTGGTGGAACTTTGTCATGAGCGGAATGCTCACGGTGTTTCTTTATGCGCGACTCTGGCGGCGCGCGGGAGTAATGACTGACATCGAGTTTGCCGAACTGCGTTACTCCGGTAAGCCTGCCGCTTTTCTGCGTGGCTTTCGTGCGTTGTATCTGGGTCTGCCGATCAATTGCATCATCCTCGGTTGGGTAAATCTCGCGATGGTGAAGATTCTCGAGATCACGCTTGGCGTCAATAAGAGTGGCGCGATCAAGATCGTGATCGGCATGCTGATCTTCACCGCTTTCTACACTGCAATCTCTGGTCTCTGGGGAGTGCTTGTCACCGATCTCTTCCAATTCGCACTCAAGATGGGAATGGTGATCGTGCTCGCCATTCTCGCAGTGAATGCCGTTGGTGGAATCGACGGTATGAAGTCGAAGATCGGCGCGATGGATGCTGCGGCCGGCGCTGGTTCGCGACTCGCGTTCTTTCCAGAATTCGATTCGGCGTGGATGCCGGCGATAACGCTGTTTGTATATCTCGGCGTGATCTGGTGGTCCACATGGTATCCCGGCGCTGAACCTGGCGGCGGCGGTTACATTGCGCAGCGCATCTTCTCCGCGAAGAATGAGCGACATGGATTGCTGGCCACGCTCTGGTTCAACGTCGCTCACTATGCTTTGCGCCCGTGGCCGTGGATCCTGACCGCGCTCGCTTCGTTAATTCTTTACCCGGGGCTAGTTGACAAGGAATCGGGTTACATCAAGACCTTGCTCGATCCGAACGTATTTCCGACGTACTTGCGTGGTTTCATGTTGGCGGCATTCGCGGCGGCGTACATGTCGACGATCGGCACACAGCTCAACTGGGGTGCGTCTTACGTCATCAACGACTTCTACCGTCGCTTTGTAAACCGCACTGCGACCGACAGACACTACGTGATCGCCTCGCAAATCGTGACAGTGTTACTGATGATTGCGTCGCTGGTCGTCACCTTTTACATGGAGTCGATCGGCGGTGCGTGGAAACTGTTGCTCGTCACTGGCGCGGGAACCGGAACAGTGCTCCTGTTGCGCTGGTTCTGGTGGCGCATCAACGCATGGTCCGAAGTCTCGGCGATGATCACCGCGGCGATCGTTTCGATCTTCCTGCAAAAAGGTTTGCATTGGGACAGCGACAATCCGAGAGACTTCGCATATATCATGCTGGTGACGGTTGGGTTCACTACGCTCGTTTGGGTTGTAGTTACGCTAATGACTAGTCCCGAGCCGGCGGAAAAACTCATCGCGTTCTATCGACGCGTAAGACCGGAAGGTCCGGGCTGGACTGACATTGCTCACGAAGCTGGTCTCGCCGAGTCGCACGCACAAGGGCGTCTGTCGCTGCAATTTGTAAACTGGATACTCGGAGTTGCGCTGATTTATGGCTCGTTATTTGGCATCGGCAAACTGATCTTTAAGGAGTGGGGAACGGGATTGCTATACTTACTGGTCGCGATTGTGGCAGGAGCGTTGATTTCACGGAATCTTTCGCGAGGAGAAATGACCGCTGACACGCTCCAACTTGAACATGCCGAAGAACCCGTCTAGTGAACGAATAGTTTTCGCCGTCGATGTTGGGGGCACACATTTACGAGTAGCTCTCGTCGATGACACCGGGAGAATACTCAAACAACATAAACAGCATACTCCGAAAGGAGATTCTGCTTACGACATCATTGACGCTCTTGCGCAGGTGTCGGAGCGTTGGGGCTGCAACGAACTACCGGTCGTCGCCGTTTCCATAATGGTTCCGGGCGCGGTTGATTGCGCGAAAGCAGTTGTCGTGCAGGCGCCAAACCTTCCCTCGTTAGTCAACTTCCCATTAAAGACTGAACTCGAGCAGAAACTCGGCTGGCCGGTCTACCTCGAAAACGACGCGAACGCCGCTGTGGTTGGAGAGATGTGGCAGGGTGCGGCACGCGGCTGTCGCGATGTTGTTAGTGTGACGCTGGGTACGGGTGTTGGCGGCGGTGTCATTCTTGACGGTAAGTTGTGGCGTGGCTCGCATGGCTCTGGCGGTGAGATTGGGCACACGACTGTCGATCCGTTCAGTGGTTTGAAATGCAAGTGTGGCAACACGGGTTGTCTTGAGTTGTTCGCGTCGGCAACGGCGATTGTGCGTATG
>DASYPN010000236.1:0-9713 GCA_036006625.1 Pyrinomonadaceae bacterium | reverse complement strand
CTTCTGCGAGTGAGATCGCTGTGTTGAAAGGTAATCCCGCGCGTGTTGAAGACATCGAGCAGGGAAACACCGAAGGCAATCGTTTGACGCTCTCGATGAAGGAAGGTAAAGTCACCGCCGATGATGCTCGTGGTCCACAATCGCCGGGCCGCGTGCGCTCAACCCACAAGATTCGAAAACCTTCAAATAATTGAAAAAATATTTCACGCAAAGACGCAAAGGATGCAAAGTGGAGACTGAGTGTTTAACTTTGCAACCTTTGCGTCTTTGCGTGAAAACAATGCTCGCCTAATGAATGCCTCGACCGACACCGCACTTCGCGCCACAAATCTTCTGAAAAGTTATGGGCGCCGTCGTGTGGTTGATGACGTCAGCCTCCAGGTTGAGAAGGGCGAGGTCGTTGGGCTGCTGGGTGCGAACGGCGCCGGAAAGACGACGACCTTCTACATGATCGTCGGTCTCGAGCGTCCCGATGCCGGCAACGTTCTGCTTGGTGATCAGGACGTCACCAAACTTCCGATGTACCTGCGCGCGCGCCTCGGAATCGGTTACCTGCCGCAGGAACCTTCAGTCTTCCGCAAGATGACGACAGCGCAAAATATTCTCGCCGTTTTGGAGACGACCGGGCTCCGCCGTCGTGAACAGTTGAAACGTCTCGAAGAACTGCTTGAAGAGTTTGGCATCGCTCATGTCCGAAACACGCGTGGCGATGCGCTGTCGGGTGGTGAACGGCGGCGCACCGAGATCGCAAGGGCCCTGGCAACGGAGCCGCAGTACATCCTGCTCGATGAACCGTTCGCCGGTATCGATCCAAAAGCAGTAGATGATATTCAAAATGTAATACTCTATCTGCGGAATCGTGGTATCGGGATTCTCATCACCGATCACAACGTGCGCGAAACTCTTGGCGTGACGGACCGCGCGTATATAATGGCCGAGGGCAAAATTTTTCGTTCGGGCCAACCGCGCGACCTTACGGATGACGCTGAAGTTCGCAGATTGTACCTCGGCGAAAAATTTCGCATGTGAATGTTTACACTTTTGTGTCTTCTTTCCTTCTTTGTGGCACAGAGAATCTGCCACAGCGAACTCTGATCGGGTATAATCCTCCCGTACGGCCACAAGCCGCATAATCCGAAAAGATGCAGTAGAAGACTAGGCACTCGATCTGACGAATGTCTCTTAAGCTAACCACCAGCCTCTCCCAACGACTTGTCCTGACGCCACAGTTGCGCCAGCGCATAGAAATGCTGCAAATGACGACGCTCGAATTGAGCGACCTCATTCAGCAACAGTTGTTGGAGAATCCTGTGCTCGAAGAAGTGCCGAGCCAGGAAGAGGTGCAGGAGATCGCCGAGAAGGTCCTCGATCATCTTGCCAGCTCCGATTCAAATTCCTTCGAAGAAAGCAGTCCGGAAGCGGGAAGCCCGGCGACGAATGGCTCGGGTGACGCTGAAGTTTTGTCGAGCTTGCCTGCCACCGATGTTGAGGGCGATGGCGGCGAAGCGGTCGCGGCTGCTGAACACGAAGAAGGCGTTGCCGACGAGGGCGTTACTGATGATTCGCAACGCGACGCTTTCGAAGAAATCGATTTCGGACGCGAATTTCAGGACTATCTCGATCCCGGTTACAAGACGCAGGAGATCGAGTACAAAGAAGACGCTCCTACTTTCGAACAATTCCTTACGCGACCACCATCACTTGCGGATCACCTCGAGTGGCAACTCAACATGAGTTCCATGGACAGTGACGTTCGTGATGCTGCGATCTGCGTGATCGGCAATCTCAATGCTGACGGTCGTCTCAATGCGACTAACGAAGAGATGGCCGCGATGGAAAAGGTTTCGGAAGAGGTAGTCGAGCGTGCGCGGCAGGAAGTCATGCGGCTCGATCCTGTCGGGTGTGGTGCGCGTGATGTGAAAGAGTGTTTGCTGGTCCAGCTCGAAGTGCTGGGCGAAAGCGAACGACTCGCTGCGAGGTTGATCAGTGAGCATCTTTCAGACTTGCAGCAGCACAAGTTGCCGCATCTTTCGAAGCAGATCGGTATCGATGTCGAAACACTCCTCGAAGAGTTACATTTTATCCGCACTCTCGATCCATATCCGGGCCGGCGATATTCGTCGGAAGAACCGATTCTGATCAGTCCTGAGATCTACATCGAGAAACTCGACGAGAACGACGAAGATTACGTGATTTATTTTGCTGACGACGGCAGCCCGCGTTTACGTGTGAGCCAGCAGTATCAAACAATGCTGAGCCAGGGAGTCAGCAACGAGACGAAGAGTTTTATTCGCGAAAAGATGCGTTCGGCAGTCGATCTGCTGCGAAACATCGAACACCGCCGGCAGACGATTTATAAAGTCGTCGAATCAATTGTGTCGCGTCAGAGGGACTTCCTGGACCACGGTGTGCAACATATCACGCCGATGATGTTGAAAGACATTGCTGAAGATATTGGCATGCATTTGTCGACGGTTTCGCGAGTGGTGAATCGCAAGTATGCGCACACGCCACAGGGCGTCATCGAGCTGCGTCGTTTCTTCACAGAAGGAATGCTCAACGAAGATGGCGAAGAGATTTCGACGCGCATCATTAAGTTGAAGATCAAAAAATTAATAGAAGAAGAAGATTCGCATAATCCCATTACCGATGATCAGGTTGTTAAAATACTGGCGAAGGATGGAATCAAATTATCGCGTAGAACAGTTGCGAAATATCGCGACCAAATGCAAATCCCCGGTTCCCGCGAGCGTCGCGCCGTCGTTTAACGCCCCGCTGAGCACGACGCGAATCAAGCTTAGTATCAATTCGTATCCTTAAGCCTGACTCGCGATCGGTCAGGTTGGGGATTGGTATCTTTTTGTTACCCTGTCGAGGAGGGAGAGGCTGATGAAATTTGAATACACTGGCAGACACGTTGAGGTTTCACCACCAATTCGCCGTCATGTCGAGGATCATTTCAAGAAGCTCGATCATATTTTCAATGGCGACTCAACTCTGAATACGCATGTAATCATCGACGTCGAGAAGAATCGACAGATTGGAGAAATCATCGTTACCTGGCGCGAGCATACGTTGACCGCCAAGGACACAAACGCCGACATGTACATGGCGCTCACGCGCGCGATGGCGAAGATCGAGAAGCAGGCGGTCAAACTCAAGAAAAAGATTATCGATCGGAAACAGAGTGGGAAGTCTGTGAGCCGCGTTGCGCCACAGCCCGATGGTCATCTCGAAGCAACACCGCGCCCGCCGCGAATTATTCCCGCGCGTCGTTACGCAGTTAAACCAATGACCGCGGAAGAAGCAGCAATGCGATTGTCAGGCGAAACGGATCAGTTCCTTGTATTTCGCGATGCGGATACATCGCGTCTCGGAGTGATATATAAACGAAACGACGGCAACTACGGACTCATCGAACCTTAGCCACAAAAGGCACAAAAAGAAATTAGCCACAAAGAAGCACAAAGAAGCACAGACTGATTTCAGTATGTGTCTTTTGTGCCTTTTTGTGGCTAGATAATTACATGAACACCCCCGATATCGTGATCATTACCGGACTGAGCGGGTCCGGAATGTCTTCAGCCACAAACGCCTTTCAGGATCTCGGCTACTTCTGCGTCGACAATCTACCCGTCACGATGCTGCCGACGTTTGGCCGCCTAGTGTCGGAGGACGAAGAGAAGGGAATCAGGCGCGCTGCACTCGTGATCGATATTCGCGAAGGCGGCTTTCTGGCCGACTTTGAAAAACAGCTCGACGAGTTGCGAAGTCTCGGATTGAAGGTGTTCGTTCTTTTCTTTGAAGCTTCCGACGATGTTTTGCAGTATCGCTTCAGCGAGACACGCCGTCCGCAGCCGGCAGATACGGGCCAGGGACTTCTGGCTGCAATCAGAGATGAGCGCCACGCGATGTCGCTTATTCGCGCGCACGCAGACCAGATCATCGACACTTCGGATCACACAGTTCACACCCTTCGCAGGTTTTTGCTCGAGAGATTCAGCTTCGATCGCGAGGGCGCGCCGATGCGTGTTCAGGTGATGAGCTTTGGTCACAAATATGGCAACCCGGGCGACTTGGAGTTATTGTTTGACGTCAGGCATTTGCCAAACCCGCACTTCGTTCCGGAACTGAAACGTTTGTCTGGTCATGACAGGCGCGTGGTCAATTATCTTCGGTCACAGGATGAAGTGAAGGAGACGTTGAAACGTTTTACGGATTTGCTTTCTTACCTGCTGCCGCTCTACAAACGTGAAGGCAAATCATATGTGACGGTTGGAATCGGCTGCACTGGCGGCCGTCATCGCTCGGTGATGATTGCCAACGAACTTGCGCGTGCGTTGCGTAAAGCGGGTTTTGACGCGCACGCATCACATCGCGACGTTCGTAAACAAAATCGGGTTCGGAAATCCGCGTAATCCGCGGCAAAAACTATGACCGAAGCAAAAAAAGTAGCGGGCGTCATCGTAACTCATGGTCACCTCGCGGGTGAGCTGCTCGCCGCCGCTGAGATGATCGTTGGCCCAATCTCACACATCGCTGCTGTCTCGATCGGATGGCACGACGACGTCGATGCCGCGCGGGATGAAGTGCAGCGAGCCATCACGCGAGTGTCGCAAGGTAGAGGCGTCTTGTTGTTGACTGATATGTTCGGCGGCACTCCCACAAACATTGCTTCAATGTTTCTCGAAGAAGGATCCGTAGAAGTGATCACCGGCGTCAATTTGCCAATGGTCATCAAGCTCGCGACAGCTACGGCCGAAGAGTCACTCGAAGAGATTGGACCAAAGATTCGGGATCAGGGCCGGCAGGGCATTTATCTCGCCGGGGCCCTTCTGGCAGAGCCGCCAACTAAATCCGGAGCTGATTGAACGTGGCTGAACGCAGACTTCAGGTCACCGGTCGCCTCGGTCTTCACGCGCGCGCCGCTGCCAATCTCGTACGCGTGGCGAGTCAGTTTCAAAGCACTCTCACAATCCAACGTCTCGACGGCAATGCTCAGGCAGATGCGAAGTCGATTCTCAGTATTCTGACACTCGCCGCGAGTCGTGGCACTGATCTGAAGATCGTCGCTAATGGAGTTGATGAGCAGGAAGCACTCGATGCAGTTGTCGGTCTTTTTGAGCGTGACTTCGACGAGAACGAGAAGGCCGGTGGCGAGCAGCTTCCGCGAGCTACAGAGGAACTGCGTTGTAAGGGCCTGGGCGTTTCAGACGGCATCGTGATCGGTCGTGTGCTGCGTTTGCAGGAAGGCACGCCCAACGTCTATCGCGCCGAGATTGCCGAATCTGATCTCGAACGCGAGCGACGACGTTTCCGCGCGGCTGTCAGACTCTCGCGTCGACAACTCGAAGCCATCAAGGATCGCGCCGAGAAGGAGCTCGGTCGCGGCCACGCATACATCTTCGACGCGCATCTCCTCTTTCTCCAGGACGCCAAACTAACGCGCGACGTCGAAGACTACATCGTCAAAGAGCACTCGAACGCCGAATGGGCCGCAAAGGTTGTAGGTGACCGGCTGCTTTCGATCTACACACAGATCAACGACGAGTATTTACGCGAGCGAGGTTCCGACATCGAAGACGTGATCCAGCGTTTGCTCTCAAATCTGACCGGCGAGGGACCGAAGTATCCGAACCTCTCTGAAGATGCCGTCATCGTTTCCACAGAGTTGCTTCCATCGACAATCGCCGAGCTCAATCTCAATCACGTCAAAGCGATCGCCACCGACGCGGGTGGCTGGACTTCGCACATGGCGATCATCGCGAGAGGACTTGGTCTGACTGCCGTGGTTGGTTTGCGCAACTTTTATCACCGCACACGAACGGGCGATCAGATCGTTGTCGACGCTCGCGCGGGCGAAGTGATCCTGCATCCTGCGACAGAGACACTCGAACACTACCGGTTTACAGTTCACGAGCCTCGGCCAATTACGCACGAGGTGAGTGTCGAAGAGTTTGGACCAGTAACGACTCGCGATGGTGTTCAGATTCTGTTGCGCGCGAACGTCGAGCTGCCGACAGAGTTTCATGCAGTGCGTTATTTTGGAGCGTGTGGAGTCGGATTATTTCGTTCGGAGTTTCTTTTGTCGCGTCCGGGATTAATGGGCTCGGAGATAGAGCAGTACGAAGCATACCGGTTGTTGGCTGAAGCTGCGGGAGAGTATGGCGCGATCGTCCGGCTTTTCGATGTCGGTGGAGAGTTTGGGCCGGATCTGAAAGAACGGGAGCGCAATCCTGCGCTCGGTTTGCGAGCCGTTCGTTTCAACCTGCATCACAAAGAGATCATGCGCACGCAGGTTCGTGCGATCCTGCGAGCGGCTGCGAAGGGGCGATTGAGTCTCGTGATTCCGATGGTTGCCGACGTCGCTGATGTGCGTTCGGCGAGGCGAGTGATTGACGAAGAAACCGCGCGGCTGGCGGCTGAGAATGCGACGTTTGCAGAGGTTCAGGTTGGCGCGATGATCGAAATCCCGTCGGCAGTTTTGACGGCAGAGAAGATCGCGGGTGAGGTAGACTTTTTTGAGTTAGGCACTAATGATCTGGTCCAGTACACGCTTGCCGTGGACCGTGGCAACGATAAGGTTGCTGAGTGGTTTCGGACGCTGCATCCTGCCGTGCTTTACGGGATCAGTCGCACGTTGAAGGCCGCGAAGGACGCGAATATTCGGGTGATCGTTTGTGGTGAGATGGCGTCGACGCCCGCTTATGCCGTGTTGCTGGCGGGTCTGGGCACGACGGATCTCAGTATGATTCCGGCGATGATCCCGCGCGTCCGAGCAGTTCTTTCGCAGATAAAAACTGATGAAGCGCGTGAGGTTGCGTTGAGGTGTCTGGCGGCAGGGACAGCGGATGAAGTTGAAGAGTTCGTGAGAACTGAGTTCAAGACGCGCTGGCCGGACCTGTTTCCGCCGAACGCGCTTCCGAAATAACTTATGACTCGTCTCGTCAATCTCCTGATTGCGAAATCCATACTTGAAACCATTCTCGTCGGGACGATTGCAGTCGTTGTTTACCTGAACGCTTTCCCGCCGACGTTTCATGGTTGGGGCGAAGCTGTGGCTGGGACGAAGAGTATTTCCGGGTGGGTTGTGAGCGATGCGGATCCGTGGCGACGTGTCGAGGTGCAATTGTTTGTCGATGGAAAGTTGATCGGAACGCAGGTGGCTCATGTTTCGCGACCGGATGTTGTTGCGGCTGGTTGGTCCAAAGACGAGTGGCATGGGTACAGCTTTCCTGTTGATGGACTTGCATCAGGGTCGCACGAAGCTAGAGTCTATGCATTGCATGCGAGTGGAGCTGGTACGCGATACACGTTGCAGATGCTTGGGGATCCGATCAGGTTCAAGGTCAAGGGAGATGGAGGTTGGGCTTCACAGGATTAACAAGATTGCCAGGATTTACGTGATTTCATCTTGTTCATCTTGCACATCCTGAAATCCTGTCTAACATGCAAACAGAGCTCTCACTCAAACAGTCAACTATTGCGCTGTGGGAGATCGTGTCTGTGCTCCTCTCCTGTTTGATCGCCGAGTGGGTGGTTCTTGCATTCATCGGCACAAACAAGATCGCACTCGCTATTCCGATTATCCTCGCACTCACGCTGATGATCTCTTCGCATCGCATCTACGGTGAGACTCTGCGCGACATCGGCTTTCGTTTCGACAACTTCCTTGCCGCCGTGAAGTTGTTGGTCATTCCAACAATCGTTGTCGTGGCGTTGCTCGTCTTTATCTCAGGCTTTCACTTCGCCGACCGCCCGTTCCGCTGGCGATTCTTCCTCGTCCCGTTTTGGGCCCTGTTTCAGCAATACGCGTTGCAAGGGTATTTAAACCGCCGCGTTCAAATTGTCTTCGGGCAGGGTTGGAAGACCGTGCTGCTGGTGGCGTTGCTCTTTGCCGTGGTTCATCTGCCAAACCCTCTGCTGTTCGCACTTACATTTCTCGGTGGACTAATCTGGGCGCTCGTCTATCAAAAACAACCAAACCTCTACGCCCTTGCACTCTCTCACGCTATCGCCTCGATTACCGTCGCGCTCTCAATCCCACCCCAGTGGACAAACGGTCTTCGCGTTGGCTTCAAATACTTCGGCTGAGTGCCAGTCTGAGCCGTGGCTATACCCGTTGAACCCCGTTTGCTATAATCGGCCCGCCTTGCAAGTGAACAGGTCGGGCGGTTGCTGCCGGCGTCAGCCGGGAGAGGAAAGTCCGAACACTATAGGGCAGCGAGCCCGCTAACGGCGGGGCGTCTGGCGGTTTTGGCTGCCGGACGACGACAAGTGCAACAGAAAACAAACCAGCCCGTTAAGGGTGATGGGTGAAACGGTGCGGTAAGAGCGCACCGGCGCGCGTGGTGACATGCGCGGCCAGGCAAACTCCTCGCGGTGCAAGACCAAATAGGGAGGCGTCACAAGGGCTGCCCGCCCGAAGCGGATTTCGGTCCGCTACGACCTCCGGGTAGGTCGCTGGAGCCAGCCGGCAACGGCTGGACTAGATGAATGATCGCCACTTCGGTCTTAGATCGAAGTACAGAATTCGGCTTACAGACCTGTTCCGTATTTGCAGGGTTGATATCTCACCCGACATAGAGAGAGGCGGATAGATGGCTAATCGCAAAGGGGTATTTATAGGCGCATATGTTCCTAATCATTTGAAGGAATCTCTCCGACGCCGCGCGGCTGCCGAGCATCGAACGCTCTCACAGGAGATCACGCGCATCCTGGAAGAAGCCGTACATGGTAAGGGACTGCCTGCCGGAACACTCGACCGTCGCACTAAAGACTCGCAACCTCGACGCCGCGCAAGTGATCCGATGCCACGACGTCGCTCGCAGGACGAGCCTTACGGTTCCGGCGCGGGGGAACGCTCGTAGACAGGATTTGATGTTGTTGATCCTGTAATGAAATACCTCGTCATAGCGGCGCTTGTCGGTATCATCTTTGTACTCGTCTACTCACGCGTCCGCCCATATCTCAAGCTCATTCAGAAGATCTTAAAGTCACTGAATGCGGCAGTGGACATCACTACCACGACGACGGCGCCGCAACCGAAAACACCTTCGAAGAACAAACTGGTCCGTTGCGCCAGTTGCGGCACATGGATCCCTGCCGAACGTGCCCTGAGCCTCAACTCAGGTTTAGCTACATTCTGTTCCGCCGAGTGCATAGCGAATAGAGGATCGAAGGAACGTAAGATCGCCGGCTAAAGAATCTCGTTCGATTAAGCCTCACGAGGGACTAGTTCAGCGGCCTCGCGAACACCCTTATCTGTGTTCGTGGTCCAAAGTACGATCAAGCCCACCACGAAGAAGAAGATCAACGATAACAGCGCGAGGCGGTAGGAGCCTGTGCGGGCGATTACGATGCTGAATAGCAATGGGCCCATCCAGGAGGTGCCACGTTCGGAGACTTCGTAGAGACCGAAGAACGAGGCCTCTTTACCGTCGGGAATGAGTCTTGAGAAAAGCGATCTGGAGAGGGCCTGCGAACCGCCTAGAACGATTGCGATCACGGCTGCCATCACCCATGCTTCCGCCACGCTGTGCAAAAACCGGAAAGCATAGATAACGATGCCAGACCAGATGACGAGTGAAACGATGATCGCGTTTTTCGTCTTGATGAGATACGCGAGTCGCTCGAAAAGCAGTGCGCCGACAACGGCGATAAACTGGACCATCAAAAAGATCTTCAGCAGAAATTCCGGATTGCCTTGCGGG
>DASYPN010000235.1:0-8781 GCA_036006625.1 Pyrinomonadaceae bacterium | reverse complement strand
CTTCTGCGATCAGAATTCGTGCCTGCTGTTGCTGCTCACTCAACCTGTCTGTTCCTCGCTTAGCTTGACTGCGGAAAGGGTAATCGTGAAAGTGGTGCCTGTTCCCACGGTTGATTGCACGTCAAGAGTGCCGCCATGCTCGGTTAAGATACCATAACATACCGCCAGTCCGAGACCGGTTCCCCGACCTATTTCCTTGGTCGTAAAGAATGGTTCGAAGATCTTTGGGAGGTTTTCCGGGCTGATTCCGACGCCGGTGTCGCTCACTTCCATCACAACGTTCTGGTCCTCATTGCGCGCCACGATTGTCAGCACACCGCTCTCGCCCATCGCGTCAAGCGCATTAGTAGCCAGCGCTATGACGACTTGTTGCAACTGTCCGGGATCGCCCGATACAGGCAGCAAATCGACCGCGACGTCGACTATGAATTCGATCTCGGCATCGCGTTTCTGGTGCGACAACAACCTGATTGCTGATTGAATCACGTCTATGAGGTTGATGGTGACGTGGTCTGATGTTCGTGTGCGACTAAAATCCAGCAGTCCCATCGTGATGCTCTTACAACGAAACGCTTCGCTGCGAATCAGCCCGAGGTACTCTCGCAAATCTTCAAGTCCCGGCGAACCATCGAATTCTCCATCATTCACACGAGCTTCGAGTGACTCAGCACAGGCTGAAATCGTCGCGAGGGGATTGTTGATTTCATGGACCACTCCCGCAGCGAGACGGCCAACCGCCGCAAGTTTCTCCGCGCGTGCGATTGCCCGATTCGCCTCCACTCGATCCGTGATTTCCTCGCCGACTGTGATGACGTGACTGACCAGGCCGGTGTTATCGGCCCACATTGGAATCTTGCTGATCACCCAGTGACGGATATCGCCTTTGGGTGATGGCGTCTCCTGCTCGATGCGTTCGATCTCACCACTCTCGAACACGCGCTCGAACTCTTCCTCGAGGACATCGCGCGGCTGTCGCGTGAGCACTTCAAATACGTTCTTCCCGAGCACCGAACCACGCGGAATGCCGAGCTCGCCGAGTTCGCGATTTCGGTTCCACGCCACCACGCGATACTCACGATCGATCGCGTAAAGCGACAACGGCAGACTATCGACAATCGCTTCGATGAATCTCTTCTGCGCTTCACTCTCGGCCGTTCGTCTTTCAACTTCTCTCGCCAGACTTACCGACGTGTCTCGCGCGGCCTGGTAAAGCGAGCAAATGTGCGCCGCCAGCGAGGTCTGTTGCGCGGCTGCTTCGATCAAACGTCGCTCAGTCTCGCCACATTCCCCGGGACGATCAAACGCGACAATCAGCGCGCCCTTCGAGCGTCCGGCAAAACGAAACGGCGCTACAAACTCAGCCGCGTGAACATCGTCGCGAAGCAGAAACGAGCTCTTATCCGTGATCAAGAATGCATTTGCTGACTCGGCCGAGCGTAACCAAAGCTGCATCGCGTCGGAATCGAGCAACGTCGAATCATCGGCACTGCCTTCGCGATCAAATACGCACATCGCGTGTTTGTCGCGACCAACAGTCACGTACGCGGCGCACATCGAAGCGTCAATAGCTTCGTAAGTCGCGCCGGCAACACGACGGACGAGCTGCTCGGGTTCGAGTGCGCGCAACAATCCGCGACCGATGTCAGACAAGAATCTAAGCTCGCGGTTACTACCGATCAGTGCCCACTCGCGTTGTGACGTACGAACGTGGAGGCTGACCCGCGACAACAGTTCGCCTGGGGTGGAGGGTTTGGTGATGTAGTCGTCAGCGCCGGCTGTGAATGCCTGTACCTTGCGCGCTTCATCGTCACTTTCCGACAGCGCGATGATGGGCAACTTGCTCGTAGTTGGCTGAGCGCGGAGCAGTTTGCAAAGCGCGAGCCCGTCGACGCCCGGCATCTCGAGGTCGAGCGCGACAAGATCGCAGCGGACGCCTTTCAGCACACGCAATGCCGACGAAGCTTCGGTCGCAGTTACGACGCGATACTGGGCAGTCTCGAAGATTTCTCGGAGCCGATCGCGAGCGGCTGCGTCATCGTCAACAATTAGAAGTGTCGCGCTTTGATTTTCGGCGGGAGCTACCATGCTTTCAGCAGGGCATGTCGTGAAAACACGCCCAATGCGATTGAAAGCGATGAGTGAGGACTATGTCAAGAAATCTCTTAGAAAGGTAGTGTCTTAGTTTGAAATTACGCCGAAGGCGTTCGCTAATTTCAGCAGACGAATAACGCCGAAGGCGTTCGCTAACCCCAGCCCAGGGTTCGAGCGCAGCGAGAACCCTGGGATCATCATTGAGAAAAGCAACCAACCCTGAAAGGGTTCCTCTTAAAACAAACCCTTTCAGGGTTGAAGCGTATTTTTGTTTGTTCCCAGGGTTCTCGCGATGCTCGAACCCTGGGCTGAAATTAGCGAACGCCTTCGGCGTAATTTCAAACTGACGCACTACAGTTAGAAAGGCGGCGAATTTTGCAGGTCAGCGCTCATTGGCGCATCTTCAATACGCGTCGACCTGTGGCTCGATTTCATTCGGTACATTTCGTTATCGGCGGCGACTACGAGCTGGTCCAAAGTCTCGCCATGAACACCAAAGGTCGCGGTGCCGATGCTGATTCCCACGCGGGCTGAGCGGTTTTTTCCGACTGGCAGTGAGAATTTCGAAACGGCGCTCTCGATGCGCATGCACAGATCCTCGACCTGCGCGCCGACAACTTCCTGCACGAGCGCGACAAACTCATCGCCGCCGTTACGCGCCAGAAAGTCATACTCGCGCAACTGTCCCTGTATCAGTTGAGCCACTTCGCGCAGCACCTTGTCTCCAACTTTGTGACCGTAAGTATCGTTTACGTTCTTAAACTCGTCGAGGTCGAGCATCATCACCTGAAACGATCGATCTGTGCGCCGTGCACGCGCCGCTTCTTCCTCAAAACGCAAAGCCACGTAACGCGCGTTTGGCAGACTCGTGAGCTGGTCGGTCAACGCGTTCGACTCCGCTTCGGCATGCTGCATCGCATTTCCGAGTGCGTCTGACGCGAGTCGCGTCACCGTCTCCAAAAGCCGCATGTGATCGTCGGTGTATTGCTCGAGCTCACTCGAGTAGACCGATATTGCGCCCAACAGAAGATCATCCTTGAACAACGGCAACGACGCCATCGAACGGTACTTGATCCCTGCTTCAGGATTGATGTCTGTGAAGTCCAGACTCGGATGAAGCTGGTTAACTGCGCTGCGATTCGCTAGCGCAAATCCTGTGACACCTTCGCCGAGCGCA
The DNA here is from genome assembly GCA_036006625.1 of Pyrinomonadaceae bacterium. Classification (GTDB taxonomy): domain Bacteria; phylum Acidobacteriota; class Blastocatellia; order Pyrinomonadales; family Pyrinomonadaceae; genus PSRF01. Next base: position 5,513 of record DASYPN010000235.1, on the reverse strand, counting down.
ATACACCGTCCGGCTAACTTCTGCGCGTTCTTGCCGGCGACGTGTCGAGCAGTCGCATAACCCTTGTTCTCGTCGTAGAAGTAGACAACGCAGGTGTCGAAGGGAACCACGTGGCCCACCTTGTCGACAAGAATCTCGAGCGTGTGCTCGACGTCGAGCGAAGTCCCAAACGTCCGCGCGATCTCATACAACGCGTACACTTCGCGATGCGCTTTCTTGATCTGGTCGTAAGCGATGTATGAACCACGCTCACGAGTCTGCGTCATGTCAACTTCACTCAGTTGAATCGGCGGCTCGCTCGAGTGAGTAATAGGCTGGTGTTCAAGACCACGTCTTGCAATCTCAGTTTCGAATCGCGGCAGGTTTTTGATGAATTGCTCGACCACGGCCGGATCGAAGTGAATACCGGCGCCGCGAAGCAAAAGGGCAGTCGCTTCATCGAGCGTCATACCGCGTCGAAACGGTCGATCTTCACGAATCGAGTCGAAGCAGTCGACTACAGAAATGATGCGAGCTGTGATCGGGATTTGTTCGCCGCGGAGTCTGTCGGGATAACCGCGACCGTCCCACTGTTCGTGATGGTGTCTGACGATCGGAATCACGGGATATGGAAAATCCACACGACCGAGGATCTGCGCCCCGACAACTGTGTGAATCTTCATCTTCTCAAACTCTGCATGTGTCAGTGGCCCGGGCTTGTTGAGAATGTGCGGTGGCACCGCGAGCTTGCCGACGTCGTGAAGCAACGCACCTGCTTTCAACGCGGCGATTTCATCCGCACTAAGCCCAAACACTTCGCCCATTCCCGCCGCGTAAATCTGCACGCGCCGAACGTGGCAATGTGTTGTCTGATCTTTCGCATCGATCGCGGTGGCGAGAGCTTCGGCGGTTGCGAGATGAAGCTGGCTCAGTGCTTCGACCTCGTTTGTCTTTGACTGCAAACGCGATCGAGCACTGCGATAGATGAGATAAGTTGCAAGAATCGAAATCGGAGTGAGTATGAAAAAGGGCAAGAGAAACGTTCCGTAGATCAATTCCAGCACGAGTGGAACAACAAGCAACGTCCACGCGATAAATAGCTGGTTCGCGTGCCACCAATGAGATATCAACTCGCGCAATGTAGCTGCCGGAGACAAAGCTGGGAGCAACTCAGCTCTGTCTCCGGCGAATTGGGCAAGTGGCAGCCCCTGTCGGGCGGGCTGCCGTGCTGGGTGAGATGTCTCACGACTGGTTGTCGTCATAGAACTTTGCGGCTACGGACCCCGTGCGGAGAGCCCGCGAAGCCTAAAGGCCTCTTCGCCGCGCTGTCCTACTTTTCAACTGCTGTGCCGCGCGAATTCCCTCGATTTCTCGATGAACTCGCGCCCTTCATTCCATTCTGACAGGTCAGATTGAGAAGTTCAGTCAAGCTGATAAACTAGCGTTTCTTTGGAGTGCGCCAACTTGTTGGCGCTTTGGTATGTTTACCAAAGCGGTGACAAGTCACCGCACTCCAAAGTAGCGCCCAATTCAAAACTACATGGAAGTCGCAAACACACAGACCGGTTATATCGATCTGCTGAGTCGAAATCGCAGCTTCAGACAACTGTGGCTTGGTCAGGTTGTCAGTCAGATGGGCGACTGGTTCGACACGCTCGCGCTTTACACGCTCATTCTTCAACTGACCGGGTCGGGACGTGATGTGGGTCTGCTTCTCGTCGCGCGCTTTGTTCCGAGTTTTTTCTTCGGACCGATTTCGGGTGTGATTGCTGACCGGTTCAGCCGCCGGCGCATCATGATCATCTCTGACATTTTGCGTGCGGTCGTTGTGCTCGGTTTTCTTTTTGTGCGACGCGCTGATCAGTTGTGGATAATTTATGTGCTAACGGTTTTGCAGTTGGGACTGTCGACATTTTTTGAGCCGGCGAAGACGGCGGCGATTCCTTCGATCGTCGAACCTCGTGAATTAGTTACGGCCAACGCGATATCGTCGGTGACGTGGTCGGCAATGCTCACTCTTGGCGCGGCTATTGGAGGTCTGATCACCAGCACGCTTGGAACTGATGCCGCTTTCATTCTCGACGCAGCGAGCTACATCTTGTCGGCAGTCTTGATCGCTAACATTCGTGTTCCGAAACGTCCCAAGCGCCAGCGCCAAAAGGTGTCTATCGGTCGATTACTGGGTATAACCGAGACGATCGAGGGAATCAGGTATGTGAAAGATCGGCCTCGTGTGCTCGCGGCGTTGCTAGTTAAGCCTGCCTGGGGGTTGGGCGGAGGAATACTGACGCTATTGGCTGTCTTTGGTGAGCGGATTTTTCCGATGGGCAAGAATGCGGGCGGCGGAATCGGTGTGCTATTCGCGGCGCGCGGAATCGGAACTGCCATCGGACCGCTTGTCGCGCGGCGCGTTTCCGGCGAAGGCGCCAAAGGCATGCAAGCCGCCATCGGCATTGCATTTCTCATTGGCGGCACCTTTTACATCGCCTTCGGTCGTGCAACGAATTTCATTTTTGCGCTCGTCGTGCTGGGAATCGCACATTGTGGAGGAAGTATTCTCTGGGTTTTCTCCACCGTGATACTACAGAAAGAAGTCGTTGATAACTTTCGCGGTCGTGTGTTTGCGGCCGAGTTGGCATTGGTGACGTTGACCATGGCAGCATCCAATTACGTTACCGGTGAGTTGCTCACACGTTTCAATATTTCGCCGCGAACGGTAACTGTCGGCATCGGCATCCTGTTCTTACTACCGGGTATTACGTGGTTCTTGACTCGACGTTGGTGGAACCGGAATGTGCGTGAAGCGCCGAGCCAGATGCGTGAGCAACAAGTGGTTCAACCCTCAATAGGCAATGACTGATATGAGAATTAAAGTCGGAGTTATGGGATCGGCGGCTTCGGAGAGTGCACGTCTTGAAACTGGAAACACACTCGTCGGGAAGGCCGAACGGCTCGCGCAGGCGATCGCAACGAAGGATGTGGTGCTTCTTACCGGCGCGACCACGGGCATTGTCTATGTTGTCGGGAAAACAGCTCACGATGCGGGTGTGTTTCACATTGGGATCTCGCCGGGGAGTAACGAACGCGAACACCGCGAGGTTTACAAGTTGCCGACGGATGCTTGCGACGCGTTGATCTACACAGGGTTTGGGTTGAAGGGACGGAATGTTGTGCTCGTTCGATCGTGTGACATCGTGCTCGTCATTGCAGGCGCGATGGGCTCACTCAACGAATTCACGATTGCGCATGATGAAGGGAAGGTTATCGGCTGTTTGACCGGCACTGGCGGCGTCGCTGACGAGTCAGAATATCTTTTACAGCATTTTGGAAAACGCACGACAGCGCGCGTGTTTAGTAGTGACGATCCGGAGCAATTGATTGATGATTGTTTAAAATCTCGAAGTTAGCTTCACAGGATTTCAGGATGAACAGGATTTACATGATCATCCTGAAAATCCTGTAATCCTGTGAAACCGACTTCATGCTTACCATGACTCTAATCGTCGCGAAACATGCCAGCTATCCGATCAGCGAATCAGACTTCGACAACCCCGTCTGGCAGCAATGCAAACCAATCACGATTGAGCACTACTGGTCCGGCGAACCTGCCGCGCCGGATCGCCACGCAGAAGCGAGAATATGCTGGTCCGACGAAGCGCTTCACGTTCTGTTCGTGGGTGTGCAGCGTGAGCCCTTGATCGTCTCCGATAACCCGCAAACGGATCGAAAGACACTTGGCCTCTGGGATCGTGACGTGTGCGAGATCTTCCTTGCGCCGGACGCGACTAATCCTTCACGCTATTTTGAGTTTGAGGCAGCGCCCACTGGCGAGTGGATCGATCTCGGCATCATCGTGCGGGCTGAAGGACGAGAAACTGACTGGGACTTCTCTTCTGGCATCAAGACGGCCGCAAAACTCGAGCAGGAACATTTGCTGGTTGGGATGAGAATTCCGTGGAGCAAAGCTATTCCGAAACCAAAACCCGGCGATTCGTGGCGAACAAACCTATTTCGTTGCGTCGGCCCGGAGGCCCCTGAGCGTTATCTGGCGTGGCTACCGACAAGAACCCCAGAACCAAACTTCCACGTCCCTGCGGTATTCGGAACGTTGCGGTTCAAATGATTGTTTTTCAGTTAACTGCCGGGTTGGTGGGCTATTAGCTTCGCGACGTATTTATCAAAACTGGCCCGATCCGAATCGCTCATTTCCAGAATTCGAGCGCCAATCAAATACCCTGATCCATCCTCAAGGCTCTCGTACCGCACCGTCCCTACACGCATCTCAACTGGCCCAGCGGGCAGTTCAAGCTTGATGTGCAGCTTTCGATCGTCTCCGGCGAGGTAGTGTTCCCCGATTCTGATCGCCGGTACAACAAGCGCCAGTCCAGTAGCACTGACATCGAGCGTGTACCCATCAAGCGACGGCAAACGCCGATATCCATTCGTACTCAACCGCGGATCTGAAAGGCTCAACGTGAAACTCAGCCGCGCTCGCACACGTCTGGAATGCCGCCGATTCCCAACGAAACGGCGGAGCCGTGACACAATTCTGCGGGGCAGTTCCGACATTTTTTGAAGCCGCTAACACTTGAGGAGGGGGCGCCGATCGGGAAGCCATCAGGCCGGTCGCAAATGACATTCTAGAAAACCTGCTCGGACTGGCGCAATAGTTTAATTCTTAACCACCAGTGGTTTTCCACCAGCGTCGCCACTGCGCACGCCCGAGGCGTCCAGATAGAACGAAAGGCGGCCGGTGCGGCCATACTCTGCGGGTTCGGCGGTCGCGTACCACGACTTGCCGTCGGCGGGACGGACCACCTGAAAGCGATAACCGGTCGATTCGACCCCTTCGAGATCCTTCGGAATCAGCCCGGCGGCGATGAGTTCGGCCGTGTTGCCGAATTGACCGTTGTGTCCCTGAGCATAGACAACCTGCGCGAGTGAGATGCGCGTCAACATGTCCTGAACGTCGCTGTGATGGGCGTTCATTCGAGCCTCAAAGAAAAACTTCTTACCCGACTTCCTGACCAGTTCCAGGCTTTCCCTGTCGCCAACAACCCACGCGTTGTCGATCTTGATCAGCGCGGCCGGCTCGATTCTTTCCTTTCCATCCGCATCGACGACTTTTACGAAGACGGTCGCGACGTCGCCGCTGATCTGTTCGCCAGTTATATCGACTTTGTCCGGAATCTTTTCGCTGACGGCTGTGGCCATCTTGTCGAAATCCGTTTTTAGATCGTTGAATTCGTCGGTTGACAGTCCTTCAATCGCCGGCCGGTAGATCGAGATGCCAAACGCTTCGCGATACTTCTTCTCGCGCATCAGACGATAAAAATCGCGCATGGTGTCGGTCGGCGAGCGCGGTGGAGTTTGGGCGATGGAGGTGGAAGCAAGTAGGAGTGCGATAAAGAGAAGTGTAACGCTTCGAGTACGCATAAGATTTTGATCGGTTAAAAATACTGTAGGGGCGGCCCTCCGTGGCCGCCCTTGGTTGGACACGAATTAGAGCTTCGACAATCTCGAAGTTCACGAAC
>DASYPN010000234.1:0-1780 GCA_036006625.1 Pyrinomonadaceae bacterium | reverse complement strand
GGCATGAAGTTGCGAAAGCGTTTGCGCAGCTTTCGAGATCCTTTCGAGCGGCGCGATTGGCTGGCCCAGGAAAAGCAGGTCAAAGGATTGGGTTATAAAGAAGCCAGTCACTTCCTGCGCAACATCGGCGTGAAAGGCCATGCGATTCTTGATAAGCACGTGATGCGATGTTTGGCTGAAATCGGAGTGATCGATATAGCCACACCACCTTCGACGCGAAGGAAGTATCTCGAAGTTGAGCAGCAACTGGTTCGGTTTGCTCGCGACGTCCGCATAGATTTTGACGAGCTCGATCTGGTTCTCTGGTCCATGAAGACGGGAGAAGTCTTAAAGTAGTAACAGTTGAATGCCCAATCCTGACGATCACTCAGAAGGTGTGAATCATGCAAGGTAATACACCCAAGTCTCTTTTCCGGATGGCGGCCTGCTGTGTGGCCGCCGTTGTGTTTTGTGTCGTCACTGGTGCCGCTCAAACTCAAACTGCTCCTGGTAGTCCCGATACCAGGAAGGTTTACGCCAAGGGTTATCGCGCCGTGCGCAAAGGAGACTACGAACAGGCTGAAAAGATCTTCCGTGAGCTCGTCAACAAAGATGCGCACGACGTCGACGCGCGCCTGGGTTTGAGTTTTGCACTCCTCAAGCAAAGAGATTTGCAGGGGGCTTATGACAACGCCGCGCGCGTGATCATGCTAGATCCGCTTTCGGCTCGCGGTCATGCTCTGCTCGGCACCGCTATTCTCGGCGCCGGCGAGTTTCGTTTGTCGGTGGAAGAGTTTCGCACTGCGCTGGCACTCAATGAGAACGAGGCGCTGGCGGTCGCTGGACTGGCGATGGTCGATCTCTACGAGAATCGTTTGCCGCTTGCGCTTCAGGCACTGCGCAGAGCAGCGTCTATGGACTCGAACGAACCCGATTATGTCTTCGCTCTGGGCCAGGCCGCGGCTCGAAGCGAGAAATATAAGGAGGCCGCGGACGCCTACGAGCGATTCCTCCAGATCGCGCCAAAGACTGATTTCGATCGCCGTGCACGCATCGCTGGTCTGATCGATTTTCTCCGTTATCTCGGCAGACAAGGAGCACTTTACGTTGCGGCCGGCGACTATCGTTCCTCAGTTTCCTTCGAAGCGACTGACAATCGTCCGATTCTTCAGATTCGTGTTAACGGACAGAAAGAGCCGCTGCGTTTTGTACTCGATACCGGATCGGGCATGTCAGTTATCTCCGAACAAACGGCGAAACGACTTAATCTGAAGCCCATCGCGAAGGGTGGTCTCGCTCGTGCAGTCGGAGGCGGCGGAAAGTTTGAAATCGTCTACGGCTTTCTAGACTCGCTCGAGATTGGCACGGTCAGAATCGAGAACGTTCCGGTTTATATTCGAAAATTTTTCGACAACCACATTCCGGTTGATGGATATCTGGGTTTGTCTGTAGTCTCGAAGTATCTTACGTCGATCGATTACGGCGCCAAGCGAATGGCGCTCGTGCGACAGAACCAGACAGACCAGGTTGAGAGTTGGACCACCGTGCGACGTCCTGAAAATTATCAGGCGCTCATTCCGGTCGCGCCGAACGATGGCTCGGTTGAAGTTCCGTTACGAACGACGTCGAGTGGATTCCTGAGTGGTGAAGTCCGCCTGGAGGGAATCGAAAAGGACGTCAACTTCATCATCGATACTGCAGCCAGCATTACGGTGATTTCAGAAAAACTTTCTCAGCAGGAACAGCTTCTCGATCTGTTGCAGCCTTCGAAGATGCGCGTCTTTGGTGCTGCGGGTGTGAC
>DASYPN010000233.1:0-6191 GCA_036006625.1 Pyrinomonadaceae bacterium | reverse complement strand
TGCGCGCTCGTAATAGGTGTGCCGCGCTTGAGGCGGCCGATGATGTAGTAACCATGACTGCCACGACTCTTCATCAACTCCGGAGTCATTGCTATGGGCGCGTACATCTCACCGCCTCTCGGAAAGTTGAAATTCTGCGGCATGACGCCTATGACTTTGCGCGTGACGGTGTTGACGGTGATCGTTTTGTTGAGGATCTCGGGATCGCCCCCAAAACGCCGCTGCCAGAGACTGTGAGTAATAATCACAACCGCATCTTTACCGGGTTGGTTTTCTTCTTCGGTGAAGTTGCGGCCCATGATCGGCTTCACGCCAAGAGCGTCGAAGAGGTTCGCCGTGACTTGAAATCCCTGAAGACGTTCGGGTGGTTCTACACCGGTGAGATTCGGACTCCACCAACGATAAAGAGCGAGCTGCTCAAAGGTTTGGTTCTGATTTTTTAAGTCGAGATAGTTCGCAACCGTCACTTCATTGTGCAGGACGCCGCGACTCGGCATCTTGTCCCAGATCGCAACCACTCGATCGAGTTCGGGGAACGGCAGCGGCTTCAGGAGTAGCGCATTAACAGCGCTGAAGATTGCGGTATTGGCGCCGATGCCGAGGGCGAGAGTGGCGACGGCGATGAGGGTAAAAGCAGGCCGCCTCAAGAGATTTCTTATTGCGTACCGGGTATCGCTCAGAAGATTCTCCATAATTGGCTCCTTTTACTTCTGCGACCTAATCGGCGATGACTGCCAGCAACGTGGCGTCGTCGTCAAAATGGTCGCTGCAAAACTCTGTGACTTCGTTCAGAATCAGTGAGCGCAACTCTGCGGCATTGCGACCGCGATACGATCGCAGGCACTGTTCGAGGCGGTGCTCGCCAAACTCTTCACCGGCAGTATCACGCGCTTCCGTCACGCCGTCGGTAAACAGCAATAGCTTGTCGCCTTCGCGAAGCTGGATTTCGCGCTCAGTAAATGTTGTTCTATGGAACGCGCCGATTACTGAGCCACCGTCATCGAGCCTGATGCATTCACCGCTCCGGCGCATCAGCATCGGTGCGTTGTGCCCGGCGTTGGTGAACTTCAGCTTTTTCGTGGGAACTTCGAGCTCCGCATAAAAACAGGTGACGAACTTGCGCAACGGCGTGTTGCCACACATCAGCTCGTTCAACTTCCCGCATACTTCGCTCGGTGAAATACGTTCTGAAGTTAACGATTTCAGCGCCGCTTGGAGGTTCGACATGAGTAACGCCGCGGGCAATCCTTTACCAGCAACATCCGCAACACACAGCGCAGCGTGCGACGCGTCTAACTTGAAGGCCGCGAGATAATCGCCACTCACTGCACGCGCGGGCTGCCACGCGCTCGCCAGACTAAATCCCTGAAGCTGCGGCATTCTGCGCGGGATCAAACCACGTTGAATTTCGAGCGCTTCATCGAGCTCCAGCTTTAACTGTTTTTCCTGGAGGCGGTCTCTGGCTTCGAGTTCCTGCTGATGCCGCAGTTCTCGTCCCTTTTCAATCTGCTCTCTTATTTTTTGTAAAAGCCGGGAGTTCTCCCATGGCTTTTGCACAAAATCGCGCACGCCAAGTCGCATTGATTCGACGGCGAGATCGACTGTGGCCCAGGCAGTCATCACTACGATTGGGAGGTTTTGATCGAGTGAGTGAACTCGCGAGATAAGATCAAGACCTTCTGCTCCCGACGTTGTGTCGCGAGCGTAGTTGAGGTCCATCAGCAGGAGATCAAACTTTTGTTGTTGGATTGCGTTGAGGACTGCTCCAGGTGAGTCGGCTGCTTCGGTTTGATAACCGACGCCTTTGAGGAGCAACCGCAGGGCCGCCAAAACATCCGGCTGATCGTCTGCGATGAGAGTGCGGGGCGCCTGGGCTGTTATTGTATTCACGGCTACCTGCTTTCTGCCCTTCCGATTGCTCTGAACACACTGGTGACGTCAACGTTCAGCGCTCATTTGCGCCACGCTCGGTTAACTAACGCCTTAATGAGCAACTACAGGGAAACTTGAAAATCGAAGCCGGGCTTTGCTTTGCAACAGCAGTGCAGTTGGAGGAGCGAGCTTTAGTAAGCCGCTACTCCTGTTTTCTCTTCCTGCACCGGATTCACGATCCAACCGTCTTCAAGCATAATGATCCGATTGCCATATGCCGCATTCGTTTCCGAGTGCGTCACCTGCACGATGGTGGTGCCTTCGTCGTTCAACCGCTTGAACATGTCCATGATTTCCTTGCCCTGGGCCGAATGAAGATTTCCAGTCGGCTCGTCGGCAAGAATGATTCGCGGACTCGCAACAACTGCACGCGCAATGCCTACGAGTTGCTGTTGGCCACCTGAAAGTTGAGTCGGGAAGAGATCCTTTTTGCCTACCATCTGAAAACGATCGAGCGTATCGCAAACGATCGACTGCCGGTCTTTCTTGCTCACGTCGCGATAAGAAAGCGGCAACTCGAGGTTCTCGAAAACGGTTTGATCGTCAAGCAGGTGATAGCTCTGAAAAACAAACCCGATATTCGAATTGCGTAGTGCGGCGCGTTTCTTACCGTCGAGCTTGTGAACCGCTACATCGTCGAAGTAATACTCGCCGCTCCACGACTGATCGTGCATACCGAGGATATGTAACAACGTCGACTTCCCCGCTCCGGACGGACCCATGATTGACACAAACTCACCGGGCTTGATGTCGAGGTCGATCCGTCGCAGCACATAAGTCCGCGTTGGACCATGGGGAAAAGATTTTTCGACGCCGCGCAGGCTGATCATGCAATTTCTCCAAAACCGCTTTGGGCCAATTCACGCTTTGCTTCAATAATCTCGCGACGATCGGCGCCGGCTTCTTCCTCGACGATCAAGCCGTCAAACAAGTGGACGATACGATCGGCGTGCTGTGCGTAACGCGGGTCGTGTGTAACCATGCAGATGGTGGCGCCGCCGCGGTGCAATTCGCGCATGAGCTCCATCACCGCTTCGCCGTTAGTCGAGTCGAGGTTTCCAGTCGGCTCGTCTGCCAGCAGGATGCTCGGCTGTCCGCCAACTGCACGAGCAACTGCGACGCGCTGTTGTTGACCGCCGGATAACTGGCTGGGAAGGTGTTTCGCGCGATGCGCCATGCCCACGCGTTCGAGTGCTTCGGTGACTCGCTTCTTTCGTTCGGCGGAGCTCATACCGCGATAGGTCAGCGGAAGCTCGACGTTCTCGTAAACCGTCAGGTCGCCGATCAGATTAAAACTCTGAAAGATAAATCCGACTTCGCGGTTTCTGATTCGGGCGCGCTCTGAAAGCGAAAGATTCTCAACCGGGTGTTGATTGAGGATGTACTTACCGTCGGTCGGCGTGTCGAGCAGGCCGAGGATCGAAAGAAGTGTGGATTTGCCGCAGCCCGAAGGTCCGGCGATGGAAACGTACTCACCTTGTTTAATGTCGAGATGAATACCTGAGAGTGCGTGCGTCTCAACCTCGTCTGTGTAAAAGACTTTCTTTACATCAGCCAGGTGAATCAGGGGCTCGGAAGAACTCATCATGCGCTCCTTAACGAATTTGTGTACACGATCTTGCTAATTGAACACCGCTGATCGGGATTTTGTGCTCTAGTTCTTGTTAATAGGTCCTAAAAGTCCTGTAGGACCGATTATTATTCAAAGCACCAAGTACTTACCTCAACCGTATCCGGTTGTAGCTATCCAATGCCGAAGTATCAGAGATAATGACCCGATCGCCTTCCTTCAGGCCGTCGAGTATCTCGATCATACTGACGGAGTTGCGGCCGAGTTTCACTTGTCGCCGCTCCGCTTCCGTCCCGTCGGGTGTCAGCACAAACATGCCGATGGTTTGTTGTGCCTGTCCAAACGCCGGTCTGCCGACTTTTAAGACATCTTGCAGTCGCTCGAGTTCGATTGTGCCGTCCACGCTCAGATCCGGACGCGCACTCGGCGGCAGCGGACCAGTCAACGTAGCATCAATCTCGAAGGTGCCTTCGCGAGCGGCCGGGTCGATGCGAGAAACCTGTCCATCGATCAAACCGTTACGCGTGTCGACGATCACCTTCTGGCCAATTTTTACGCCGCCGATTTGTGTTTCAGCAACTCTTAAAACAGCCTTGAGCGAGTTTGGATCCGCAACGCGAGCGATGTTGGTTCCGGGTGTAACCTGTTGCCCTTCGGTGACCAGCACTTGCTGGAGAACGCCACCGGTTCCCGCGCGCACTTTCAAGCGATCAACATCCTGTCGTCGCAGTGCTGCCAATGCACGTAACTGTTGCAGACGCGAAGATGCCGCATTCATCTGCGCACTCGTCGACTTCGACATGACCGCGAGTCTTTCCTGCTCGACTTTTACTCGGTTCGCGAGGTCCTGAACGGCCACGCGCGAAATCTTCACGGTGAGTTCGGCGACGAGTTGCTGTCGGTACAGGATCTCGTCTGCGTCAAGCTGTATCTTTGCCTGACTGTACTGCGAGTTGATGGTCGCGATCGCGGCCTTCTGCGTCATCGCATCACTCTCGAGCCGAACTTTCAGGTTTTCCTGATCGGCCTCGGCGGCTTTGACCTGTAATTCAGTGTCCGTCGCCTGTTGTTGGAGCTGGGGATTGGACAATTCGGCGATGACTGTGGATTCATTAACTTCGACGCCCGCCTTCAGAAGAATCTTTTCGACACGGCCGTCAGCAGGCGCGGGGACCCAGCGCGTAACCTCTGGAACGAGGGTTCCGTTACCGCGGACGTCGCGCACCATTTCACCGCGTTTGACCGTCTCAATAACCGCCGTTGACGGATCGAGTGTCGGCGCGGCCGGCTTCAGCTTTGTTAGGCCGTACGTAATCCCGCCGAGTGCGGCCACTCCGACCACGATCATGACGCCATTGCGAATCTTCTTCTTGATCTTCGATTTGGGGGTTCGCTTGATATCCATAGTGCTTTACTTCAAAAAAATTTTTGGAGAGCTGTAAAGCCAGTTGAGAGAGCGGCGATGCGCGCGCGAAGAATGGAATTGAACGAGCTAGCTCAAAACTTCACGCACAACTATACAGTTCTCCGCTCTGGCTCATGTCAAAGCCCGTGCCAACCGTCGAGTAGGCGTCTAGTTTGAGCCTGAATTGCGCGAAAGACAAGGAAATCCGGGATTTTCGTGGGGGCCCGGCCGTCGCAAATTCGGATATTGATGCGAAAAATCGTAAGTTGTCGTTTCGCTTGCGGGACTCAGAATCCCACTTTTGAGATGAGATTTGCGGCCCGGGAATTCTTCGATCAGTTCAGCTTTGCCAGAAAGGCCGCGAAATATTCTTGGACACAGTCGGTACCGCCCGCGGTAGCGGGTGGGTACGTCGTAGACGCACTCAATGGTAATTCGCTTGCTGCGCATGCACCCACGCGCTACCGCGGGCGGTACTGACTGTGTCCAAGTAGGTATCGGACTCTGAGGCAAAGCCCTGACCAACAGGTGATGATGTTACAGTGAGGCGGAAATCTCAATGACTCGACGGCCAACGAGTCCTCAAACAGTAAAAGCTCACTGAGTCTCTCGTGCGCGAATTCTCTTGTCGATCAAGATGTTTTTGTATTTCCCCTCATTTGTCCACCAGGAGATGGCACTCAAGATGACACCGAATATCACACTCATTACAAGCCTAACGAGTAGCCTCTTCCCGGTGGGAACTCCATCATCGAAGAATTCGAGCACCAACACGGGAACAAAAACCCCTAGCGAGAACAGGGTAGTCCCCTTTAAACCAAACTTGACTACACCTCCTGCTCTAATTCTCGACCACTCCTCAAAGAATCGCTGACGACGCTGCTCTTTGATTAATTCCTTGTTTCCTTTCACATTTACCTCCGAGTCAATTTCCCGCCTCTTTCCGACATTTTTCATCAGCCGCTTTACGAGCCGGGCTGTACGTCCTTCTATCGAATTCATTTAACTCACGAGCCCAATTCTGCAAACCTAAATGTGCGCCAAAGAGAATAGTTGACACAGGACTAAAATACCTTCCGAGACTAAGTGTTCCGAAGACGCGTTTACCACCCAACGAAAACACAATGGTGTTTCTTAGCTGGTTGTACATGAGCCGCTCGAGCTCCTCGTTTGGTCCTTTCATCGCGTTATGGAAGCAGTCGGAATATACTTTCGCCTTCCTTATCTTCTCCTGCTCTTCTGGTGTCAGTGGTGCTTTTAGAATCTCATTGATTGTTGTCCCTG
>DASYPN010000232.1:0-7738 GCA_036006625.1 Pyrinomonadaceae bacterium | reverse complement strand
ATACACTGACATCGAAAACGAGCATTGGATCGTCGACATAGGCGCCGCCAAACTCGCCGACACGCCTGAAGCGTTCGATGTGCTCGTGATGCCGAATCTTTATGGCGACGTGCTTTCGGACGTTGCGGCGCAGATTGCCGGTTCGGTGGGTCTCGCCGGTTCGGCAAATATCGGCGAGCACGTTTCGATGTTTGAAGCAATTCACGGATCGGCGCCGAGACGCGCTGGGCAGAATCTCGCGAATCCTTCCGGACTGTTGCTGGGTGCGGTAATGATGCTGGTCCATGTCGGACTCACCGATCACGCCGAGCGTGTTCACAACGCGTGGCTGCGCGCAATCGAAGATGGCATTCACACTTACGACATCTACGACGAGAAAGTCAGCAAGCAAAAAGTTGGGACGAAGGAGTTTGCTGAGGCTGTTGTTGAGCGACTGGGCCAAACGCCGCAGATTCTGAAAGCTCGGAAATACAGCAAAGGCGAGGAGTCGCCGCCGAGTGCAACCAGTGCGAAACCGGCGCCGAAGAAAGAGCTGGTCGGCGTTGACGTGTTTCTCGATTGGACGCGCGGGTCTGCAAACGATCTCGGCGACTCGCTCAGTAAAGTAAACGGCGAGGGCGTAAAACTCACGATGATTAGTAATCGAGGCGTGAAGGTTTGGCCTGGTGGTCACGCGGAAACTTTCTGTTCCGATCACTGGCGCTGCCGGTTTCTGCCGGAATCAGACGGCGGAAAAGTCGGTCATGCACAAGTAGTGTCGTTGCTTGGCCGCATTGCTGATTCAGGTTACGACTTCATCAAGACTGAAGGACTGTACACATTCGACGGCGAGCGCGGTTTCTCGTTGGACCAGGGTGAATAGCTGACATTGTTGGGGAGAATAAAATGGGAAAAAAGGGAAAAGAAGAGGAACAGGTTTTCGATCCGCTGGTGGCGGTGATCATGGGAAGCAAGTCTGACTGGGACACGATGCGTCACGCTGACGAAACGCTGACTGAGTTTGGTGTTGCGCACGAATGTCGTGTGATATCAGCGCATCGTTCGCCGGCGCTGGCTGCTGAGTTTGGCTCGACTGCCGAATCGCGCGGGCTGGAAGTCGTTATCGCGGCGGCTGGCGGCGCGGCGCATTTGGCTGGGGTGATGGCAGCTCACACGACCTTGCCCGTGCTGGGTGTGCCGATGAAGAGTGACGCGCTTAATGGTCTTGATTCGCTTTTAGCGACGGTTCAGATGCCGGGCGGAATTCCCGTCGGAACGCTCGCGATTGGCAAGCCTGGCGCCACAAATGCCGCTCTGTTCGCGATTGCTATCCTCGCCAATAGCCGCCCGGAGCTCCGCAAGAAGCTGCACGAGTTTCGTGATGCGCAGGAGAAGAAGATCCGCGAGACTGTATTGTAGGTTGAATAGGTCCTCTAGGACTTATATGACCTATTTCAAAGAGATTTCTTGAATTTAGTCGCTCCTTGTCGCACAATGCCCGCAATGTAGCACTCGCTCCAGAGCGCATCTCCTTTTCTCGCACTCGTAAGGGTCCCAGGCGAGCATGATCGGCCAGACAGTTTCCCATTACCGAATCCTCGAAAAGCTAGGCGAAGGTGGAATGGGCGCGGTCTATCTGGCTGAGGACCTCCATCTCGCGCGGCGCGTTGCCATCAAGTTTCTCACGTCGACGGACCGCCATTACCGAGCGCGCTTCATTCGCGAAGCCCGTGCGGTTTCAGGACTGAGCCATCCAAACATCGCGATAGTTCACGATTACGGCGAAACGGCCAGCGATCAACCTTTTATCGTAATGGAATACGTCAAAGGCAAGTCGCTCAGTGACATGCTCGACGAAGGACTGACGATGCGACATTCGGTCGAGATCATCTCGTCGATCGCCGAAGCACTCGGCGAAGCACACCATCACGGCATCGTACACCGCGACATCAAACCTTCGAACGTGCTCGTGAACGAACGCGGCATCGTCAAGGTGCTCGACTTTGGCCTCGTGAAACATTTCGGCGAGCAATCTGCTAGCGGCGTGGATCTCGACGCACGGACGATCTTTTCAACTAAGACTCGCAGTGACGTGATTGTCGGAACACCGCTCTACCTATCGCCTGAACAGGCGACTGGCAAGGATATCGATGGCCGCAGCGACCTGTTTGCGCTCGGGGCGTTGCTGTATGAGTGCCTGACCGGACATTCCGCATTCTCCGGCAGCAGCGTGTTGGAAATCGGCGCGCAAATCATTCACGTCACGCCCAACCCGCCCTCGAAGCTCAATCCCGCAATACCGCCATCGCTGGATCGCGTCACGATGAAGGCGTTGGAAAAGAAGGTCGAGGCACGCTACCAAACTGCGGCTGAGTTTTTGACCGATTTGAAAGCGGCGGCGGAATCGTTGGGGACCAACGGTGTACCGGTGTCGAGCAGATCGGACAAAGGCACCGAAGGCTTCAAGCGCGGAACGAATGCGTTCGCGACGCTGACGATGCAGTTGCGCCGGCAACGTTTCTCGCTGGTGTCAATCATCCCCGCGTTCATCGCGACCGGGCTTGCGATCTGGGCCATCTATTACTTCTGGCCACGCTCGTATTACCAGCCTTCTGCTGCAGCGCTCCACTGGTATGAACAAGGCACTGAGAGTCTGCGTAACGGCGCGTACTATCAAGCGAGCAAGGCACTAACGCAGGCGATTCAAATCGACGATGGTTACGCACTGGCGCATGCGCGTCTGGCCCAGGCGTGGGCCGAGCTCGACTACTCGGAGCGTGCAAAAGATGAATTACTTGCAGCTACCAGTCAAAACGTCCGCTCACCACTATCACCAAAAGATGCGCTGTATCTAGACGCCATCCGCGCCACCGTGACGAGAAAATTCGGTGATGCGATCACCTCGTATTCCCAGCTTGCGAAACTCTCACCTGACGATGGCTCGATGTATGTGGATCTGGGATATGCCTATGAGAACGACGGCAAAACTGACCAGGCTCTCGAGAATTATCTGAAGGCAATCGATTTGAACAATCGTCAGTATGCAACCGCGTATCTACGTGCGGGAATCGTTTACCTGCGAAAACAAGAAACAGACAATGCATCGCGGATGTTCGATGAGGCGGAACGACTCAATAAGGCCGCGAGCAATAACGAAGGATTGAATGAAGTAAATCGGCAGCGTGGGATCCTGTTTCGAAACAAGAGCGAATACGACAAGGCTAAAACTCAGTTTCAACTTGCACTTGATGCCGCGCGAGTGATGGGCAATGAGGCACAACAGATCACTGCGCTCATCGATCTGAGTTTCCTTGCTTCGAGGCGTGGCCTGTTCTCAGAGGCTGAAAACTACGCCCAGCAAGCAGTCAGTTTTGCGCAACAGAAGCAACTGGAGAACCTGACAGCCAGTGGGTTATTGGAACTGGGTAATTCATTCACGGCCAAGGGCGATTATGAGAAGGCTGAATCCTATTACAACCAGGCCATTAACTTTGCCCGCGCCAACAAAGGCCGTTTGCGCGAAGCTTTGGGAATGATGAATCTGGGGGGCATTTATATCCAAACGTTGCGCATCGACGAAGGCTTACAAATGGCACAGCGAGCACTTCAGTTCTTTCAGCAGGAAAACTATCCGCGAAATGCCTTCCTTTGCCTGACTCACATCGCTCGAGCGTATCGCCGCAAGGGCGACTATGCTGCCGCACAACAAGCTCTAAGCCAAAAACTTGAACTGGCTAACCAGAGTCAGAACCAAGGCTCAATTGCAGATACTCACGTGGAGTTGGCCGCTGTGCTACTCGAACAGGAGCAGCTTCCTGCGGCCCTTGAGCAATATGAAAAAGCTACCGAACTGTATGGTTCCACGAATGACTTCCTCGTTGCGTTCTGTAAAGAAAACCGCGCACATATCCTTGCCAGGCTCGGGCGTTCTGAAGAAGGCAAACAGTTGCTTGACGAACTTTTCAGATCACAAGCGACTCTGGTCGGATTAGTGCCGGACCTCCATCGCAATCGTGCGGAGATGGAACTCATCCAGGGGGATCTGCCGAAGGCTATTGCAGAGAGTAACGAAGCGATAAAAACGGCTGGCCAAAAATCTAACACCATAATTCAAGCGCAGTATATTCTCGCCTTAGCCAAAGCGGTGACTGCGAAAAACGAGGCCCGAACGCTTTGTGACGAATCAATGAAAGCCACCTTGAACGGGGGCGATTTTGCTTTGCACTCTCGTGCGCTGTTGGCGTGCGCAGAAGTGGCGCTGAAAGGAAATGACGCCCAGACTGCATTAACATTAGCAACCCAGGCACAGGAGAGATTCGCGCGGGGTACCCAGTTAGAATCCGAATGGCGTGCGTGGGCAATTGCCTCGCGCGCTAGCACAGAATTAGGTCACAGCGACATCGCCCAGGAGCAGAGGAGAAACGCAGAAACGACGCGATCCACGCTGGAACAACAGTGGGGAGCCGAAGCTTTTAAAAAGTACGCTGCAAGGCCTGATATTAAGGGGTATTATCAGTGACAGTTGATCCACCTGGCTCAACTCCCAATACATGCAAGGAGATCAGACAATGTTAGACGAGACCAACAATCCTCAACCAACGGATCCGCCAACAACTGGTGGCGGCGGTGGCAGTACTGATTCGGAAGAAATGGCCGAAGCCCAGGCTACCGATCCACCAACAACAGGAGGCGGTGGCACTCTTCCCGCATAAACCCGACCGAGGCGTCCCAGTGCCTTGAGCCGACAACTGAATAAGTTCACAGATTACACAGAGCCATCTGTGTAATCTGTGGATTACAAACCTCGCTTAGCTATCCACTCTTTCACCACTTCCTTCGGATCACGCTTGTTCCCGTCGATCTCGTAATTCAGCCTCCGCATTTCATCGGTCGAGATTCCGTTTGCGAGCTTCGTCATCACTTCCTGCAACGCCGGTACTCTCATTAACGAATCCTGCCGCACGAGGTAAACCGCTTCGTAGGGCGGAAAGTAATGACGGTCGTCGGCGAGTTGGAAGAGGTCGAGTGTGGCGATACGCCCCTCAGTTGAGTTGCCGGCGACGAGATCCACCTGTTTTGACGAGAGTGCGATGTAAGTCAGCGACAGATCCATCTCGCGCACTTCCGCGAACTTCAACCCGTACGCCTTCGAAAAACCCGGATAACCATCCGCACGCGACATGAAGTCCTGGCCAAAACCGGCTCGCCATTGCGGCGCCTGTGGCGCAGCATCCGAAATCGTTTTGAGATTTAGCCGCCTGGCATCATCGCCGCGAACGAGCATCGCGAACGTGTTTTCGAAGCCCAGCGGTTCGCTAACCGCAACATTGAATTTCGCGGCGTACTCTTGTTTGACCTGTTCATAAACCGCACGCGGATCGCTGATCGGTGTGTGATGAAGGATGGCCGTGTAGGACGTTCCCGTGTATTCGGGATAAAGATCGAGCGTGCCTGCTATCATCGCTTCGTGCGGAAGATTTCCGCCTAGCTCGAAACGTCGCTCGACAGGCACGCCGCGCGCTTCGAGCATCTGCGCCACGATCTCAGCCAGAAGAGCCGATTCAGTGAAGTCCTTCGACCCGACACTCACGCGCGCCTCGCTCGTGGCCCTCCCACGCCACAACGCAAACCCGCCAATCACCAGAATCAGCACACCCGCGGCGAGCAGAAGCTTCCGCGTGGTCGAACCGGCAACACTTCGCTTCGCTTCGAAACTGAATTGACGCTGCAGCAAACCTAAAAAGAAATCAGCAGCCAACGCCAGCAGTGCGGCCGACAAAGCGCCCGCAAGTAAGAGGTTGTTGTCGTACTGTCGCAGCCCGCGAAAGATGTAAACACCCAAACCACCCGCGCCAACCGCGGCTGCAATCGTCGTGACGCCGACAGCAATCACAGTCGCGACACGAATGCCGGTTACGATCACGCCCATCGCGAGTGGCAACTCGACCTGTCGCAGCACCTGACTGCTCGTCATGCCCATCGCCACCGCCGCTTCGCGCACGTTGGGATCGACGCCGAGTATTCCCGTGACGGTGTTGCGAATGATCGGCAAGAGCGAATAGAGCACGAGCGCCACGAGGGCCGTGCGTGTTCCGATGCCGCCGATAAACGGAAGCGGAATTAAAAACCCAAACAACGCAAGGCTCGGGATCGTCTGCATCACATTCGCTATTCCCAACACTGGTCCACGCAGCGATCGATAACGCGTCAGCAAAACGCCAGTCGGAACTCCGATAACAACCGCGACGAGAATCGCGATGAACACGAGCACGACGTGCTGTTGCACCAACGACAACAACTCCGACCAGTTAAGCTGCAGGAAATGCCAGAAGCTCACCGGTCGTCTCCTTTCAGCTCGAGTGTCTCGAGGTAGGCGCGGACTTGCGGATGGTCTGAAGCAAGAAACTGTTCCGGAGTTTCGAGCAACAAGAGCCGGCCTTTGTGCATGAGGCCGATACGACGAGCGAGAATTAACGCCTCGCGCACATCGTGAGTGACGAGGATCGCAGTCTTACCTAAGCGCGTCGCTACGTCGGCAAACTCGCGCTGCAAACTCGCGCGCGTCAGTGGATCAAGAGCTCCGAACGGCTCGTCGAGTAATAACAACGGTGGATCCGCCGCGAGTGCGCGTGCTACTCCAATGCGCTGCCGCTGTCCACCGGATAACTCGCGCGGATAACGCTCCGCAAAACGATCCGGATCCAATCCAACGAGACTCAACAACTCACGCACACGTTCATCGATGCGTTGCTGCTCCCAACCCGCGAGCGCCGGCACAAGACCGACGTTCCGCGCGATCGTGAAGTGCGGAAACAAGCCACCTTCCTGAATCACGTAACCAATGCGACGTCGCAACTCTATCGGATCCCAGCTCGTCGTCGTCTTTCCTTCAACTCTGACTTCACCCGCAGAAGGTTCGAATAGTCGATTAACAAGCTTCAAGGTCGTAGTCTTCCCACAACCCGACTCGCCGAGCAGGACAAGAGTCTCCCCTCGTTCAACGATCAAATTGAGGTCTGTGATGATGTTTGTGCCGGAGAGTGAGAAGCTAACGTTGTCGAACTCTACGATTGCTCTATGGGCAACGTCGCTCATTAACTGAGTCAGCGGGCTTTGTCCTGAAGTCAGAATTCAGACAGCGCAGCGCCGAAGGCGCGAAATATGATAGCCAGGGGCAAGCGCCGAGGAAAGCGAGGCGCGTCGCCCCTGGATAAAAACGTAATAGATGCCGAGCTCTGAAAGAGCGTAATAAACAGCGATGGTATTTCGCACTTTCAGTGCTCAGTTCAAATTATTCTTTGGTACCAGGGGCGACGCGTCTCGCTCTGCTCGGCGCTTGCCCCTGGCTATCATATTGCGCGCCTTTGGCGCTCCTCAGACTGATTTCGAGCCTTTGAGACCAACCCATCAGCTTGCGAGCAACAGATTACTACTGAAACGTTCCTGTGAGTCGAGCCACGTGCGCGATAGTTCGAAATCTGTTTGACCGGCGAGCGCGCGGATGCCGTTTATATCGTACTTGTAGGAATTCTCGGTGTGGATTAGTTCACCTGCACCAAACTCGATTTCGAGATCGAGCTTCTCAATGCGCACGCTCTGATCGATCAGGCTCTCGATATAAATCTCGATCCGCCCGACGTCGTCGTTATAAAAAGCGCGGTGACGGAAGTTGTGCAAGTCGAATGTACCATTCAACTCGCGATTGATTCGCGCCAGCACGTTGAGATTGAACGCCGACGTCACGCCCAATGCGTCGTTG
>DASYPN010000231.1:0-6163 GCA_036006625.1 Pyrinomonadaceae bacterium | reverse complement strand
GTGCCGTTAGGTTTTTGTTGTGGTGGCTTTTCCTCCACCGCCGATTACGCTCCGGCAACGAAGCTCAACTTTCGCTGAACCGCTTTGCTCCCTTCGGCGGGTCCTTGCCTCCGGGTGCCATTCGTTTTTATTCGAATGGCTTGAGAAAGTCTCGCAACCTTCTCTAGCTGAGCCTTTCGGCTCCGATTAGGGCGTCAATAGAATCAACAGCCGCCTGTCTCTTCTCTCTCTCGGGCGTCACCGCCCGATTGCCGATCCCTTTATCGGTCTCGAGAGCCGCAACCCTCGCGACAGGGTGTTTATACTCCTACACTGTTTTTAGATCAAATTTTTGTGTGTTTTATTTTTTGGTTTTCAACGCAGAAGAAATTTTTCTTTTTACTTCTTCCATTTCTTCAACGCTTTTGTATTTCGTTCGCGGCCAGAAAAAACCTTTCAAACCATCTTTTCTGCGACGCGGCACAACGTGAACGTGCAAGTGAGGCACACTCTGACTCACACGATTATTCATCGCGACAAAAGTTCCCTCGGCATCCATTGCCGATTCAACTGCAATCGCTAGCGTTTGCGCTGCTTCGAAATAAGGCGAGACGAGTTTTGCCGGTAGTTCGCCGAGTGTTTCAACGTGTTGACGCGGCACGAGCAACGTGTGCCCCGGAAACAACGGGCGATGATCGAGAAACGCCACGGCGTTATCATCTTCGTAAACTACAGTCGCCGGCAGTTCACCAGACACAATTCGACAAAACAGACATTCGTCAGCCATAAAATCCGTTCTCAATCAGCGTTATCCGTGATCAAAACCCGGTCTAATGAAATCACGCGCCTCGGGAAAACCCTTTTCGATTCGTCGTCGCAGACACTCAAGCTGCAACATCAGCGGCACGATCGATACTTCGTGTTCCGGCAACGATAACTGCATCATCCGCCAGGCCGCAATCGATCGGTCGATTCCAATCAGCGCCACCTTTGCCGAACCGTCGGAGTCCTTCGGGAAATCGGCTTCAAACTCTTCCTCTCGTCCCGAAAGCGCCCTGATTGTTTTCACCGCGATCTGATACTGGTACCACTGGATAATCTCGCGCGCATCAGTCACACCTAAATCACTGACTTCGATTGTTTGATCAAACTCTCGAAACCAGTCGCTGGCAGCATTCGCATACTTCTTTCCCGCCGTGGTCAGAGGATGATTATCGACGAGCTGTCGTTTGCGTTTGTGATGACTGTTGTCATCTTCGAGGGGCGCAGTGAGATCCACGCCCGCGTTCGTTGCCCATTCACTGATCATGTCGCGCGTTTCGTGAAAGACCTTGTTGAGTTTCTTCCAGAACGCTTCGTTACGAATGTCATGGTTCTCGAACAATTCGTTGTCTTCCTGCTCGGTTGCGTAGACCAGACAACGTGAGGTTAAAGGACACCGTTCACACCAACGATCGCAGTAGTTGTAGACGCCTGAGATCAGATCAGGATTATTGGCGAGTTCGGTGAGGGTTCTTCGTCGCATTGATTTGTCTCCTTGATGAGGATTAAGGTTGGCGTCATTCTAAGCTACAACGCGACGAAATGAAACAATTTGATCAAGTTTTTCAACAGCTGGAGAAGTTTGGACTATTGTTGTTGCTCGATTCCAATCTTCCGAACGTCGCCACCCTGGTAGCCGGCGAGAAGATCACCGGATCGTGGTGGTCTCACAAAGCAGCTCAACGGATATTTACAGTCTCAGAAATGCTCGAAGATCACGCGGACGTCTTGATCATGAAGCTCGTCTCAAACAAAGTGACCTTTGTGCATCGTAAACTCTGGGGACACATCTATTCGATAGGTGTAGCACGCGAAGACTGGCAACTAAAGAAGCTTTCGCTCGTCGCAAAACGACTGCTCAAAGCTCTCGAAGATCAAGGTTCGTTGCAAACCAACAAACTCGGAAAAGAATTTGGCCCAACAGCACGTGAGCTGGAGTCTCGATTACTGCTTCACTCCAATCAAGTACACACCGAGTCGGGAGCGCACGCAAAGGTGATCGAAACGTGGGCTACCTGGGCAAAGCGGTCCGGCTTACGCGCCCGCGCGACGAGTCCCGCAGTAGCCCGGCAATTTCTCGAACAACGACTGGCGGAAATGAATGAGGAGTTTGGCGGGAACGGAAAACTACCATGGCCATGATGACTAATCAGTTTTCACACTGGCGATCTTTTGCACTCGTACTACTGATCGGATTGATCACGGCAGTATCGGCGCAGAAACCACTCAACGTTGGAATAGTGAGTCCAAACACAAAAACTGATCTGAAGCTCGAGCAGGCGATCGCCGGAATGAACTCTCCCGAAGAAGTGAAGCTGGTCAACCAGGCTGTGAATCTCGGCTGTGTCGTCCGCTCGCCGATCAGTGCTTTTCGCGCACTTGGTTCATGGACAGACGGCGCTGAAAATTCCGTGTTGCTGCGAGTCAGAGGCGATGAGGAGTCGCTTCGTTATGTCCTATCACGAATGGGACGCGATGCCGAGCAGAAGTACGTCATCTACTTTCATCCGCAACCAAAAGGCTCGGTGGATCTTTACGTATTGCGCCCGCGCACCGGCGCAAGAAATCTCATTAAGCTTTCGAACGAATTGGAGCGGGCTGGGATTCCCTTTCGCACCTTGGTGCCCTCACGCGGAACGACTGCCATCTACATCATCGACTTAGACCGTGATCTGCGTGAAAAGATTCTGGCTGCTGCCCGCAAGTTGCGCGCGCAGGTAAACAAAGAGACGGGTAACGCGAAGCTCTTCGGCGATGACGTGCGTGAGAAAGCCAAAGAAAAATTTGATCAGGAAATCAAAAACTACGAAACAAAGAATCCCAACCTGCCGCCAACCTGCGACGCGCAAAAACGTAAACCCATCCACAGATTACACTGATTCATTTCTGTGAAATCTGCGTAATCTGTGGACTAAACAGGTCTGACGGCCTTGGCAAACGCAGTAGCATTGAGCGTGTTGAGGACTTCTTTTCGCGTGACCCAGCCGCGGCGCGCCATCGCGACTCCGTACTTCACATTATTCATCGCTTTAACCGAATGCGCGTCGGTTGAAATCACAAACTTGATCTTTCTCTTGCGTGCTTCGCGTACCCAGCGTGGCTCGAGATCGAGGCGGTAAGGATCGCCGTTGATTTCGATTGCAGCCTTTGACTCAGCGATCACGTCCAGAATTAGCTCGACGTCGCACTCGATCGGCGGACGCCGTTCCAACAGCCGCCCGAGTGCGTGTCCCCAAATCTTGAACACCGGTTGTCGCATGGCGCTCGTGATTCGCTGCGTCATCTTCGCCGCGTCCATTTTGTATCGCGCGTGAATGCTCGCGACGATCACATCAAACTTCTCGAGGACATCGTCGGGATAATCAAGATTGCCGCTGGCAATGATGTCTGACTCGGTGCCGCGCAGGATCTTGATCGACACCTGCTGCTGAAGTTCATCGATCTCGTCCCACTGACGTCTCAACCTGTCGAGGTTGACCCCGTTCGCATAAATCGCGGTCGGCGAGTGATCCGTGATCGTGATGTACTTCATGCCCATCTCTTCCGCGCCGCGCACCATCGCATCGAGTGTGTGGATGCCGTCAGAATAAGTCGTGTGGGCATGGACTATGCCTTTGATGTCGGCTTCGGTGACGAGATCCTCCGGAAGCTTTTTCGCGAGTGCGGCTTCGATCTCGCCCTCGTCTTCGCGCAGCTCAGGCGGAATGTAAGCCATGCCGAGACGTTTGTAGAGCTGATCTTCAGTGCGCGGGAGTCGCGCGAAACTCATCTTCTTTCGTTCCGCGTACTCCTTAACTTTTTCGAGGTGAGCCTGTGAACCAGTCTTGACGAAGAGAGTGATGCCGAAGTCTTTCGGCGGAACAGCAGTCAGCCAAACCTGTGCGCCATCGCCGAACTGCGCCACACACGTGTTTTCGTCTTCGATGTGACTCGAAAGTATGAGGGGAAACTGAAGAAATTTTTCGATCACCGCTTGCGGATCGTTTGCGCCGGCAACAATGTCGATGACCTCAACCGTCTCTACCCAGCGTCGAAGTTCTCCGGCCACACTCACTTCCACGACGCCATCGATCGCTCGGAGATAGTCAACTACTTGATCCGCGGTGTTCCAGGCGTGATGCAGATGCATCCGGCGCTTGGGCTTTTGCACCGGTGTTGCCAGTTGCTTCAGCAAACGTTCTTCAGTTTTAGGTCCGAAGCCTTTTATTTCACGAAGCTTCCCTGCTTCGGCAGCGGCCTTAAGCTCCGCGATAGAGGTGATTCCCAGTTCATCCTGGAGGACTCTGATCTTCTGGACGCTCAGTCCCGGAACTGACGAGAGCTCGACGATTCCAGCCGGAAATTCTTTGCGTAGCTGATTCAACACTGACGACTCGCCGGTGAGATAGAGTTGTTTGATCTGTGACGCGAGTGCGTCGCCAATCCGCGGAAGAGTCGTGAGGCGGTCTTCGCGAACGAGTCGATCGAGATCAGCGACAGCTTGAACCGCGCGCGCGCCGGCGTTGTAGGCTTTGGCTTTAAAGCGATTTTGGCCGCCCTTGAGATCCATCATCGTTGCGATCTCCTGCAACGCGGCGGCGACGCCGAATTTATCGAGCTGGGGCTTTTCTGACATCAGAGGCAGTTTCGCTTTTTTCACGCAAAGGCGCAAAGGCTCGCAAAGTGGCAAAGAAGAGTTCTCTTTGCGGCTTTGCACGCTTTGCGCCTTTGCGTGAAAATTACTGCATCATGACTATAGCTTCAATTAATCCAGCAACGGGCGAAACTCTGAAAACTTTCAACGCACTATCTGCCGAACAGATCGAGGAAAAACTTCAACTCGCTGCCGACACATTTCGCAGTCATTCACGCACACCATTTGCCGATCGAACGCGCATGATGATGCGCGCCGCAGAGATTCTCGAGACTAAGAAACATGATTTCGGGAAGATCATGACGCTCGAAATGGGAAAGCCGTTAAAGGCGGCCATTGGCGAAGCGGAAAAGTGCGCGTGGGTGTGTCGTTACTACGCGGAGAACGCAGTGCACCATCTTGCCGATCAAATAGTCGAAACGAACGCAAAAAAGAGTTACGTGCATTTTCAGCCGCTCGGACCAGTGCTCGCGGTGATGCCGTGGAATTTTCCGTTCTGGCAAGTGTTTCGTTTCGCTGCTCCGGCGCTGATGGCGGGGAATGTTGGTTTACTGAAACACGCGTCGAATGTGCCGCAGTGCGCGCTCGCTATCGAAGAGATCTTCATGAGTGCAGGTTTTCCCAAAGGCGCATTTCAAACCTTGCTGATCGGCTCAGACGCAGTCGAAGGAATACTGAACGATCCACGCGTGGTCGCGGCAACCTTGACCGGCAGTGAACCGGCCGGTCGCAGCGTTGCGGCAACGTCGGGTAAACAGATCAAGAAGACTGTCCTCGAACTCGGCGGCAGCGATCCTTTCATCGTCATGCCTTCTGCAAATCTCGATGAAGCGGTCACGACGGCCGTGAAAGCGCGCACTATCAACAACGGTCAGTCGTGCATTGCGGCCAAACGTTTTATCGTCGCCGATGAAATCTATGAAAAGTTCGAAAAGAAGTTTGTCGATGAAATGCGCGCGTTGAAGATCGGCGATCCGATGGACGAATCAGTTGAGATCGGGCCACTGGCGACACCGCAGATCGTAGATGATCTTGACGAACAGGTTAAGAAAGCGGTCGCGAGTGGCGCACGCGTAATGACTGGCGGAAAGAAAATCGAAGGACGTGGAAATTTCTTTGAACCGACCGTCCTCGTCGATATCGATCTCAAAGCGCCAGTGTCGTGTGAAGAGATCTTCGGACCAGTAGCAATGCTCTTTCGCGTCTCCAATATAGACGAAGCAATTCAGGTTGCGAACGCAACGCCGTTTGGACTCGGCTCTGCAGCATGGACCAACGACGCAGCCGAACAAACAAAGTTCATCGAAGAGCTCGAGGCTGGAGCAGTGTTCATCAACGGCATGGTTGCGTCAGATCCGCGTCTGCCGTTTGGAGGCGTGAAGCATTCGGGATACGGTCGCGAACTCGCGGAGTTTGGAATCCGCGAGTTCGTGAATATTAAAACTGTGTGGATTGGTGGAAATACAGGTAACGCGGATAACACGGAATAGAAACCGGATTAGCGCGGAT
>DASYPN010000230.1:0-1517 GCA_036006625.1 Pyrinomonadaceae bacterium | reverse complement strand
TTTGAGCCTGTGCTCGTCGAAGGCAAGGCCATCAAGATCCACCCGCTCGTCTGTACGGCATTCAACGCCGACTTCGACGGCGACCAGATGGCGGTACACATTCCGCTCAGTCCGGAAGCGCAAATCGAAGCGGCAGTGTTGATGCTTTCGAGCAACAACATCCTGAGCCCTGCGAGCGGTCAGCCAATCGCAGTGCCTTCGCAGGACATCGTGCTCGGTATTTACTACCTGACGCGTGACCGTCCGGGAGCAAAGGGTGAAGGACGCGTGTTCGCTTCGCTCGAAGAAGTGTTACTCGCGCTCGACGCCGGCGAAGTCACAACGCAAACACCGATCAAGCTGCGCATTCAGGGCGACTTGATCGATCTCGTTCAGGAACACGATCCGCAGGATATTCTGCGGGCAGTCGTTCAGGACGACGTGCGCCGCGTGATCAATACAACTGTCGGACGCGTGATCTTTAACGATTCGATTCCCGCGGGCCTGCCTTTCATTAACGGCACGTTGAAGAAGAAAGGTCTGCAGTCGCTCGTTAACTATTCACACATTCGTCTGGGCCATGAGATGACCGTCAAGATGCTTGACGATCTCAAGACCCTTGGCTTCCTGTATGCGACCAAAGCCGGTATCTCCATCGGCATTGACGATCTGGTAACTCCACCTTCGAAGAAGGGACTTGTCGATAAAGCTGACAAGGACGTGATCGCGGTCGAGCAGCAGTATCAAGACGGCGTTATCACCAACGGTGAACGCTACAACAAGGTGATCGCGATCTGGTCTGAAGTGACTGACAAAGT
Organism: Pyrinomonadaceae bacterium; assembly: GCA_036006625.1. Classification (GTDB taxonomy): domain Bacteria; phylum Acidobacteriota; class Blastocatellia; order Pyrinomonadales; family Pyrinomonadaceae; genus PSRF01. The sequence goes on along the minus strand of DASYPN010000230.1, from coordinate 720 downwards.
CGCGAAGGAGATGTTCAAGGCGATGGACGATCGCGAGCGCGCCAGTGGCGAGCTCAATCCGATCCTCGTCATGAGCGACTCCGGGGCTCGTGGCAGCGCGCAACAGATTCGCCAGCTTGCCGGCATGCGTGGTCTGATGGCTCGTCCCTCGGGCGAAATCATCGAGACTCCGATCCAGGCAAACTTCCGCGAGGGCCTGAACGTGTTGCAGTACTTTATTTCGACACACGGCGCTCGCAAGGGTCTGGCTGACACCGCACTCAAGACTGCTGACTCAGGTTATTTGACTCGTCGTCTCGTCGACGTGGCTCAGGACGTGATCATCAGCGAAGACGACTGCGGCACGCTGCGCGGTATCTCAGCGAGCGCGATCGTCGAAGGTGGCGAGGAGATCGAGTCGTTGCGTGACCGCATCGTCGGCCGCACGGGGCTCGACGATGTCACGGATCCGATTGAAGGTTCGATAATCGTGTCGGCCAACCAGGAGATCGACGAAGACCTGGCCGCCGAGATTCAACGTTCCGGTGTGCAGCGCGTTCGCATTCGTTCGGTCTTGACCTGCGAATCGCGTCGTGGCTGCTGCATCAAGTGTTACGGGCGCAATCTCGCGACTGGTCGTCCGGTTGAAATCGGTGAGGCTGTCGGCGTCATTGCCGCGCAGTCAATCGGTGAACCAGGCACGCAGCTAACGATGCGTACGTTCCACATCGGTGGTACCGC
>DASYPN010000229.1:0-5687 GCA_036006625.1 Pyrinomonadaceae bacterium | reverse complement strand
CTAGAAACGAATAACCGTGTCTGGCCCACCTTCGATATGCAGCGTGTCGACAAAGCGAATGTGCCGCGACTCCGTTGTCATCACCACCGAATGCGTTCTCTTCCCTGATCCGAAGAATCGCACACCCTTCAATAACGCTCCATCGGTGACACCAGTTGCAGCAAAGATGATCTTGCGGCCCGGCGCGAGGTCATCAGTGTCATAAATTTTATTCGGATCCCTGATCCCCATTGACGCCAGCCGATCGAGCACTTCATCACGTGCCGGCACCTTGGCTTTATCAACTCCAAGCCGTTCGGCATCAAACACCAGCCGTGCCTGGATTTCACCATTCAGACACTTCATCGCCGCGGCCGTGATGACGCCTTCCGGCGCGCCACCAATTCCCATCAACGCGTGAATGTTCGTTCCCGCAACCGCGGCCGAGATACCAGCCGACAAGTCACCATCAGAGATCAAACGAATGCGTGCGCCGGCATTTCTCACGTCCGCAATCAGTTTCTTATGTCGCGAACGGTCGAGCACGATCACGGTCAAGTCTTCGATGTCGCGTCCCAAGCGACGCGCGATGTTTTTGAGATTGTCTTTAACCGGAGCATCGATATCGACGACGCCGCGCGAGGATGGTCCAACGACGATCTTGTCCATGTAAATGTCAGGCGCGTTCAGCAAACCACCACGTTCGGCAGCAGCGAGAACGGCGATTGCGTTGTTGGCGCCAAGGGCGCAGAGGTTTGTGCCTTCGAGCGGGTCGACAGCGATGTCGACTTCGGGACACGATTCGGCAACCTCCTCGCCGACGCCAAACCCGCCGCCAACTTCTTCACCGATATAGAGCATCGGCGCTTCGTCACGTTCGCCCTCGCCAATCACCACGCGTCCACGCATGGGAACACTGTCCATCACTTCCCGCATCGCCTCGACGGCGACGGCATCGGAACCCTTCCGGTCACCCTGACCCATCGTGCGGGCGGCAGCGATCGCCGCGGCTTCGGTTACGCGCAAGAAATCCAGCGACAGCTCGCGCTCTGTTCTGAGGTCGTCACCCATCTGCTTCTCCTGGTTAGGGAATAAGGCAAAAATGCTCGTTCATACTAGCAGAGCATCCTACAATTTTGTAACTTGCGATCGTTCACTTCTTCCAGGGTGGAAGAGTTCTGCGGGCCGCTTTTTCTTTCTTCAATCCAAGAGCCCAGTCAGCCTGCATCAGGGTGTGAATATCACGCGTGCCCTCGTAGATGATCGCGGCTTTGCAATTGCGCAGGTACCGTTCGACGGGATAGTCGTTTGAATAGCCATTCGCGCCGTGAACCTCGATTGCCATCGAGGCAGCCTTTTCACTTCGCGTGGTGGCTTGCCACTTCGCCAGACTCGTCGCCTTAGCGTTCGCTTTGCCCTCGTTCTTCAACCAGCCGGCGTGCAACCACAACAAGTGGCTCATCTGATAATCGGCTTCCATCTCCGCGATCTTCTGCTTCACGAGCTGGTGATTCGCTATGCGAGTGCCAAACGTTTCGCGCGTGTTCGCATAAGCAACTGAAGCATCACGCGAGGCGCGAATCACTCCCGTTGCGCCGGACGCGACGGTGTAACGTCCCTGCTCGAGCGCAAACATCGCGATCTTGAAGCCCTCACCTTCTTCACCCACGAGGTTCTCCTGAGGCACACGCACGTCTTGCAATGAGAAGTAGCCGGTGTTGCCTGCACGAATACCGAGCTTGCCGTGAATCGTCCCTGAAGAGAATCCTTTCATGGTCCGCTCGACAATGAAACAGGACATCCCGGTGTGATCTCGCTTGTGTCGCTTTTCTTCATCGGTCCAGCAAAAGAAGAGAAAGTTGTCGGCGACGTCAGCCAAACTGATCCACATCTTTTCGCCATTCAAAACCCATTCGTTTCCTTCGCGACGAGCCGTCGACCGCGCTCCAACCACGTCGGAGCCTGCGCCCGGTTCAGTCAAACCATAAGTCGCAATCTTTTCGCCCCTGGCCTGTGGCGCGAGGTATTTTTGTTTCTGCTCTTCAGTGCCCCACGTATAAAGCGTCAGGGAATTCAGACCGGTGTGGACAGACATCACCACGCGCAGGAAGGTATCGACCGCTTCGAGCTCCTCACAGACGAGTCCGAGGGAAATGTAATCAAAACCAGCGCCGCCATATTCTTCGGGAATGCAAACACCCAGCAGGTTCAAAGCGGCCATCTTCTTGAAGATTGAAGGGTCAAAAGTTTGCTTTTCATCCCATTCTTTGATGTGAGGTGCGACTTCTTTCTGGGCGAACTCGCGCACCGTTTGCACGAGTGCCATGTGATCTTCGGTCAGTTCAAAATCAATCATTTCATTACTCTTTCCAGTAGGCTGATAAAAATGACCGGACATCTTACCGGAGGCCACAAAAAAGCACAAAAAGCGCAAAATCATTTACCACGCCAACTGTGCAATTTCCGACTGTTTGTGGCTATACTTCGAACATGCCGAAGAAAAATCGAGCCGTTGACGTGACGACCGTCGGTCTGGTGCAAATGACCTGTGAGCCCAAGCCGGAAACCAATTTGAAGAAGGCGATTGCAGGTATCAACGACGCTGCGAAGCGCGGCGCTCAGATCGTTTGTTTACAGGAGCTTTTTCGCTCGCAGTACTTCTGTCAGACGGAAGATATCCAGCTCTTCAAACTGGCTGAGACTATTCCCGGACCATCAACCGAGGCCCTGGGCAAAGTGGCGCGTCAAAACAAGGTCGTCATCGTCGCATCGCTTTTTGAAAAGCGCGCGGCGGGCGTCTATCACAACACAGCGGTGATGATCGATGCTTCAGGCAAGATTGCCGGCAAGTATCGCAAGATGCACATTCCTGACGATCCGCTTTACTACGAGAAGTTCTACTTCACTCCCGGCGATCTCGGCTTTCAAACTCACGACACAACCTACGGCAAGATCGGCACGCTCGTCTGCTGGGATCAGTGGTTTCCTGAAGCTGCACGATTAACTGCGTTAGGTGGAGCGCAGTTTCTCTTTTATCCAACCGCGATCGGCTGGCTTCCCGATGAAGAACCGGAGATGAACGCCGCACAGCACTCGGCCTGGGAGACGATTCAACGCGGTCATGCGATTGCAAATGGAATTTACGTCATCGTTGTGAATCGCGTCGGTCATGAAGGCAAGCTGACTTTCTGGGGCCAATCGTTTGTAGCCGATCCATTCGGCCGGATCATTGCGAAGGCGTCGGCTGATAAGGAAGAAGTGCTCGTCGTCGAGTGTGATCTTTCAAAGATTGAGGAGACGCGCCAAAACTGGCCCTTCCTGCGCGACCGCCGTATCGATGCTTACGAAGGACTGCGATTCCGATTTGGTGGATCGTTATGAGTTACGGCCTTCTGGACCTCATCGGCAACATCGGTGTGGTGATACTCATCATTACCTTCCTGATGTTGCAGCTGAATAAAATCCCGAGTGACGGATTGGCTTACTCGGTGCTGAATGCAGCCGGCGCGAGCCTGATCGTGGTTTCACTGCTCTTCGACTTCAATCTTTCCGCTCTGCTGATGGAAGTGTTCTGGGTTCTGATCAGTTTTGTCGGCATCTACAGATACTTTCGACTCAAGGCACTCCGATCCGAAACTCTCGATGGATGAATCACAGCTAAAGACTCCGGCGCACTCAGGCTTCCGCATGCCTGCGGAGTGGAATCCGCACACGGCGACATGGCTGACGTGGCCCAAGGACCCTGAAACATGGCCCGACCGCGTGACCGACGTGGAAGAGATCTATCTTCAAATGATCGGCGCGCTCACACCGCACGAGATCGTCAACCTGCTCGTTGACGACGAGGAAACCGAGGAGGCGATTCGAGCTCGAGTCAGTGCCGCAACCGCGGCGCAAATTCATTTTCATCACATTCCAACTGTTGACTCGTGGATTCGCGACTACGGTCCGAACTTTCTGGTTGGACCAAACGGCGAGGGCGCCTTCAACGACTGGATCTTTAATGCGTGGGGAAATAAGTACGAAGAGCTGAAGAAAGACGACAGTGTGCCGCGTCGCCTGGAACCATTTCTGAAGTTGAAAAGGTTTTCACCAGGGATCGTGATGGAAGGTGGCTCGATTGAAGTGAACGGCGCCGGCTGCGTGCTGACGACAGAGCAATGCCTGCTGAATCCGAATCGCAATCCCGAATTGTCGCGAGAACAGATCGAGCAGTATTTGAAAGATTATCTTGGTGTGAGCAAAGTGTTGTGGCTTGGTGAGGGCATCGTCGGCGACGACACGGATGGTCATATCGACGACATCGCTCGCTTTGTGGCGCCGAATGTGATCGTCTGCGCTCTAGAGGACGATCCGAAGGACGCGAACTACGAGTTGTTGCACGACAATCTCGCGCGACTCAAATCAATGACTGACGCGGCTGAAAAGCCTTTCGAGATCGTTACGCTACCGATGCCGGGTATTGTCGGCGGCACAAGCACCAGCACTCGCGATCTCGATCGTCTGCCTGCAAGCTACGCAAACTTTTACATCGCCAACAAGGTCGTTCTGGCGCCTGTATTCGGTCATGAGAACGATGAGCGTGCTGTTGAAACACTCCAGAAGGTTTTTCCCACTCGTCAGGTCGTTCCGATCAATTGCGAACCGTTGGTTTGGGGCATGGGAACGATCCACTGCGTCACACAACAGCAGCCGAAATCCGTGTTCATCCGTGGCTAATAATTTTCTTTGCCTCCGCGATTGCTTCGTCTAGATCTCGCACTCGGCCATCTAGCTGCATCTCGTAAACCGCGCGCGTGATCTCGCCCATCTCTGGCCCGGGTTCAACTCCGAGCTCGAGCAAATGCCGGCCCAACAAAATCGGATCTGGCGGACGTTGCTCCACCTGTAATTCCCGCGAGCGTTCGATAAACCAATCCTGTGCTTCCGCTCCGTACCATTGGTCTCGCGGCACCCACTCAGCGTTGCGGCCGAGCGAATCCGCTTTCGCGACACGATAAAGAAGATCCGGCTCACACCGCCGCGCGAGTCGACGAAACGCTCCCTCACCAACCTCGTCGCGCTTCTTGTAAAACTCGCCGGGCTTCAGATGTTCGCGCACGAGGGCAATCACCTGCCCACGCACGTTGTAACCATCGATCGTGTGGATGTTGATGCGGCTAAGAAAGCTCTCCGCCGGTGGCACTCCCGCCTCTTCGTGTCCACGCGATCGCAGTCTGCCGTCAATAAACTGGGTCGTTGCCGGTTTGCCAAAATCGTGTGCGAGGGCCGCAAGCATCACCGTCACCGCTCGCGGATATGAAAGATCGTCTATCAACTCGCGCGCGCGATCGATCACGAGTTTCGTGTGGACGAAGACGTCTCCCTCAGGGTGCCATTCGGGATCCTGCGGCACGTCGATCAAGTTCTGAATCTCCGGAAAAATTTGTTCAATCGCACCTAGTTGCTTTAACCATTCAAGTCCGATCGATGGTTGCCGTGCCTGGAGTAACAGTTTCTCGAGCTCTCCCCAGATTCGCTCCGCCGGAAGGTCGGTCAGATCTATCTCGCGGCAGAGTGCAACCGTTTCAGCGTCGATATCGAACTCGAAACGAGCGGCAAACTGCGCCGCACGAAGCACGCGCAGACTATCTTCGGCAAACGTCTCCGCTGAAACAGCTCGGAGGATACGTTGTTCGATGTCGCGGCGGCCGTGGTATGGATCGAGC
>DASYPN010000228.1:0-3830 GCA_036006625.1 Pyrinomonadaceae bacterium | reverse complement strand
CTCGGCGGCGACATCGACGACTTCATCAAGGCCTTCTTGCTCGCTCGCAAAGCAGCATAGGTCTTTGCCGTTTGCAGTTGGAGTTTTCATGGCAACAACTACACACATTGAAGAAAAGCCGCGCGTGATCATCCCGCGTGCCGGTCGTGGCAACGAGATTCTCGCGATTCTCTTTATCGCGCTTGGATTGCTGCTGGCGCTGTGCCTCATCTCGGCAGCGTTCTATCCGAACGATCCGTCGTGGAACTCCGCGGGCCAGAATGAAACGCACAATTGGGCCGGATCGATCGGCGCGAATGTCGCGGCGATGGCGTTTCAGACTATCGGTCTCGCTGCGTTCCTGTTGCCGTTACTTCTGTTCGCGGCCGCATGGCGACGTTTTCACACGAGCAGTATTCATAGTCCATGGACCAGAGTCGTTGGACTCGTTGTGCTTGCCGTGGCTGCCGCGGCGTTGTTGTCGATTTCACACCTGCGACCGTTATTCGACTCGAGCGTGCAACCGGGTGGACTGCTGGGCGCTATCGTCGCACAGGGATTAGCAAGCGGGTTGAGTGGTGTCGGCGCGACTGTGCTCCTCGTCGCGATTGCCGCCACGGGCCTCTTGCTCGCAACGAATTTCTCGTTTGTTCGACTTTACGAAATCATCGTCAATGCGGTCAGTACGCGCTTTGCTTTTGTCGGCAAGATTCCGGAGCGGTTCAGAGCCTGGCAACAGATGCGTGCCGAACGCGCGCGGGTTAAGAAGGAGACGAAGGCGGCGATCAAGGCGGAGCGTGAGGCAGCAAAGAGTACATTGAAGCAGACGTTGAATCTCACCGCGGCTGAGCGCGTCGCTGATTTCATGAAAGAACCGGTTGCGCCTGAACCAACGCCACCTGTGATTCGCACTGAAGCAAGGCGTAGCACCGTCGAGGTTGAACCAACTCCGTTAGCGGCAACCGCGAGTGCGGCTGGTGCAGGTGTCGGGGTTGCGACACCGCCAGCGACAGTTGTTACGGGTCGATCATCGGGACGGCGTTCGATCTTCCCGACACCGGAGGTCGAGGAGGAAGAAGGCGCGGAAGAAATGGTCAAAGGCGCTTCGGTGTTGCGAGTGAAAGCTGAAGCGCCTGCGACGGGTAAGCTGCCGTTCGACGCCGCGCGTCGCGTTAACTACAGCGATTACAGCCTCCCGCCAATGGAGTTTCTGAACGAAGCACCGCCACACAGCGAGCAGGCTGACACTGAGTTGTTGAGTCTCGCCACACGGCTCGCCGAGAAGTGCAAAGAGTTCAACGTTACGGGCCAGATCAAACACATTTGTCCCGGTCCGGTTGTTACCACTTACGAATTCAAGCCTGATCCGGGTGTGAAGTACTCACGCGTGGTCTCGCTCGTCGACGATCTCTGCCTCGCGCTCAAAGCTGAATCGATCCGCATCGATCGCATGCCGGGCAAACCGCACGTCGGCATCGAAGTGCCGAATCCCCGGCGAGAAACTATCTTCCTGCGCGAAGTGATCGAGTCGCGCCCGTTTCGTGAATCAGGATCGAAACTCACGATTGCCCTCGGCAAGACGATCGACGGTCTCAACTACGTTGCTGATCTCGCAAAGATGCCGCACCTCCTGATTGCCGGTACGACTGGTTCGGGTAAGTCTGTCGGCGTGAACGCGCTGATCGTGTCGATTCTTTATCGTGCGCGACCGGATGAGGTGAAGTTTATCCTGATCGATCCGAAGCGACTCGAGCTCGGGCTTTACGAAGACATTCCACATCTCGCGGCGCCGATCATCGTCGACCCGAAACTGGCGTCGCGCTCGTTGAAGTGGGCGGTAGCTGAGATGGAGCGCCGTTATCGCGACCTCGCCGGCTGGGGCGTGCGCCACATCGATGGATACAACACCGAGATCATGCGTCGCAATCTTGTGAAGGAGTACGACGATAAAGGTGAGCCTTGGAAACCGCTGCCTTACATCGTGATCATCATTGACGAGTTGGCTGACCTGATGATGACTTCAGGACGTGAGGTCGAGGAGTCGATCACGAGACTCGCGCAAATGGCGCGCGCTGTCGGAATTCACCTCGTGCTCGCGACCCAACGACCGTCAGTCGACGTGATCACAGGTCTGATCAAAGCGAACTTCCCTTCCCGTATCTCGTTCCGCGTCTCTTCGAAGATCGACTCGCGCACGATCATCGACACGAACGGCGCCGAGCAACTGCTCGGACGCGGCGACATGTTGTTCCTGCCGCCGGGTACGTCGCGCTTAATTCGTGTTCACGGCGCTTACATCGACGAGACCGAGATCGGTCGCATCGTGTCGCACATCAAGGCGCAAGGTCCGCCCGCGTACGACGAGAGCATCACGCAAACCGACGAAGAAGCGCTCGGACTCGAAACCACTGGCGGCGAGCACGACGAACTTTTCGAAGAAGCGCTGCGGATCTGTGTTGAGATGAAACGCGCATCGACGTCTGTGCTGCAGCGTCGCCTACGCATCGGCTACGGTCGCGCCGCCGCCATCCTCGACATCATGGAACGCGAAGGCCTGATCGGCCAGGCCGACGGCTCTCGCCCACGCCCCGTCCTCGGTCGCGCTTATGAAATGGTCGCCGACTGGGACGAGATGGGCACCGAAGTTTAGCCACAAAGAAGCGCAGAAAAGAATCCTGTTCATCGTGTTACATCCTGTAATCCTGTCTAAATGCGCCTCCAACAAGATGCCCGCTTAATCTTCGATCACGCACTCTCGTCAGTCGCTCCTCGCTCAGCAGTCACAAAGGCAGTTACTCAACTCAAAGTCTCATCTCACCCCATCTACTCAATCGCCATCGGCAAAGCCGCAACCTCGATGGCCCTCGGCCTCGACGACGCACTCGGTGAACGATTGACCGCGGGCGTGCTCGTCTCATCAACAACACACAACTCAACCCGCTGGCAAAGCTTTATCGGCGGCCACCCATTACCAAACGAGTCAAGCCTCGCCGCCGCACGTGCCGCATTCGCCCTCCTCGATCGCGCAAACGAAGAACACGCTGCCGTAATCTTTCTAATCTCGGGCGGTGGATCCGCGATGATCGAATGCCCTGTTAACGACGACATCACTTTGCGCGATCTCAGAGCCGCCAACCAGGATCTCATCTCGTGCGGCGCGAGCATCGCAGAAATAAACTCTGTGCGCCGCGCATTCTCAGCCGTTAAAGGGGGTGGACTCGCCCGACGATCACCCCACGCGCAAATGTTCACCCTCATCGTCTCCGACACAAGTCCCGGCGACGAAGCGAGCGTGGCATCAGGTCCAACACTCGCCCCACCGCGAGACGCGCCAAACGCAATCGAAGTAGTCGAGCATTATGGTCTCGACACGATCTTGCCCGAGTCGATCATGAACGCTATCCGCCAACCGCAAAACTTTCTCGAACCGGTGACCGGCTCTCATACCGTTCTTCTCGACAACCAAACTGCCACACGTGCCGCGCAGCAAAAAGCGATCGAACTCGGCTATTCATGTTCCGTGCTGGCCCACATAAACGAGCAACCAATCCAGGAAGGTTGTGATCTCCTCCTCGCAAGTCCTTCCTGCTCGATCTCGGGAGGCGAGTTCTCCTGCCCCGTGCGTGGAGACGGACGCGGCGGCCGAAACCTCGAAACCGCCTTGCGCTGCGCTGTCAGTCTTCACAACCAAACCTCGCACACTGTCGTCATGAGCGCCGGCACTGACGGCATCGACGGCAACAGTCCCGCCGCCGGCGCCATGGCCGACGAAACAACGATCCAAAGAGCTCAAAACCTGAACCTCAACGCCGAACAATACCTCGCTCGCAGCGACTCCTACACATTCTTCG
>DASYPN010000227.1:0-22095 GCA_036006625.1 Pyrinomonadaceae bacterium | reverse complement strand
GACATGGCGATCAGCGCTACGGCATTCGGAGCAGTTTATGCATTGTATCGATTCGGTAGGTACCAGACTTGGCCGCGCTTCCTTATCGCCGCGTTGGCGATCGGGCTCATGCTCTCAGCAAAACATTCGGCTGTGATATTTGTCGGTATCTTGTTCGCTTTGTTTATGGCTGATGCGATTTTGTTTCGCCGGCCTGCGAGACTACTAGTGCAACTCGGAACTTTCGCCGGAATGTTTTTGATCGGCTTGGGGATTCTCTGGTCGTTCTATGGCTTCCGCTATCGCGCGATCCCGAACGAGACAGCACCCACGATCTCGGTCACCGATTATATAAAGGAGAACGGAAGGCCGGAGTCGGTAAAGGGATTACCAGCCCGAGTGACGGAAGCCATCAGCCATACGCATCTTTTTCCAGAATCATACGTCTTGGGTATGGCTGACGTCATTGCCTGGGGAAGTCGCAACACGGTTATCTTTGGTCGTAATTATCCAGCAGGAAAATGGTTTTTCTTTCCGCTTGCATTCGTCGTCAAAACAAATATCGCTCTGCTTCTGCTTTTGCCGCTCGGTCTGATCTATTTGTATTTCGGTCGGGAAAAATGGCGCGAGGGCTTGTTCATCCTGGTGCCGCCGGTAGTATTCCTTATTTTTGCCTCAGGCTCTGATTTCACTAACAGCGTGCGGCATATCCTGGCGATCTATGGATTCCTTATCGTCCTTTCGTCAGCAGGAGCTATTTGGCTTTGCCGAAAATTCAACGCGTTTCGATATGCTCTCGTCGCCCTCCTCGTCTTTAATGCAGCCGCTGCTGTAAAGACTGCACCTAATTACCTCGCCTTCGCTAACGATCTTTGGGGCGGCTATGAAAACACGCATCGAATTTTCGTTAGCGACATCGGGCAGAACATGAAACTCGTCAGTGAGTACCTCGCTCGCGAAAACGTAAAGGATTGCTGGCTCGTGGCGTTCGTGCATCCGGAGATGATCCAATCGGCTCAGCCATGCCGGCCGATGCCGTCGGGCGTACGAATAATGATCAGCCGCAATCTGATCGATCCTGTACCGCCGGTGATCGAGGGGACGATTGTTCTTACTGAAAGGGACGTCCCGCCTATGGGCGGCGATGAATATGTGCCGATCAGTAAATCGGAACCCATAGCTTTCATTGGTGGGAATATTTTCGTCTACCGAGGAAGGTTCGAGATACCCCTCGCCGCTGCGATGAGTCGTGTTCACCGCTCCGGGTATTTTCTGCGCGCTAACGATCTGGACCAGGCAATCACGGAGGCACGCCAAGCCGTGGAACTTGGACCTAATGATTCGCGACCGCACCTCGCACTGGGCCTGGCGCTCTTACGCCGCGGACAGAAAGAAGAAGCGCGTAGTGAACTCGAGAAGACATTAGAGCTTGCAAAAGCAGATGTGCGGTTTCGCAATCAGGAAGTTCGCGCGAGATTTGAACTCGAGCGAATGAATGAACGCCGCACTCAGTGAATCGACAGCAGCCTGGCTCGATCGACCAGTTGGCCGTCGTGCATTACTTTCCAGATACGACGCGTGTTGCGGATATCGGCCAGGGGATCGGCATCGAGGAGCACGAGATCGGCCCACTTGCCCACTGCGATCGTGCCGAGGTCCTGCTCGGCGCCCAGTATGCGAGCGGCAGCGCCGGTGCCCGCGTGAATCGCCTGCAGCGGAGTCAATCCCGCTGCGACTAGCTGTTCCAATTCCATGTGCACACCAGTAGGAATCTGCCAGATGTCTGTGCCTGTGCCGATGGTTATACCCGCGCGCGACAACTTCGCCGTCACTTCACGCGCGCGCGCTGCGCTTTGACTCCAGGATTCACGCTGTGCGGCACTCAGCTTGATCATCCAACCAAAGTTTTCCCGATCGGGCACAAACGGTTTGAGTTCGTCGTCGTCGTCGAGAAGCGCTGGACGTTCGTTAAGACGCACTGCGAAATCCAGGTAAGTGATAGTCGGGACAACTCCGACACCGGCCGCTCGAAAGAGTTGGATCAGATCGTCGTAGATGTAAGTGTCGCCTCGAGGTTCGCACAGACCGATGTGCTCCTTCGCGTCCATACCGGCAGCGATCAGAGGTAACAGATGCGAACAGTGTCCCGTGACGCGCATTCCGCGGCGATGTGCTTCCGAGATCATTCGTGCGTTGATGTCCCAACGCCGAAAGGTTCGCGTCTTGATGTGTTGCGCACCGAATGACTGGGCCAACGCCACCGCTCGTCTGATGTGGTCCGCGTCTGCTTCGGGCTCGATGCCGCGTCCCTGCTCCTCATCGAACGGCCAATCACTGTAGAACTGGAAGCCTCCGTAGGCGACGCGTGGACCGGAAAGCGCACCGGAGGCGATCGCATCGCGATATGCGACGAGCGGAGCCATTGCCGATCCCTGATCTCTAATTGTCGTCACTCCAAAATAGAGAAAATTAGGAAGCAGATCGGGGCGATACGTGTGTGCATGTAGATCGATTAGTCCGGGAATCGCCACTCGTCCTTCAGCATCGAGCGTCTGAATTCCGATGGTCGAAATCGTGCCCGCGGACGCGATTTGTTTGATCCTTCCCTGCTCGATCAGAATATCGCGGGGAGTCGTTGTTTGTGCGCCTGTGCCGTCGACGATTCGCACATTCCGGATCAATGTCCGAGCAGAGACAGGGGGCGTGTATGAGATGGGCCATCCGAGAGATCGTTCGTTCCCATCCGGTGAGCGCAACCGCAACCCTTCTTCGGAAACAAACAGCACAGTTCCGTCGTTGGCGGTCGACGTATAGAGTGCTGCGCTGCTTCCGAGCGGTTCAGGTTCTGAAGTCATGCCGGCGCGATCGAAACGCACGCGCCACAAACGGTCATGCCGAACAAAGACGAGGTAATGCTGCGGCGTCCAACGCAGAAAGATTGGTGCGTCAGGGAAACGCGTAACGCTTTTGCGTTCGCCTGATAACAACACAAATGTTCCGTGGGTAGCCTGGCCCATATTAGCCGCGCCAGAGATGAGAAGCCCATCAGACTCCGGACTCCATTGTGGCGGAGTGGTCCCACTCGGCTCGATCGATCCAAGACTTCGTGTCTGTGCCGGCTCGACGATGGTCGCGCTATGAACGTCGACTACTCGCAATACGCTTTCACTACCCACGACATGCACAAACGCGAGGTAACGACCATCAGGAGAATAGACAGGATTAGACTCGCGGCCTGCCAAAGCGGTGATATGTCGCGTGGCGCCCGCCTTCAAGTCCGTCGAAAACAAGTCTTCGTGATCCGCTACGCCCGCGGACCACGCCAACTCATTTCCATCTGCCGACCATGCGAGCGAAGTGGCTTCGAATGGAACATTAGTAACTGCGCGTGCGCCCCCGCCGGGCGGTACGATCCAGAGCTTGCCGAGTGCCAGCACTCCAATCCGGTGTCCGTCCGGCGACAGCGCGAGTCCCATGAAACCTCTTGCCGGCTGCGATTGTCCGGGCACAGGAAAATGAGCATAGAGACGCGTGCGCTTCTCGCGAGTGAAGGAAAGATTCGCAGTAAACCGAATCTCAGTGGGTGGTCCACCAGAAGCGCCGACTTTCCACAGGCGACCGTCCGCTGAATACAACCATGCATTCTCGTTTGGCACCCGGCGAATTCGAGTCGGGGTTACATCGTTGTGATTAGTGAGGCGTATGGGCTGTCCGGAGGTATTGGTACGCAGCCAGACTTGCATGCGGTTGTTGGCGTCAGTCGCAAAGTAAGTGAATTGCCCGTCTGTGCTAAACGACGGAGCGAGTGCGTGGGCCGACTCTTCTGTGATCGGTCTCGCCTCACCGCCACCAGCAGACACGATCCAAACGCGTCCCCCATGATCACTCTGCATCGAGCGCGTCACGAACGCGATCTGTTTCCCACTATCGACCCACGCCGGATCGCTCACATTAGAACTCGGCAGACCGGTGATCGACAGCTCCCGCGGCGCGCCGGAATCGACGTTCAGCAGGAAAATCGCACTGCGCCAGCGACCATTCGACGCGTCCGGCGGAACAGAGCGTGTGAATGCAACCCACTGACCGTTGGGCGACCACGCAGCATTCCCGTCGTAGCCATCCGGATTTGCAAGCTGAGTCAGTTGGCGTGGGCGACCGCCATCGAGATTGAGCAGCCACAAACCGGTTCGTCCGTTTCGCTCGCCGCGGAATACCAACCGTCTTCCATCTGGTGAGAATGTCGGATCGAGATCTTCAGCCACATCGCGAACGGCATCAGTAACTGCACGCGCGTTACCTCCTGCTGCGGGCAGCAACCATAGTTGGCCCAACAGGTCCATTGCGATCCAGCGTCCATCCGGAGACATATCGAAGCTGAGAGTCGTACCTTCGGTCGCGCGAATGGAAATCGTTTCACGTTCACCGTTCGTACGAGGTCGGGCTGCCAGAGGCGCGATACTGATCGCCGCCAGCAGCCCAAACGCAAGGATGAGTCGTAACTGAATTAGCATGACGCAAATCTTTTATTGGAACCGGTCACTGCTTCTCTGTGAAGCAGAATAATAACTACCTGAACATAGCACAGCGCGGTTTGCGATCGTTCACCCAATTCTGCTGGATCAGAAAGTCTCGACCATAAAGCTTTACGTTCGCGCGCGCGCCGTTCGCCGTCTGATAAGTCTGTCCGAAAGCCGGAAGCCCGAAAGCGTCCTGGCACTTATCGGTGTTTTCCAGCCCGTAGCGATCGTACCAACCAGTGCCGAGCGGATTCGTCACGATGCCATTGAGCGCATGCGCAAGGTTTGAAGCCAGGACGTCGCCCGTATAACTATCATTTGGCGTTGGCCCACTGCGAGAGAACTGCGGTCCAGCCACAGTGGGACAGCGATTTGGGTTACCGAGAAAGATGTAATTCACCGGCGATCCATTCACGAGACCGGTTCCGTGAAACGGTGGAGCTCCCGGTGTACAGAAACCAGTTGCCGCTGAAGCTACGTCGGCTGACGCGATGATGACGTAGATTCCGTTCGCGTCTTGCGGCAACTCGAAATTATTTACCTTGATGGAAATGATGCTCAGAATATCTGTCTGCGTCAGCTCCAGTCCGCGCGAGTACGCCGCGTCAGAAACCTCTCCGCCATAGATGAAAGCGCTGGCCGCCGGCTGGCCCGTCGCATCTGTATACGTTGAATTGATCTGTGCATACGGACTGTTGCCGATGCCGACCATGAAATCGGCAAGGACTTCACGGGTTCTGGCGTCGCCCGCGAAACCGCAGTTATTCTCCCAACAACCGTAATAGATCGGGTAGATGTTTCGAACTCCCGTTAGAAGAGCACCGTTATGATAGACGATTTTGCTCGTGAGCCTTTGGTTCTGCGCAGCGCTCGAGAGCGAGAATAAAGCGATGATTGCGAATACGTGCAGAGCTTTTTTCATGATTGTTTCTCCTTTTCGATGTTATTGACAGCCAAGGTCGCTTTTGATTTGTGTGGCAGCGTCGACGAGTTGCTTGACTTGATCGGCAGTTAACTTTTTGCCCAACTGCGCCTGGCTGGCGTTGATAAAGGCGGTGAGTGAAGCGCACGCGGTCGCGGTGTCTGAAGTGCTAACAGCGGCGAGTGCATCCTGCAATTTGGTAATCAGACTGTTTTCAGTGCCGTCGTGGAGGTTGAAACTTCTGACCAGAGCAGTGAGATCGTTCAATTGATCGGTGATCGATTCATTCAGTTGAAAAGTGAAGGCATAGACGTCGAAGTCGCCGAAGGTCCCGGGCACCGCATAAACGAGGCGATTGACGCCGTTACATCCGGCAGCAATATCGCTTAACGTCTCGCTGACGCCAGGGGTGTTCGTAACTTGATAAAGGCGTGCAGTGCTGAGGTCGTATACAAACACATCGTAAGACTTGTCGGCGGTCTGCGACTCAAAGACGAGCAGATTGCCGGAAATGCGAACGTCGCGTTGATCGCCAGGAAGCGCCAGATGCATTTCGGTCGAGCCGGCGACGGTCTGGAAGTAAATGTCGTTCTCGCCATTTCTCTCAGATGTGTAAACAATGAGCTGACCATTCGTATCCGGAGAGGCGTTTTCGCCGGTGGCGGAAACGACGCGTCCCTGAAAAAGCGTGCCGGCACTGTTCAGGACGGATGCATAAATACTGCAACCGGCGTGGCCCGATTGGCAGGTCATCCATACAACAACGTGGCCATCCGGACTGACAGCAGGCGACCAATCCGGCACGTCGTTGAACGACAGCGGCATAACGTGACCCGTGGTCCGATCATAAATAAAGATCTCTCCAATTTCGCTTGAGGGCTCGCCGTGGCGGAAGGCGATCAAATTACCACCCACTGCCGGATCGGAATTCCCGCTACCACCTATGAAAGTCGTGCTTTGCGATGCGATATCGTAGATACCGATCTGGTCTCCAGTGGCGCCGAGCTGAGTGAAAACGATTTGCTGTCCGTCAGTGTCAGACAGCCGAACGAGACCGTTGCCAGGTACGACGTGGTCGGTGTTTGTCGCGAAGTCAAAGTAGTGAATTAATGATGTGCCCTCAAGATCATCGTTCGTGTAACTGGCGAGATTGCACGTTACGCTTGGGTTAGTTTGGTTTCCCGCCGCAACGCCAATCGCCTGCGTAGTGCCGGACAGCATCGGTATCGTCGTCGCTTGTGCTAGTGGATCCACGCTGCGCGCGGCATGCGAATTTAGTGTGGCAGTCGTGCTGGTGAGCACTGCCAGAATCAACAAGAAAATCAGTGTGCGAAGTTTCATGATTACTCCTCTCAAAGTGTTTAGTCGTGAATAAAACAGACCTCTCCCGTCGCGCCGGAGCGCGTCTTTTACTTTTAGAAAACCTGCTTGTTCGGATTAGTAATGGAAGTAAGGATCGAGGACCCTGACCTTCGTGATCCGGTCAATCGGCAAGTTGTTTCGTTGAGCGGTACGGCGGATGGCTTCCGGCGTAGGCGCATCGTAAATACAAAACATCCGCTGACGATCGCTGCTGACGTAAGAATGAATCCAGGTGACGTTATCTTCCGTGTTGTTCAAAACAATCCCCCCGCAAACGCCGGCGCCCTCTTCGTTAGCTTTCAGGTTCATACCGTCGGCGAACGTTCGTTCAACTAAATACCGTGGCATAAACAACCTCCCGATCTCCTGACGACATTCAAGACACCGTCAGATTAGTGGAACCAGGCTGGTTGCGAATCGGAGGTATTCCCTATTTTAGGGAGGAGGGCTCCCCTTTTTTTAGGAGGTTGGACTGGAAAGCAATTGAGACTGCTTCAGCGCGGGTGCGGGCATCGAGTTTGGCGAGAATCGCAGAAACGTGATGGTCAACGGTCTTGTAGGCGATGAATAAACGATCGGCAATCTCAGCGTTAGTGCAGCCGTCGCTCATCAAAGAGAGCACTTCCATCTGGCGCGTCGTCAATCCGGCCGAATTTTCCTTTGTACTCAGTCTGGGACCACGAGAAATGCCACGCACGCCGGTTGTGCGCAAAGTGCGTCGCAACTTCTCGGCTGCGGGACCCGAGCCGAGACTTTCGAGGATGGACAGCGCTTCCAGTTGCGCCGGTTCATCGCCGTCCATCAGGGCATTAGCTTCCTCATATGGACATCCGAGTTCTTTCCATCGCTGCGCGGCTGCGCGCCAATTTCCCGAAATCTGAAGGGCGTACGGTTCGGCAAGCTTATGCTCACTCGGTTCGGGCACCCCGGCGCGCCATAACCAATAGGCGAACTCGCCCTGAATCCAGGGATCGTCGTGTCCCTTCGCCAATTCCAGAATGCTGCGCGCCTCTTCAATCACCTGTTTGAGATCGCCTGCCAGCCACGCTCTCTCCGTGCGTGCTGACACGATCGGAGCAAGACGCTGAATCTCGCGAGTTTCCATCGCCAACCGATTAGCTTCTTCAAGCGCCCACGAAGCATCAGGATCGCCGCGACGGAGTCGGACATAGCCAAGCACACCGAGCGAGACCAGGCGTGCTATCGGCGACAAACGAGAATGACCAAGTACCGAAGCTGCATCATCGGTCGCGCTGGTCCACCGGCCCTGATCGAAATGCACGCGTGCGCGCCACGACAGCATGTACAGTTTGCAGGAATCGAGACCGTGCTCGGTCGTGCAGGAGATTCCCTCGTCAAGGTAACGAATGGCGAGCGGGTAATCGCGGTGTCGCACGGCGGTCGATGAAAGATTGGTCAGTGCTCGTCCCGCATGTTCCGGGATGTTGTTTGCCAGTGACAGTCGCACGCTCTCTTCGAGCTTGGCGCGACCTTCCTCGTTCCCTTTTATAAGTTCGGCGCTGCCGACGTTGGTCAGCGCATGGACCAACGTTTCGGTCGCACCAAACTTCTGCGCCAGGTTGATCGCGCAAGATCCCCAGAACACTGCCTCAGTCATCTGGTCGGCCAGCATGTGCAGTTGTGCCCGGTTGCTGTAGGCCATGGCCAACTCGGTACTCTCGGGCAATGTCTCGAGGATGGCGATCGCCTCACGCGCATAAGCCTCGGCTACTTCCCTGCGACCTGTATACCAACTCAGTCGCGACTGCCAACGAAGATTATTTCCCTGACGGATCTTGTTACCGAGTTGCGTCCAGATCTCGAGAGCCTCGGCACTCGCGTCGCACGCGTCGTTCATCTGCGCCGTCAGGTAACACTCGAAGGAACGTTGCTCGAGTAACTCGGCTCGTTCCGCCGGCTGTAGCGCGTCCGCATACTTCAAAACCGTTTGATAATGTGATGCGGATTCGCGATGTGCGTTCAGTGCCGCAGCTTGACGTGCCGCAACAGGCGCATATTTGAGCACGGCCGAAGCATCGCCAGACTTCGCCGCATGATGAACTATTCTCGGCAACTGCTTTTCCGGTCCGTGCTTCAACAGCGAGTTCAGTACGAGCGAATGCAGACGTTGAGCGCGTGGTGCAGGCAGTGAATCTTCAACAGCCCTGCGCGCGAGCTCGTGTCGAAAAGCGATCTGCTCGTTCTCCAGCAGGAGCATTCCCGCGTTAAGACATTCTTCGAATACTGCGGTTGCAGGTTTTATCGTGTCGTCAAGCAGCCACAACTCAGCTTTTGCCGGAACAACAGACACAAGTTCCACTACCGCGCGCGCCTCCGCCGACAAGCGGCCGACGCGAGATAGCACGGCATCGCTGATATTTACCGGTACGCCTGGTCCACTGCTGGCGAGAGCCTCGGTGATGAAGAAAGGATTGCCGCCTGTAACCGCGTGGAGGTCGTCAATGTGCTTGCCTGCGTCTTCGGCAAGTTGCTCGACAGCGACTTCGGAGAGTGGAGGAAGACGGAGCCGCGTGACGGATTGGCGCGGTAGATCTCCGAGTACAAGTCGGAGCGGATGATCAGATCGCACTTCATCATCGCGATAGGTAACGACCAGCAATGAGTTCAGTTTGCTTATCCGTCGACCGATAAATTTTAGGAGATCGAGCGTGGCCTCATCGGCCCAGTGAGCGTCCTCAATGATTAGCAGAGTCGACCGGTCAGCTTGCAGCTCATCGAAGACGGCGGAGAAGATCGCGAAGCGCGAAGCTTCCTCTTCGAGCAGCGTAAGGAGCTCGCCTCGAATCTGTTTCGCGATGTCGTAGATTGGGCCAAGCGGGCGCGGCGTGAAAAGGGCATCGCATCCGCCCCAGAGAACACGGCACTCGTTCTTTTGTTTTTCGGCAAATTGTTCGATCAGCGAAGTCTTGCCGATACCGGCTTCGCCGCTGACGAGAACAAGTCGACCGTGTCCGCGCAAAACTTCGGAAAGGGTATCTTGTAATTGATCGAGGAACTCCGCGCGTTCGAGTAGCTGCATCGTCGGTCAGTAATCATAATCTCGCATACTCGTTTTTATCCAGCCTTGCTTTACCTCGAAAGTCGGACGTCTCTTGCGGCAAAGCCATCTCGACTTAGGTTCCTCGGTTGATGGAGTTAGGACCTGTAAACGATTACTCGGCTGGACGCAGCTCGCTCAACATGGTTGGGATGAGTTCGGAGACTGTTGGGTGGATGGGCACGGCGTGCTGAAGCACATCGTAGGTGGCGCCGGCATGCATGATATCCAGGACGCCGTGAATCGCCTCGTCTCCGCCTGTGCCGAGGATGGCGGCCCCTAAAATCTTGTGCGTCTCAGCATCGACGACGATCTTCATTAAACCTTTCGTTTCTCCTTTTTCAACGGCGCGGTTTACACGGCTCATCGGGCGGCCACCGATCAGGAGTGGACGTCCTTTGGCGCGAGCCTCGCGCTCCGTCATCCCCACGCGACCGAGCGGCGGATCAATGTAGAGCGCGTAACCGGACACGCGGTCGCTCACGCGACGGCTCTCGCCGTCGAGCAGGTTGGCGGCGATGATCTCGAAGTCGTTATAAGCGGTATGCGTAAACGCGCCGCGGCCGTTGCAGTCGCCCAGCGCCCAGATGCCGGACACGTTCGTGGCGAGCGCGTCGTCAACTTTAATGTACCCTCGTGCGTCCGTCTCGACGCCAGCCGCATCGAGTCCAAGGTCGTCAGTGTTGGGCCGGCGCCCCACCGCAAGCAGGACGTGCGAGCCAATCGCCGTCGGCTCGCCTTCGTGGCAGTTGATGCCAACCGCGACACCCTGCTCGTGTGGCGCCAGACTGATGCACTCCGCGTCGGTGCGGACGTTGATACCCTCGTCCGTCAGAATCTCTCGTATCGCTTCTGAGATCTCATCGTCCTCGCGCCCGATGAGACGCGACGATTTTTCGACAACCGTCACCTCTGCACCGAAGCGACGGTACAATTGCGCGAACTCCAGTCCAACGTAGCTGCCACCAACGACGATCAGGTGCTCAGGTACACGATCGAGTTCGAGCATCGAGTGGTTATTGAGGAATGGCACTTCATGAACGCCAGGCATGTCAGGCACAGAGGCGCGACCACCAACATTGATGAAGATGCGTGGCGCTGTAAGCAATTCCTCACCAACTCGAACCCTGTTCGGCGCCTCAAAGCGCGCGTGCCCTTCTATCACAGTGCAGCTCGACATCTCGCGCAGTCTGCGCTCCACTCCCATTCGCGACGCCGCGACCACTGCGTCGGCGCGAGCCTTTACCTTCTGCATGTCCACGCGTACCGAACCCTCGAGGAGAATGCCGAAGTCTGCGGCGCGGCGCGCAAGGTGTGCAGCATAGGCGCTGGCAACAAGTGTCTTCGTCGGCGTGCAGCCGGTGTTCACGCACGTGCCGCCAAACAGTTTCCGCTCCACGAAAGCCACGGTCATGCCCGCGCCTGTTAACCGCCCGGCGAGCGAAGGGCCGGCCTGGCCCGCCCCGATGATGATCGCGTCGAATTCTCTCATCACATTGCTTGCGTTAGTTCGACTACACGGCCGTCCCACTAGCCTTCCCGCGTGGTTTATAGATCCCGACCTCGGGCCGAAACGCAATGGCAAGTCTGTTCCAGCCATTTATCGTGATGATAGCCATCGTCAGCTTGACTAACTCCTCCTCGCCGAAGTGAGCGCGTGCAGCCTCGTACTCCGCGTCCGATGCGTGGGTCTGCGAAATGTTCGTGATGGCTTCGGCCCAAGCCAACGCAGCGCGCTCGCGGTCGGAGTAGTAAGGCGCTTCGTGCCACGCGCTCAGTCCGTAGAGCCGCTGTTCGGTCTCGCCCGCAGCGCGTGCGTCCTTCGTGTGCATGTCTATGCAGTACGCGCAACCATTAATCTGCGAGACGCGCGTCTTGACGAGTTCGAGCAGCGAGTGTTCAAGCCCGGACTCATCCACATACTTCTGTAGTTTGTACATTGCCTGCACCGAGCCCGGCGCGGCCTTGCTGTAGTCGAAACGGGTCTGCATCTCTTCACCTCACTTCTGCGTTCCATGAAAAGTATTCGAAAGATCGCCGCGAAATGGTATCAGCTTTGGAGCACACTAAGCGTCTCCTCCATGTACCGATCGGCGGCGGCTGACGCCTCGTCCGAACTGATGCCGTTCTGACGGGCGCTCAGGTAGGACGCGTACCAATCCCACCAGTTGTGCTTGCCGTGCGTCTTCTCGAAACGGTCGTGATGCTCCGCTGTCTCGTGCAGGAGCTCAGCAAGCGTTGCGACGTCCATGGCCTGAGCCCGTTTGGAATTCCATTCGCGTCCAGGAAGCCGCGTCTTTATCTCCTGAAGGAACCAGCTATTCCCGTCTGGATCCTCGAACGAGGCAAATGAGAAGTAAGAACGACCTTCAGGGTCGCGGCCCGTCACACGTGGGTTCGCCACAGTATCGTTGAATGGACCAGCGGAGTAGTGGAAGACGTCGCTCACGTCAACTCCACGGGCGATTAGATCATCGCGAGCGGCATCGATGTCCTCCACGGCGAGAAGCAAGTTCGCGGCGCCGGCTTTAGCTAAATTGGTGCCCTTGCCGAAGATGACCGAGGTTTCCGAGTTGTGCGGTGTGATCTGTACGCCACGGAAATCACCGTTGGCGATATCGATGTCGAGTCGCCACCCAAGATTTGCGTAGAACGCCTTTGCGCGGTCGACATCAGAAACGCGGAGTAAAACAACTTCGAGCTTCATGTCGACGGGTTCAACTTCCGGCAACCCGTCCGTGTCATTTATCACGTTCAAGCTGGACATAATCGTTTCTCCTTCACAAAAATTCCGTAATCTCCAACATTGGACCTATTCGATCCGCAGGCTCTGCTCCATCGAATAACACTGGTCCCAGATATAGACATCAAAGCCGCCGAGTTTTCGGGACCACTTCGGAGTGAGAACATTGACGCATTGACCTGCAACTCGATCGATGTAGTTATCGAATATGGCCCATGGATTCGCCCGATCTGATTCGTCGAGTCCGACACCGAGCTCTGTCGTAGCCAAAGCCGTCTTCGCTGCTTGTCTCAAATCAGACATGAACTCGGCTTGTGTATCGACATCCGCATGCGTGCCCGTGCGTGCGACATGCCCACCAACCAGAGTCTCCCAATTCATCTTTCGGATCATTTCAACTTGTTCGAAGTACCCCGGTATGTCCTGGGCCACAGCGAATCGACGCCACGGCATCCAGCCAGGAAATACGATATCGATTACCATCAGCACTCGCTGCACCGGTGCATAGATGAAAATATTTCCCGGCTCGTGAGCATTGCCGTGGTACGAAAGCTCGAGTACCTGATTGCCAACGTGCAATGTGTACCTATCGACAAATGTAACCGTGGGTAACGGCCGATTAGGATCTGCAGCTCGCTTTAACAGGCGGAGAGTTTCCTGATGGGCCACAATGATCGGATGACCACCCAGAGTCTTCGTGCCGCCAATATGATCCGCGTGAGAATGACTGTAGACGATGTGTGTGATTGGTTTATTCGTTACTTCCGCTATCGCTTGCGGAAGATGCGCGACCAGAGTTTGAGGAACATCTACGACCACGACACCGCGGTCGTAAACAAGGAACATCGACTGAATCGCGTTGTCCGTAATCATATAGAGACCGCGACCGAGATCCTGGAGACGATATCCTTTGGCGGGATCGATAGGCGCTCCCTGCGATGAAGCAGGGACATCGAGATATTTGCCAGTCTTCACGCCAATCGGCGCAATTGACGGCATGTGCGGGTATGGTTCCCCCGCCGTTCCTGGTTCGTTGATCGAATCGGCCGATTGCGCAAGCGTGCCCCTAACGAATACGCAAGTGCAGACAATGAACAATGCAACGAGCCAGGAACGAGAGCTGCGAGTTTTGACGCACGGAACTTGTTTAAGAAAACGGCGGCGCGATCTATCACCTTGTTGTTTCATTCTATCCTCCAGCACGTAAACAAATCGGTTTCAGTGTGGAGGGATTTTGCGCCTACTCGTTCTTTCTCGAAACCCTAGATGGTACGAGCAGAAGATCACTCAATCGTGTTATCGCTGGATAACCCAGCACTACTCTGAGTTCTTTAAAGATTGCAGGTGCAGCGTCCTTCACGTGTTGCGGATTTTGTCTTTGTGCCGGAAGAGGTGCTTTTATAGAAAAATCCGGAATCCCGCCCACTGCCGTGGGCGGAATTGTTTGTACCAAGTGGTTACTCACGCATGTAGTGACAGCTGTACCCTCCCGGGTGCTTGCGCAGGTAGTCCTGATGATATTCCTCGGCGCTGTACCAGGTGGATGCGGGCTCGATGGTGGTTGTAACCGGGCGCTTCCATTTCCCTGATGCGTCCACGCGAGACTTTACTCGCTCCGCGATTTCCTTCTGCTCAGGCGTCTGAGGAAAAATCGCCGAGCGATATTGCGTGCCGACGTCGTTGCCTTGCCGGTTGAGCGTAGTCGGATCGTGCAGTTTGAAAAACCACTTCTCCAGTAAATCTTCGTAACTGAGCACCGTTGGATCGAACGTTACGCGGATCGATTCGGCGTGCCCCGACTTACTGTGATGCGTATCGTCGTACGTCGGATTCTCCAGCCAACCGCCGGTGTACCCGACTTCCGTATCGATCACCCCCGGCACGCCACGCAGAATTTCTTCGACACCCCAGAAGCAGCCGCCAGCAAGGACAGCTATCTCAGTCTGCTTTTCTTGATCACTCATTCCTGGTCTCCATTAAAAACTTTTACAATTGCCAACCACCGCCCAACGCCTTGTAGAGTTGCACGAGCGACAATAACTCATTCCGCTTTGTCTGCGTAAGACTCAGCTCCGCGGTGAACAGTTCACGATCCGCATCAAGCGCGTTGAGCAGCGAGTCCACTCCGCCCTCATACCTCAAGTGGGCCAGCCGCGAGCGGTCTCGCAACGCCGTCACCAGCAGTTCCTGCTGCACGCGAATCTCCTTTACCTTTCGATACTGTACCAGCGCATCTGATACTTCGCGAAAAGCGTTCTGAATTGTTTGCTGGTATTGGACAAGGGCCAGATCCTGTTGCGCTCTTGCAAAGTTGACGTTTGACTTCAGCCGTCCGCCTGTAAAAATCGGCGCCGTTACCTCAGGGATGAACGACCACGCGCGGCTTGCACCACCAAACAGATTCGAGAGGGCATTACTTTGAAACCCAAAATCTCCTGTCAGGCTGATTCGCGGAAAGTAGGCTTTCTTTGCCACACTGACGAGAGCGCCATTCGCTTCTAAAATTGCCTCAGCAGAACGAATGTCAGGTCTGCGCTCAAGGAGATCAGCCGGCAATCCAGCGGGAACTGCCGTTAACACTTCCTGCTGCGTCAATGCACGTCCACGTTTAATCGCGCCGGGATTGTGGCCAAGCAACAGACTAATCAGGTTCTCAGTTTGCTCGATTGCACGTTCAGTGTCCGGAATCATTTGGGAAGCCTGATAGACCAACTCTTCGGCCTGTCGCACGTCGAGCAGTGTCGCCAGTCCGCCCTGCTGTCGCAACTTGATCAGACGAAGCGATTCTTCGCGCGTTGCGAGTGTGTGCTTGTCGATCTCAATTTCGTTGTCGAGAGCGATCAGAGTGAAGTATCCAGCGGCAACATCGCCGACGACGGTTGTCAGCACCGCTTTGCGATCCTCTTCCGAGGCGCGCAACTCCTCGCGTGCCGCTTTCTTTTGCTGTCGCACGCGTCCCCAAACATCGAGCTCGAACGACAGTAGATTTAAAAAGAAACTGCCAACGCTGCGTGCGGCACCGCCACTACTGAAACCACCCAATGGACCATTCTTCGAGTTGCGTGTGGTTGCGAGATCCGCACTGCCGTAGATCTGCGGGAACTGTTCAGATCGCGCGAGCCCAAGATTGGCCCGTGCGGCATTGATGCGAGCAATCGCTGCGCGCGCATCGTAGTTCTGAACAATCGCCGTGCGCACGAGCTCCTGAAGCTCTTCGTCTTTGAAGACTTCAAACCACTTCCAGTCGCCGACAGAAGTCTTGTCGTTTGGAGACGTCGCATCCGCACCGCGAAACTCGTTCGGAACTGCTGATCGCTGATCCCTCTTTTGGCCGATGACGGGCGCCGCCAACAACCCCGCGAGACAAACTGCAACTATCAATCGCTTCGTCATTGCCGTCATCCTTCTCCCAATGCCGGAGTAGACTCGGCTTGAGGCGCATCAGCAGTTGGCGAACGCTTCGTTCGCAACCTGATAGTGAACTTCTCAACGAGATAAAAAGTTACCGGAATCAGAAATATCGCGATGACTGTTGCTGCTAACATGCCGACAATCACAACTGTGCCCAGAATGCGTCGCGCTCCTGCGCCGGCGCCGGAAGCGATCCATAACGGCGCTGATCCCAGAATGAATGCGAACGATGTCATGAGAATGGGTCGCAGACGCAGACGAGCGCCTTCGAGCGCCGCATCCATCAAGTCGCGACCTTTCTCTAACTCCGCTTTGGCAAACTCAACGATCAGAATCGCGTTCTTCGCCGCGAGACCTATCAATACAATCAATCCGATCTGTGCATAGACACCGAGGTCGTAACCGCGTAACCAGAGACCGAGGAACGCACCAAAGACAGCGACCGGAACAGTCAACAGAACTGAGAATGGAAGCGACCAACTCTCATACAAAGCCGCGAGGATCAAGAACACAAACACCAGTGACAATCCGAACACCGACGCCGTGGTCCCTGAAGCCTTTCGTTCCTGGTACGACAAGTCAGCCCAGTCATATCCGATCTCCGATGGCAGTGTTTGCTTCGCGACTTCTTCGAGTGCGGCCTGCGCCTGACCGGAGCTGTAACCAGGTGCAGCGCTTCCAATCACCTGCGCAGCCCGATAGAGATTGAACCGGTTGGTGTATTCGGGACCGGAGATCCTGCGCGTCGCGATCAACGATGAGAGCGGCACCATTTGACCGTCGTTGTTACGCACGTAATACTGCCCGATTTGCCGTTCATTCAAACGCTCTTCGCCTTCAGACTGCAGGAAGACACGCCACTGTCTGCCGAAGCGATTGAACTGATTCAGATAAAGACCGCCGAGATAAGCTTGCAGCGTCAGGTACACGTCGCGTACGTCCACGCCCTGCTTGAGCACCTTGTCGCGATCGACGTCGGCGAAAAGCTGTGGCGTGCTCGCAGAAAACTGCGAAGTGACACCGACAAGTTCAGGTCGCTGTCGGGCTGCATCGAGAAACTTTTTCAGGTTCTGATCGAGGAACTCAACCGAGCCACCGCTTCTGTCCTGAAGCCAGAAGGAGAACCCGCCGGCGTTTCCGAGTCCCGGAATTGCCGGTGGACTAAACACAAACGCGATCGCTTCGGGCACCTCACGCGCGAGCCTTACGTTCACACTCTGCTGAATTTCCTGCGCTGTCTGTTTGCGGTCATGCCATGGTTGCAATGAGACAAAGAAGAAACCGTTGTAACTTGCCGACACCCGATTCAAGAGACTGAAGCCGTTGATAGTGGTGTAATACTGCACGCCGTCAGTCTCTTTAAGTATCTGCTCGATCTTGCTTGAGACTTGATTTGTGCGCTCGAGTGATGCTGCCGCTGGAAGTTGAATATTAAGAAACAGGTAGCCGTAGTCTTCTTCAGGCAGGAAGCTGGTCGGCAGTCTGTTACCGACGATGCCGTCGGCCAGCGCAAAGCCCGCCAGAATTAGCACGCCAATGACTGTCTTGCGAATCAGTCCACGACTGACGTTGATGTAACCTCGCGTGGCCGTTTCAAACCAACGATTGAACGCACCAAAGAATCGGGCAAACAGACCATGTGATTGTTTGCGCGGACGCAGCATCAACGCTGAGAGCGCCGGGCTGAGGGTCAGAGCGTTAAAGGCCGAGATCATCACGGAGACAGCGATGGTGACGGCGAACTGTTTGTTCAAGCGACCCTGAATGCCGCTGACAAATGCAACCGGAATAAAGACGGACGCAAGAATGAGCGCAATACTGATGACCGGACCCGACACCTCGTCCATTGCCTTGAGTGTCGCTTCGCGCGGACTCAAGCCGTTCTCGATGTGGTGCTCCACTGCCTCGACAACGACAATCGCGTCGTCGACGACTAACCCGATCGCGAGTACCAACGCGAACAGCGAGAGCGTGTTGATTGAGAAACCCAGAAGAGGAAAGACTGCGAAGGTTCCGATCAGCGAAACCGGCACGGCGATCATCGGAATAAGCGTCGCGCGCCAGTTCTGTAAGAAAATAAAGACGACAAGGATGACGAGGACAATCGCAATCAACAAGGTCTCGACGATTTCGTTGATTCCTTCAGTCACCGACCGCGTAGTGTCGAGGCCAATCGCGTAATCGAGATCAGGAGGAAATCGCTGCTTCAGTTCCTCCATCGTCTTCTTCACGCCGTCTGCTACTGCGAGTGCGTTCGATCCCGGTGACTGAAACACGGCGACGATACCTGCAGGTTTGCCGCCGAAGCGCGCGAGCTGCTGGTAGTTCTGCGCACCGAGTTCAATCCGCGCTACGTCCTTAAGCCGCACAATCGAGCCATCCGGATTTGAGCGGACCACGATCTGTCCGAACTCTTCCGGTGTCTGAAGCCGGCCTTGAGCACGCAGGGTGTACGTCACTTCCTTTCCCGCCGGCGCGGGCTCGGCGGCGATCTGGCCCGCGGGATTGACGGTGCTTTGCTGCTGAACTGCGCGAGCAAGATCAGGCACGGTCAGACCCAGCTTGGCAAGAAAATCGGGCTTGACCCAGATGCGCATCGCGTAATCACTCGCACCGAACAAACGCACCTCGCCGACGCCGGGCACCTGGTACAGTGCGTCATTGATGTTGATCGTTGCGTAGTTCGCGAGGAAAAGTGAGTCATGGGTTTGCTGGGGTGAATAGATGGCGAATGCGAGTGTCGGTATGCCCGTCGACTTGCGCAGGTTCAGACCGAACTGGTTGACGTCTGCCGGCAAATTCGGTTGCGCTTGCGCGACACGATTCTGAACGTTGACCTGGTCCAGATTGGGATCTGTATCAACGTCGAAGGTCACGGTCAGAGTCATTGTGCCGTCATTTGCATTCGTGGACTGCATGTAGAGCTTGTCGTCCACGCCGCTCATCTGTTGCTCCAGTGGTGTTGCGACTGACTGCTCGATCGTCACTGCATCCGCGCCGGTATAAGTCGTGTTAACGATGATCTGCGGTGGAACGATTTCTGGAAACTGAGCGACGGGTAGACCACGTATCGAAACGAGTCCGCCAATGACCGTAATGATAGCGATGACCATTGCCACGACAGGACGATTGATGAAAAGTTTGGAAATCATGGCAATAGTTATTTCGTTGAGTAAGGTTTCGGATTGACCACCGCGCCGGGTTTGATCCGTTGCAGACCTTCGACCACAACCGACTCGCCGGACTTCAATCCCTCCTCCACAATCCACAATGCGCCGGTGCGATCGCCGACCTTAACGCTTCGAATCTCGACATGGTTGTTGGCGTCGACGACCGCGACCTGATAGCCACCCTGCAACTGCGTGACTGCACGTTGCGGTACTAACAGGGCGTCTGATTTGGTTGAAGTCACTGCCCGCACACGACCGTATTGGCCGGGTCGCAGGACGTTGTCAGGATTCGGAAAAGTGCCGGCCAGACGGATCGCGCCGGTCTTTGGATCAACCTGTCGATCCGCGAAATAGAAACTCCCTTTCTGCGGAAGAGTCGTGCCATCGGCGAGGATGAGTTCGAGTTCCAGGCTTTTGGTCGCCGCGTCCCTTTGCTCTTGCGTCGGGTGGAGTCTGGTGTAATTGAGATACTCCTGCTCGCTCACTGTGAAATAGACCTTGATCGGATCGACAGTCGAAACAGTAGTCAGCGGCGCACTCTGCGTGCTGATCAAATTACCAACCTGCGCCTGAGCCAAACCGGCAATACCGTCAATGGGCGAAATGATGCGCGTGAAACCCAAATTGAGCTCGGCTGTACGCATTGCGGCGTTCGCGTTTTCGATCTGGCCCTGCGCCGCAGCAACTGCCGCTTTGGCCGTTGACACTTGTGCGTTTGCCGCGCGGACGCCGGCGCGCGCTGTTTCGATGCCAGCTTCCGAAGCTCTCACTTGAGCCTTCGCAACGACGTTTGCTTGCGCGGCGTTATCGTAGTCCTGTTGCGTGACTGCCTTCTGCTCGAGCAGCGGCGCATACTTGTTTACGTCGAGTTGCGTTTTGACCTGGTTGGCTTGTGTTTGCGCTAACTGCGCTTGCATCTGCAGAAGCTGACTGTTTGCCTGGGCCACCTGAGCTTCCGCTTCCTTAACGTGCGAGTTCGCTTGTTCGAGCGTTCCTTTGAACTGCGCCAGCTGTCCCTGCGCCTGGTCGAGTGCTGCTTGAAATGGTCGCGGATCGATCTCGAACAACAATTGGCCTTTCCTGACGAACGAGCCTTCTTTGTAATCCTGACGGAGAAGATAGCCCGTCACCTGGGCTTTGATCTCTGCGTTCACCATGCCGTCCGTTGTACCGATCCACTCGCTGTAAACCGGCACGTCTCTCTGCTCAACGTTCACGACTTGCACGTCCAGTGGGCGCGGCGCGTTCTCCGGAGTCTTATTTGAGCGACGTGCAAAGGTCACGACCGCCAGCGTCAACGACGCGGTGATAATGGCCGTTGTGATGAGAGCCTTTCGTTTAGCTAACAGATGTTTAAGTACCGCGCGCATAGTGATCTCCGATGCTGTTAATTCGCTGTGACTGCCGCTCCGGAAGTTTGACGAGAGTGGTCATACGCGCGAACGAATACGAAGGCGGCTATTTGCAACGAACGCTTTCGCTCTTCCCATTCGGCGACCCAACTTTTGACTGTGCTCGCGGTATCGCGCTCGCGCTCGTGTTCCGTTTTGCCGGCGGGTGGCACTGGAACGTTGTTCGGTTTTCCGGACGTGCCGCGTTTGACGATCTTGATTGCGGAATTCATGGAGGAATTTTGCGCCTTGTCGTTTTTTCTCGAAACCCTAAATGGTGCGAGCACGAGATAACTCAATTGAGTTATGGCTGGATAACCTTACGCTTTCGATTTGCGAGGAGAGACAACGGCGACGCGAAGTCCAAACAGTCGTGCGTCTATTGAATATGCACCGGGACCGAGTAAGAAGAGTGCGGCGGAGGTCAACATTCGCAGGATGTAGACTACGTTCATTCCCTGATCTGTGTAGAACAGATTTACGAGTGCTACAACACAGGCAACGATTGTGATGAAGGGCGTCAAAAACCCAAGCAGTAGAGCGAGGCAAACAATAACGAGCACTGCGACGATTAATAGATGCAGCGCGTTAGTAGACAAATCCAACCATTGCGTAACGCTCAATGCAAACATTCCCGCCGCAGCTATTCTTAAAAGAAGGAGTCCGATTCCCGGGCCGCCTTGAGGAAACATGGAGTAGAGTCTTTGCACAGACCTAAATTATCCATTCTTCTGTAAATCGAGTACCCGCATTGAAGCTATGGTTCAGTAACTCTTTTGAGGTATGCGAGTTTCGCAAAACTCAGAGTCTGATTTGGATCAAAACTGAAGCTTGACTGCAAATTGGATTGAGCGCGGGCCGCCAATTTGATAGAGAGGATTGAATCCTCCGTTGGCGCCGCCGGCTCCGAGACTGTTCGCCAACGTTTGCGTCGAGCGACCGAACAATGGACTGGTCAGGAGATTTGTCGGACTGCCGAAGTTTGGATGGTTGAAGATATTGAAAAACTCCGCCCGGAAACGAAGCCCCACACTTTCCGTCAGTTGAAACTGCCGCTGCACTCCGACGTCGGCTTGCCACGCTCCAAAACCTCGCAGCACATTGCGACCAAAATTGCCCTGAGTTCCTGTGAGTGCTGGAGTAAACGCAGCACGATTGAAAACCTTGCCACCCGGAAATTCTGAGCCGTGTAACTCCAGCGGAACTCCAGCATTCAAGTTGGGTCGAGGTGCGAGTAGAGTTCCCGCGGCGATAAAAGTCGCGCCGGCAATGTTCACCGGCGCTGCTGATCTGGCGAAGATGAAACTTTGCACCGACCAGCCACCAAAGACGTCATGGACCACTCCGTGTGACGACGAAACTGGCAGATCGAAAGTCGTGCCGGCGGTGAATGAATGCCGGATATCGAAATCGGAATTCCCGCGGTCTACGTTCGGAGCAGCGATCGAAGCCGTCGTGTTGAAGTTATTGGTCGCATCGCTGGACGCAATATCAATTGAGTGCGACAGAGTATATGAGGCTAGTGCCTGAAAGCCGCGCGAC
>DASYPN010000226.1:0-7418 GCA_036006625.1 Pyrinomonadaceae bacterium | reverse complement strand
GCCAATCCGAGGCCGTGGCTTCGTGAACACTTTGCACAAACCACGGGCGGCCACGGAGGGCCGCCCCTACAGTACGTCCGAAGGCGCGTTATCATTTTATTGGTTCGAGGATGAGTGTTTCTTTAGCTGCTGCTAAGACCGCCGGTTGCGTGAAGGGAAACTCACGGGGCGTGACGGCGCGCCAGTCGGCGAGCTGATCGCTCCAATGTGGACTCTTCGGCCATCCCGATTCGCCAAGCGCGATGCCTTGCTGCGTCTTGTCCCAATTACTCGGATCGGCGATCAATCGCATCGAAACCGCCTGTCCGACATTCACGGTTGCGCCAATGAACCCTCCCGTTCCGTTCTGCGGAAACGGCGGAATCGTGAACTGCCCGCCAATGAACGGCGCGCCACCCAATGGATGCGGAAATCGCGCTTTCGTCATGTCACCCCAGGTCCACTTGGCTTCGTCCGGTCCCAGATTCTTCGTGAGCGTAGCAATCGCCTCGTCATAACACGCTCGCAGCAAAGCGGCGTAACTCGCATACTCCTTTGGCAGCCACGACGACGGCTGCTCCTTGATTACCCGATCGAGAGTCGTATCGAAGTTGCTCCACTGATAATTTCTCACCAACTCCTGGCCCAACGCTGCCGTCAGAATCTTCGAGCGAAAGGCGAGACGCAGCTGTGCCATCAACGGCGCCACGGTCGATTCAGCGTTGACTCGTCCATCCCATTTTTCAAAGGCATCGAGATGTGCCTTTAACTTTTCATCAGCCGGCGTCACCTTTGGTCGCAGTAACTTGACTGCTTCTCGCGTAAATGACACTCCGGCGATCGAGTACACGTCTCCCAGAATTCGACGGAAATCGTCACTAGAGAGTTTCGGCTTTTCGTTAAGAAGATCGAAGATGCGGCGCGCACGATACGGTTGCGCCCACGAGTGTGTGAGAAAGTACGGATAGTCAGTTCCAACGATTCTCTGGTTGGCGGTAACGATGATGCCAGACGGCGGATCGTAGAGCGTCGGCAGCTTCGCAATCGGAATGTAACTGGTCCATTCACCGGCATCAGTCGCTCCATCGTACGGCACACTGCCATCACCGGATTTCCTGATCGGCACCACACCCGCCGCGTGATAACCAATATGACCATCGACATCCGCATAAACAATGTTCTGCGTCGGCGCGGTAAACGATTCGAGCGCCGCATTGAATTCCTTCCAGTTGCCGGCGCGGTTCAGTGCCACCGTCGAATTGGGATTATTTTTACTCGGATCCAGTGCCGTCCAACGTAGCGCGTAACGCTTGCCATCGCCTTCAAAAATGATCGGACCATGACGCGTCACCGTGACGTCGTAATTCACCACATCGTGTTCTGAACTTCCAATACCTTTTCTGACTTTGATTTCTTCACGCCGGATCACGACATCCTGCCAGCCCGATGGCGTTTGATACTGCTTCGGATTGTCAGGATTGAATTTCTCGATATAGAGATCCTGAACGTCTGGTCCAACATTCGTGAACCCCCAGGCGATGCGATCGTTGTGTCCGATGATGACGCCCGGTAATCCTGCGGTGCCAACGCCCGCAACACGCACTCCCGGCGAACTCAGGTGGACGAGGTGCCAGATCGACGGCGCCGTCGCTCGTAAGTGCGGATCGTTTGAAAGCAGTGGTTTGCCTGTGACCGTGCGTTTGCCACTCACGACCCAGTTGTTGCTGGCAGCGAGTGCGTCAGTGTGAAGGCCGATGCGATCCAACGCCGCGGCCGCGATTTCACGGTTGTGAGCCAGATGCGCGAGCGTTTCCGGTGAAACACGTTCGGGTTTTACCAGCGCCGAGGATTTAACTTTTGATTGCGTGTCTTTGCCGACTACGAGCACGTCGATTGCCGAAATCTCAGGCAAGAGCTCCGCGCGTTTCTCCGCAGGCAAAACCGACATTGCCTGGCGCATGATGTCCAGGCGCCACGTGTCGGAAAGCGCTTCAGCGAATATCTTGACGACGACGAGCGAGTCTGCGGGTGTCCAGGGTCGAAAACTGTATTGCAGGATCTGAAACTCGGGCGGCATCGACTTTGGATCGAGCGACGACGCGTAAGCGTTAACACCGCGCGCGTAAGCTTCCAGCGTCGCGCGGGTCTGTGGAGACGCGTTGGCAAGTTCAGCTTCGGCAGTTTGCGCAAAACCGTATGTGCGATGGAGCTTGTCCTGATCGATGACGACGTTGTTTGGTCCGGCGCCGAGAATTTCCGCGAGCTCGCCACGCGCTGTGCGACGGAACAGATCCATTTGCCACAAGCGATCCTGAGCGGCGGCATAGCCCTGACCGAAATAGAGGTCTTCGTTATTCTGCGCCTCGACGTAAGGAATGCCGCGTTCGTCACGCCGGATCGTGATGCGATCTTTAATCCCTTTGATTTGAACTGCGGTTTGTTGTGGAGCGGTCTGGCTCGAGTTAAGAGGGATCACGAGGCAAAGAAGAGCTGGAAAGAGGACTGCTAGTCGTCGCATAGGTTTCGGTTCCTTTTATCCACAGAGTACACAGATTCTAATAAATCTTGTTAATCCTGTAATCCTGTCTTAGAATCCCTCAGCAATGAGGCGTCTCCTGTTTAGTTTGATTCTTCTGACTTGCTGCGCTATTTCGGGCGCCGCGCAGCAGCGACCGCTGATCACTGAAGACGTCGACATCATTCCACCGGGATCGATCCGCATCGAAGCCGGCATCGATTTCATGCAGGGCGCGAAATATACGGTCTCGGGTCTCAGAGGCGACCTGACGCGCGTAGGTGTCATCGGCATTAATTTCGGAATGGGACCAAACGTCGAGTTCCAAATCGATGGCGTCGCACAAAATTACCTAAGCATCAATTCGCGTGGTGTGTCGGCAGTTCCCTTAGACATTGCGGCGGGTGCAAACTCAACCAACGACACGGGCGACTTCACTCTCTCCGCCAAATTCAAACTGCGTAATGAAACTCGTCGCGGTCCGTCGCTGGGATTTCGTTTTGGTGTGCAGCTTCCAAATTCCAACCAGGGACGCGGCATCGGCGTCAATCAGACAAACGCCTTCGGTTCGATTCTGGTCGGCAAGAAATTCGGACCTGACGGGCGCTTTAATACTTTCGGCAATCTCGGTTTGGCGATTCTCACCGCTCCGACCCAACTGTTTTCACAAAACGACGTCATCACTTACGGACTCGCCGGAATTTATCGCGTCAACAAGCAATTCAGTATTGCGGGTGAAGTTAATGGCCGCGCCAACACGCGTCCGGGCAATGGTCCACTCGGCACTGAATCGTACGGCGAAGCGCGACTCGGAATGCAGATCCGCGCGTCGGGGCTGCGCTTCGATTTCGCCGGTATCAAAGGCCTCACGAGCTTCAGTCCAAACTCCGGATTTACGATCGGCGTCACTTACGACACACCCGCGGTTTTTGCTCCAGTAAAATAAGCTACGATTTAACGCGGATTTGTTGCGGATGGGAACTTATGTTTTCATAACCGCCGCATGTACGACTGGTTACTGGCGATTGCAAGGTGGTTGGAAGTCAACGTTATCGGGCTGCCGGTATATTTCGCGGCACCCGCGATGATCGTTATCGGTGCGCTCGACTCGTCGCTATTATCTCTGCCTGAAATCAACGACTATCTGGTTGTTGGTCGCTGTTACAAATATCCGACCGCTGCGTTTTATTTTCCACTGTTTGCAGCTGCCGGCAGCGTCCTTGGCTGCCTTCTGCTTTACACCATCGTTCGTCGCGGCGGCCAGGCAGTGCTTCGGAAGCGTTTCAACCTTGAACATATCAAGCGCGTTGAGAAAGCATACGAGCGTTTCGGCTTTCTGGCGATCGGGCTTCCCGCGATTCTTCCGCCTCCGTTGCCGTTCAAGATCTTCGTGGCAACTGCAGGCGCGTTGGAGTATCCGCGTTGGAAATTTTTGCTGACCGTGATGATCGCGCGTTCGCTGCGTTATTACGTGGAAGGCATACTGGCTGTGTACTATGGCCGGCGAGTTTTGCTTTTCATAAGAGATAACGGAATCGTTGTTGTCAGCATTGTCGCGACTATCGTGCTCATTGGTGTAATCATCTATCTCCTTATTAACCGGCGCCGCAACGCAAACACCGAGACTGAAAGGACCCCGGATTGAAATTCTTTACGAAATGGCTCACGCGTCTTTCTGAGTATCTGATCACATACGGCGCGTTTGGACTCTTTGCAGTTGCGCTGCTGGATTCGACGTTTGTGCCACTGCCGAGCAGTGCGGATGCATTGATGCTGCTTTTGTCGACGACGAATCCGAGCTGGATGTTGCTGTACGCGTTTATGGCGACGAGTGGTTCGGCGCTTGGTTGCTGGATTCTCTATTTGATTTCGCGACGTGCAGGTGCGAGAGCGCTGAACAGATTCTCAGAAGCAAAACAGCAGCGCGTAAAGAATTGGATCGAGAAGTACGACGCGTTTGCCGTGCTGGTTGCCACGTTGTTGCCGCCACCTTTTCCGTTCAAGTTGTTTGTCGTATCAGCGGGCGTGTTTAGATTCAGTTTGCTGCGGTTCATGCTGGCGATCATCGTTGGCCGCGCGTTTCGGTTCCTGCTCGAAGGGTACTTTGCGGTGCGTTACGGCGCACAGGCGAAGGAGATTCTGGCGAAGTATTACCCGTTTATCGGACTCGGTTTTGCTGTGCTAATTATTTTGTATCTGGTGCTGAGACAAAAACTTAAAAAACCAGAAATCGTGACCGATCATCCGTGAAGACCCGTGGCTAATTCCGGAAACTGAAAGTTGCGCGCGCCTGCGAGATATTTGATACCGTGCGTTTCTTCGAGTTCGATGAGTAACAACAGGAAGATCTCGGCGGTGGCGAGTGCATCGCTGCCCGCGCGATGACGGCTTGCGATCGGGATCGAAAAGTGATTCGCGATCGTGTCCAGGCGATGGTTGCAAAGATCCGGCAATGCGCGTCGCGAGAGTCTGACAGTGCAGAGATGCGGATTTATCATCCGGTGTCCCGGATAGACGCGCGAGATTTCGTGATTCAGAAAACTCGTATCGAACGGTGCGTTGTGGGCCACGAGCACTGAATCGCTCACGAAATCGAGCCACTGCGGCGCGACATTCGCGAAGACCGGCGCGCTCTTTACCATATCGTTTGAAATGCCGGTGAGCGATGCGACAAAACGCGGAATCGGAATCTCCGGGTTGACCAGCGACAGAAACTTATCGACGATGCGTCCACCACGAATTCGATACGCGCCGAGCTCGATCAGCCGATTGGGCGGCGTCTTTGCACCAGTCGCTTCGACGTCAACAACCACGAAATCAAGGTCTTTCAGCAAACGTGTTTGACTGTCGTCCTGTTGCAGTTCGACGGTGTTGTTCTCGATGATCTTGAAGCGTCGATCGTTTCTGATGAGATCCGCTACGAGTAGTCCGGCGAGTTCATCGTCGATGTGTGAGAGTTTGAAAACCACGTCGACGATCGCCGATGCAGCGGCGCGTCCACCCGAGCAATTTAGTAGGTCGATTGTGTCCTGGACGAGAGTAGAATCAGAAACTAAATTCGGATAAGGCGGCATTCGACCCGGATTGTAGCATGTACCTATTGAACGAGGTAAGACTTTGAACGCTGAACAAGTGATCGATCAGTTTAGAACAACCGGCGCGTTGCTGGAAGGTCATTTCCAACTCTCGAGCGGTTTGCACAGCACGGTCTATCTGCAGTGCGCGCTCGTGCTTCAGTTTCCTGAAAAGGCTGAGGCGTTTGGTCGAGCGATTGCCGAGAAGTTTGAGGGGCAGGGAATCGAGCTTGTTGCGTCGCCTGCGATCGGTGGAATCGTGATTGGTCACGAGGTAGCGCGCGCGCTAGGTGCGAGGTTTGTATGGACCGAACGTGAAGCGGGTCAGATGACGTTGCGTCGCGGGTTTAGTGTTTCACCCGGTGAGAAGACGCTGGTTGTTGAAGACGTAGTCACGACTGGTGGCTCAACTCGCGACACAATCGACGCGCTCGCGAATGCTGGAGCGGACGTGGTCGCGGCAGCGTCGATTATCGATCGATCCGCGGGAAGTGCCGATGTGGGCGTTCCGCTAACAGCGCTCGCATCGTTGAAAGTTTTGTCTGTTGAAGCTGCTGTTTGCGACGCTTGTAAACTCGGCGAGCCTGTGGTGAAGCCGGGTAGTAGGAAAGCGCAGTGAATTACAAGCTGTTGATTCAGTACGATGGAACAGAATTCCATGGCTGGCAGATACAGGGAGATCTCAGAACTGTTCAGGGTGAGTTGACGCAGGCGCTGTCGTTGATTGATGGACGTAATGTTAACGTTCATGGATCGGGACGCACCGACGCCGGCGTACATGCCGAAGGGCAGGTTGCAACTGTTGAGATTCAACGCGAGATCTCGACTGAAAAACTTCGTGCTGCGATTAATGCGAATATCGGTCGAGATGTGCGTGTGCTGTCGGTCGAGACTGTTGCGGATGACTTTCACGCGCGTTATTCCGCGCTCGAGAAGACATACGTTTATAGAATCGTCAACGGACCTGTAATATCGCCGTTCTGGTGGCGTTATGCACATCAGGAGGCGCGTCCGTTGGATCTCGAGCGCATGAAGGAAAGTGCTGAAGTCTTGCTCGGCAAGCACGACTGGAGGGCGTTCTCGGCGGCACAATCGGATGTTGAAGATCGTGTTCGAACCGTCACTCAAGTGAACATTACCGAGCGCAACGATGAGCGTTCTCAGGGCCCGCTGATTGAGATTCGAGTGAGTGCGGAGGGTTTTTTACGCTACATGGTGCGAACGATTGCCGGAACACTAATGGCGGTTGGCCGCGGCGAACTCGATCGCGATGCCATCGTCGCCGCAGTTGAGACGGGCGCTCGGCCAACGGCGGCCGTTACGGCTCCAGCTTGCGGTCTCACCTTGCTTTCGGTTCGCTATCAATGATAGGTCATAGGTCCGATGCTTTCTGATTTCTCCGGTGTAGTTCAAAAAGGTTCACGAGAAGAGGCGTTGCTCGCTTCGGTAGCCTGGGATCGATTGCCGCGTCACGTGGCGATCATCATGGACGGCAACGGGCGTTGGGCCGCGCAACGCGGGCAGCCGCGTATCGCGGGTCATAAAGCGGGCGTCGAAGCCGTGCGCGCAGCAGTCGACACGGGCGCGCGTCTCGGGCTCGGCGCGCTCACCTTGTACGCATTCTCAACCGAGAACTGGAAACGGCCACGTTACGAAGTCGATGCGTTGATGCGTATGTTGCGGCGTTACCTACGACTCGAGCTTGATGAGATCGATCGGCAGAACATCAGGTTCCAGGCGATTGGAAGAATCGGAGCGCTCTCCGAAAACGTTCGTGCCGAAATTCAGCGCGCCACCGAACAGACCTCTCGAAACAAGGGAATGGTTCTCTCCGTAGCTCTGAACTACGG
>DASYPN010000225.1:0-11127 GCA_036006625.1 Pyrinomonadaceae bacterium | reverse complement strand
CTCCGTCTGCCACTAATCCCATCGTCGATGTACCGCCCCTGACAATTGGAACCACTCCGGAACCGAGGATTCGTGTGGCGCTGACTACGGATGCGCGTTCGGCGGTTATCTCGACGACCGGTCATCTGATGAATGCGAGTGGTGGCGGTTCGACTATGCTCGCACTCGATACTTCGCGAGTTCGTGTCGACCCACGACTCTTATCGCCACGACAAACCGTTGCTGACGACGCGACATTTCGAGTGATTGTCGGTGGGGCAGCCACGCGTGAAGAAGCAGAAGAAAACGAAAAAGAAATTCAGAAGGCGGCGGGCGAAGACGCGCACACCATTTACGATACGGAGACGAAGACGTGGGGTATGGTGATCGGAACCACGCATCCGCGTGAAGAAGCGGAAGAGATCCGAGCGCGACTCGAAGCAGCAGGTTTCGATGCGACCGTCGATGGAAAGGACCCGCAATCGGTTGCGCAAACACAACCGACGACAAGCAACAGCAGCCAGGTTCGATTGACCTCACGTCCTGCACTGCCGTCGCGCGAGGTCGTGACTTCGGCTGGAAACGGAACGTTGTTTACTTCGAGTGCACCAGTCTCGTTTGCGTCCGACGATGAGACGAGTGCGCCAGTGCGTTTCAACGACAAGCCTTATCGCGGGCGCATTGAAGTGTTCACAAACCTGCGCGGCAGTCTGACGGTTGTAAACGAACTCGGACTTGAAGACTACGTGCGTGGCGTCGTCGCGAACGAGCTTTCACCCGGTGGTTACCCCGCGATTGAAGCTCTGAAGGCACAGGCGATCGCTGCGCGCACGTACGCACTCAAGAATCGTGGACAATTCATGTCGCAGGGTTTCGACATTCTGCCGACAACGCGCTCGCAGGTGTATCGCGGGCTCACTTCTGAAAATCCACTCTCGACACGCGCTGTCGATGAGACTCGTGGATTGATCGCGACTTACAACGGCGAACCAATCAACGCGCTCTACACGTCGACGTGCGGTGGACGCACCGAAGACTCAGAAAAGATCTTCAACGAAGCGATCCCTTATCTTCGTGCGCGTGAGTGCGCTGCTGAAGGCGCGACGTTCGATCGCTTTGTAATCAAGACCTCGCGCACGCCTGCCGACTTGCAGGACGATGCGAATGTTGTGCTCGCACGCGACGTCAGTCTTTTATTCACACAGAATTTCACCACGTTGCGCGACCGTGTTTCTGATTCGTGGCTTTCTGCCGATGCGACCGTGGTTGAAGTACAGAACTGGCTCGCGAACGTGGCGCGCGTGGCACGACAAACAACGCCGCCCATTGTGGCAGACGTGAACCGACCGCCTGCTTTTGCTACTTCACTTTCTGCTGCCGTTTTTGGCGAGAGTCGCGCCGGAACACTGCTGAACGAGGCTGATGCCGATTACCTGCTGGCGGTGAAAGATGCTGGTGACGTGCCCGCTGCGAATCGCGCCGATCTCGCGATGCTGCTGCGTGATGGACATTTGTCAGTTTATCCGGATGCCACGCTGCGGCCACGAATGCCTCTGTCGCGCGCGCGTGTGCTACACGCGATTGTTCGGCTGCTCGAGGCGCGCAACCTGCTGCAACTGCAGAAAGCGAATGCGCGTCCGGCGAGTGATGGACAACTAATTCTCCGCACGACAAAGGGCAAGGATCAGCCGATCAGAGTTAACGCTGATGCGTTTCTGTTTCGGTATCTCGGCGAGCGTCCTTATGCGGTGTCGTCGGTGGCACTCGTCGGTGG
This sequence comes from Pyrinomonadaceae bacterium, assembly GCA_036006625.1. Classification (GTDB taxonomy): domain Bacteria; phylum Acidobacteriota; class Blastocatellia; order Pyrinomonadales; family Pyrinomonadaceae; genus PSRF01. The sequence continues at coordinate 9,374 of DASYPN010000225.1, read as the reverse complement.
TGAGCCGGTTAGTTATCATCTAGCGCCCAACGGGCAGATCGATTTTCTTGAAGTCAGGCCTTCGCCCAACGGTGCGGCGGCGGATCGGATGTCGCCATTTGCGAACTGGTCCAAAGGGTTGAGTCCCGCGCAGGTGCAGGCGCGACTGGCGCGTGCGGCGCGAGGGATCGGATCGATTGTCGATCTGCGTGTGGTGTCCCGCGGTGCGTCGCATAGAGTGACGGATCTCGAGATTGTCGGGACGAGTGGAACGGCTCATGTCCGTGGTGGTCGCATTCGTTCAGCGCTCGGGTTGCGTGAACAACTCTTCGTCATCGACCGCGAATATGATGATGATGGACGCATCGCGGAATTCACGTTTGTCGGGCGCGGATGGGGCCACGGTGTCGGGATGTGCCAGGTCGGTGCCTACGGACTCGCGAAACAAGGCTGGACGTCGGAGCAGATACTGAAAGCGTACTATTCGGGTATTGAGATAACGCGGATGTATTAGACAGGATTTACAAGATGTTTCATGATTGACATGTAAATCCTGTAAAAATCCTGTTCATCCTGTCCATGAATTTCTCACGCAACCAACTCGTCGGCGCACTCCTGCTACTCGCCCTCATCTGGGCCGTGATACTTTTCCGCATGTGAACCCTGTCATCGCCATCGTTGGCCCTACTGCATCCGGCAAAAGCACACTCGGAATTGAAGTCGCACTGCACCTCAACGGCGAGATCATCAACTGCGATTCGGTCCAAGTCTACCGGGAGATCCAAATAGCCACCGCGAAAGTACCGCTCGACGAACGCAAAGGCGTCCCTCATCACCTCATCGATTTTGTCTCACCTGACATCAACTATACGGCCGGCGAATGGGCCCGCGAAGCTGCAAACAAGATCGAAGAGATCGAAAGCCGCAGTCGTGTTCCACTTCTCGTCGGCGGTACCGGTTTCTATTTACGCGCTCTGCGCCAGCCGTTTTTCGAAAGTCCACCAACAGACGAATCACTGCGCGGGCGTCTCAATCGCCTGCGCGAGAAACACGGCCCCGAACACCTCCATCGACTCTTGAAGCGTATCGACGAGCAAGGCGCCGCGCAGCTTTACCCGCGCGATTGGCCACGCGTGCAGAGAGCCATCGAAGTGTATTTACAAACCGGCCAATCGATCGTGGACCAGCAACCAGTGCGACCCGAACCGCACGAAAGCTCTCGCCGCTTGCGCATCCTCGCTCTCAATCCGCCGCGTGCGGAACTGTACAAACGAATCAACGAACGGACCGAGGAACACTTCCGCGCCGGTCTCGTTGACGAAGTTCGCGAACTGTTGGACCGTGGGTTCTCGCCTGCTTCAAACGCGCTCGGAGCACACGGATATCGCCGCGTTGTCGAGTATTTGCAGGGCCAGCGAGACCTCGACAGCGCTGTCGAACAAACGAAACTCGACGTACGCCACTACGCCAAACGCCAATTGACATGGTTTCGCCATGAAGCAAATGTGGAGTGGTTTGAGGGTTTTGGCGAGGAAAACCGCACTTTGCGATCCGTTCTGGAAGCGATAGCGGCTGGTCCACCGTCCAAATAATCATCTTTCTCTCACATCTCAGCCGATCTCTTGTAATGCAAAGATCCATGTTGTAATCTCATTGCAACCGCGCGGTCTACTAATCCACCCCCAGGTTTCAAGCATGTCGGACGGTAAACAGGCACCACAGAATATCCAGGACGCCTTTCTCAACACGGTGCGCCGTGAGAAAACCTCCGTCGTCGTGTACCTCTTGAATGGGGCCAAACTCACGGGCCGTATTCGCAGCTTTGATAAGTTTTCAGTCCTGCTTGAGTCCGGGTCTCAGGAACAACTGATTTTCAAGCACGCCATCTCCACCATCTCACAATCGCGGCGCGCGACCGGCGAGTTGCACCAGGCAAACAGCGAAACAAACCCGCGTGACGTCCGCAATTCTGACGTCAATTCGCCTGAGGCGTGAGATTCGATTAAACTGTCGCCCGCCATCTCAATTGAGAACACTTTAGAGGGACTGTGCCTGGAACTTTCATTACTTTTGAAGGTGTCGACGGCAGTGGGAAATCAACTCAGTTACGATTGCTGGGCAATTTCCTGAAAGCCAACGGCTGTGATGTGCTTCTGACACGCGAACCGGGCGGAACTACGCTTGGACTGCGACTGCGAGCAGCAGTGCTCGACGCAACGGAAGAAGTCGATCCGCTAACCGAATTACTCCTGTATGCCGCCGACCGCGCACAACACGTGCGGCGCAAGCTACGTCCTGCGTTGGAGGCCGGACAAGTCGTGATTTCGGATCGTTATGCCGATGCGACAGTCGCATATCAGGGCGCAGGCAGAGGCTTCTCGCCGGAACTGATTTCGCAGATCGTGCAACTCGCAACCGACGGACTCAAACCAGATCTGACACTGCTCTTTGATCTTCCGATCGAAGAGTCGACCAATCGCACGGCGCGACGCACGGGAAAAAACTCTGGCAAGCTCTCACGCGATCGTCTGGACATCGAGAAGGCTGACTTTCACGCTCGTGTGCGTGATGCTTACTTACAGATCGCCCTGCGCGAACCCGAACGCGTGAAGCTGATCGACACGAGTGGACCAGTGGAAACAACACAGGAGCACGTGCGAGAAATTATCGTCCCTTATCTCCAAAGCAGAGGCCATCTGGCCATGAAGTATGTTTGACGAACTCACCGGAAACTCTCGTGTCAAAGCGGCGCTGAAACGAATGCTGGTTGCTGACCGGCTTCCCGGCGCGATGCTGTTTACAGGTGAAGAAGGCATCGGCAAGAAGCGCTTTGCACTCGAAGTCGCGCGCGCTTTGAATTGCCGCACGCCGAAGGATCACGAAGCGTGTGGGGTCTGCTCGTCGTGTGTGCGGATTGCGAAGTTGAACTATCCGCAACGTGAAGATGCTGACGAGTGGACACAGATAATCTGGACGGACCATCCCGACGTCGGACTCGTCGTCGCGCCGAAACGCGTGTTGCGCGTCGAGCAGATGCGCCAGATCGAGAAGGAGGCCAACTTCCGTCCGTTTGAAGGTAAAGCACGTGTTTTTCTGATCGACGAGGCAGATAAGCTCAACGATAACTCTGCTAACGCGCTGCTCAAGGTTCTCGAAGAACCACCGAAAACATCACATCTGATCCTGATCACGGCGCGTCCGGCAATGCTTCTGCCGACGATCCTGTCGCGCTGTCAGATGATCCGTTTCTCGCCGCTCACGCCGGATGAGATTGAGACTCACTTAGGCAAACACGACTCCATCGACAAGAAGACTGCACGACTACGCGCGCGTGCGGCGGGCGGCAGTCTCGGACGCGCACTCGCAGGCGATCTGGTGACATTCACTTCGCAACGGAAGGCGATGCTCAAGGTCCTGAACGCGCTCGTAGTCAGCGAGGATCGCGCGCAATTGCTGCGTTCAGCGGAACAACTCAACGAAGCGCAGTACAGGGAAGAGTTTGAAGAACGACTCGACGTGCTCGAGACGTTGATTCGCGATGCATGGATGTTGTCGCTCGGCGTTGAGCCGTCTCAGCTCGTGAATGAAGATTTGTTGGCTGAGTTGCGTGAAGTGAGTCAGAAGATGGATTCAAGCCGCGCGGGCGAGTGGATCTTGCAGATTGAATACCTGCGGGAGCAGCTTATCGTTAACGTGAATCGGAAGATTACGACGGATGCCTTGTTCCTGGTGATGGCGGGCGACGTCGCCGCACCGAAGCGCGTAAAAATCCGGTAATCACTTTGTGATTGTCACTAACTCCGGCTCAGGAGGTTTACCAGCAGCGCCTTCGGCGAGTAATTTCTCGGTTTCCATCACGAAAGCTTCGACGATATCTTCCCCGGCAACTTTGCGCATCGGCACGCCGTCTTTAAAGATCATCCCGACACCACGACCAAACGTGATTCCGAGTTGGGAATCGTGAGCCTCTCCTGGACCATTCACCGCACAACCCATAATCGATAGATGTAGCGGCTCTTCAATGTGCGCCAGTCGCCGCTCAATCTCGGTCACGATACCGACAAAGTTATCGACATCAAGCCGGCCACAAGTCGGACACGCAACAACCGTCACACCACGTGTTCGAAGTCCAAGCGACTTCACAATCTCCCACGCCACACGAACTTCTTCCTGCGGCTCTGCAGCCAACGACACTCTGATCGTGTCGCCAATTCCCTCATGCAGCAAAATGCCGAGTCCGATCGAAGACTTCACCGTTCCGCTGAACGACGTACCGGCTTCCGTAACGCCGAGATGAAACGGATAATCGACTTTCTCCGCGAGCAATCGATACGCGGCAACTGTCCGATGCACGTCAGACGCTTTAAGCGAGACGATGATGTCAGTGAAATCAAGTTCTTCGAGAATCTGTATGTGACGCATCGCCGACTCGACCATCGCTTCGGGAGTCGCAGTGCCGTACTTTTTCAGCAGATCCTTTTCGAGCGAGCCTCCATTCACACCGATACGAATCGGAACCTTTTGCGCCTGCGCAGCACGCACGACTTCGCGAACGCGTTCGTGAGAACCGATGTTTCCGGGGTTAAGTCGCAACTTGTCGATGCCCGCTTCGAGCGCCATCAACGCGAGTTTGTAGTGGAAGTGAATGTCGGCGACGATCGGAACATCCGGCACACGTTTCCGGATCTCTTTCAACGCGACCGCGGCATCGTTATCAGGCACAGCAAGCCTCACGATTTCGCAGCCGGCGCGGACCATCTCCTCGATTTGAGCCACAGTGGCGCCCACGTCAGCGGTATCAGTCTTCGTCATCGACTGAATCGCTACGGGAGCACCACCACCGATTTGAATATGCTTGACTTGAACTGGTCGCGTAGTACGCATTGCTATTTGGCCGTTTCAGTGGCCGGTGGCTTCTCCTCGTCGTGATTTCGACTAACCACCTTCAGAAAGTCGTTACTGATTACGAAAACCATCAACAGTAACACCACTACAAAGCCTACTTGTTGAATACGCTCGCGTACCGCGGTGGAGATCGACAAACCTACGAGAGCAAGGAGCCCCTCGATCAGGAGCAGGAAGATGGCGCCGCCATCGAGGACGGGAATCGGCAACAGGTTGAAGATACCGAGATTCAGACTGAGAAAACCGAGCATTCCGAAGGCTCCGTCCCAGCCAAGTTTCTCAATCGATTTTTGTGTCGCCTGGTAGATTCCGATTGGACCCGACAACGTGTTACGCACGGATCGCTGACCGGAGAACACCTGTCCGAGAGCTTTGCCCGTCAAACGCAGAATCTGAATGTTTTGGTCCCAGGCGTATTTGCTTGCTGAACCAATCGTCGCCGCGTGTAGTGGATATCGTTCAGACACGACAAAGCCCAACTTATTGCCTTCGATGCGACGTTCATCGGAAACGAGCTGAACGTTTTGGCCATCACGCTGGACAGTCATTGTGATTTTCTGCTTATTGTGAGCGCGAACATACTCGGTAACCTGCGCAGCACTGCGAACATCCTGACCGTCGATACTGATAAAACGATCGTCTTCCTTCAGACCAGCAGCCGCCGCTGGTGAATCGGGAGTGACGACGCCAACGATTACAGGCAGACCACCGTAATCAGGAACGAAATCCAGCGTACCGGCGGAATCACCATTTTCCGTTCGCGTTGTCGGAGTGATTGTTAGCGAGACTTCGGAGCCGTTTCTATTTACGACGATCGGCATTGGGCGTCCCGGCGAAAGCAGTGCGTCGCCAGTGATAACGTCCCACGTGGGATCGTCGGCGCCGTTAAAGGAAACGATCCGGTCGCCTGGTTTCAAGCCAGCCTGTTCTGCTGCCCCGCGAGGTTCGAGGTAATAAACGACCGGCTGCGGAGTTGCCGGTACACCATAAATAAACGCGCCCGCAAACGGGATCGCCAGGGCCGTCAGAATGTTCATTATCGGTCCGGCAAGGGCAACTGAGATACGCTGCCAACGCGGCCGCAGGTTGAACATCTCCTCTGGCGGAATGTCTTCCGCACTGGCGCCTTCAAGTGGTGCATTTGACTCATCTCCACCCAGTTTTACGTAGCCGCCGAGCGGTATGGCCGAGACTCGGTAGTCCGTGTGGCCCCATTTTTTGCCGAACAGACGCGGACCAAAGCCGACGGAAAACGTTTCCACGCGAATTTTAAAGAGTTTGGCAACGATGAAGTGACCGAATTCGTGAAGGACAACTGCTGAGCCCAATATGAATATGAATGCCAGTAAATAGATTAAATAACTCATTCAGCGCCTTCTTCTACCTAGACTTAACGAAATCAACCCGGGTTTAGACTCGACCAATATCGGTCGGGGTTGCAAACGAGTTTACCTAAACTTTGCGCCACAAAGAAGCACAAAAGCGCATTCCTACGAAAGCACTTGTGCGTTTTGTGTTTCTTTGTGACTGGACAGTATTTCGATGGTGGCAGCAGCGGCCTGGCGCGCCTCGTGATCGGCTTCGAGGATGGTTTGAATATCCTTCGCAGGTTGATTTGAATGGCCGTTCATCACGGTTTCTATAACTTCCGGAATCTCAGTCAGGCAGATCCGCCCGTTGAGAAATGCACTGACTGCCTCCTCATTCGCGGCATTCATCGCCGCCGGAAGCGTACCTCCAGCCCGCAACGCACGATAGGCCAGCGATATGCACGGAAAACGATCGAGATCGGGAGTTTCGAAGTGAAGTCCCGAAACTGAAGTTAAGTCGAGCGGCGGCAATTGGCATTCGTGCCGCTCGGGATATGTGAGCGCATACTGAATCGCGTGGCGCATGTCCGTGACTCCCATCTGGGCAATCACTGAACCATCGACCATCTCAATCATCGAGTGCACCACAGATTCGGGATGAACGAGAATGTCGATTGCTTCCGGTCCAAATCCGAATAGCCAGCGCGCTTCGATAACCTCGAGTCCCTTGTTCATCAACGTCGCTGAGTCGATCGTGATCTTCGCGCCCATGTTCCAGGTTGGGTGCTGCATCGCTTCCGCGACGCTTGCAAGTTTCATCTCTTCTTTGTTTCTCGTACGAAATGGTCCGCCTGACGCCGTGAGAATAATGCGTCGCACTTCTTCGTGACGCTCACCTCTCAAACACTGGTGCAAAGCGTTGTGTTCCGAATCCACGGGAAGTAACTCAGCGCCTGACTTCCGCGCGGCTTCAGTCATCAATTCGCCTGCCATCACGAGAGTTTCCTTGTTTGCGAGTGCGACTCGCTTACCAGTTTCGAGTGCTTTGAGTGTGGGAACAAAACCAACCGCGCCGACAGTCGCGGAAATAACGCAATCGGCCTGTGGGTGAGTCGCGACCTCGATGAGTCCGGCTTCGCCGGCGACGATGCGTGGCAGATCGAGATCTCGAGCGAAGAGCAACGCGCGCAGATCGTGTGCGGCAGTTTCCGTGTCGACTGAAACTAATTCAGGCAAATGCGTCGCAATTTGATCGGCGAGACGCTCAACGTTGGTTCCCGCCGCGAGTGCAACAACGCGCATGTCTCGCGCCGCCAAAGACTCAATAACCCGAAGACTGTTGCACCCGATGGATCCGGTTGAACCAAGGATCGCAACTCCAGTAGTGTGTGTTGTTGTTTCCGTCATGCAATCAAAGGGGGGATGAGTGTTTTTGTGTCGTAGGGGTCGAGAAGATCGATCGTTTGGCCTGCGTCGTTGACGTACGAAGCGGAACTCACCCGCCACGTGCCGCCTCTTGCGAGGATCATATCGACGGTTGCGTTAACGGTCTTGCGATCGCCGATCACTTTCAAATGCAGTGTCGCGTCGCCGTTACCGTTGTGAAGGTTGACGCTCCCCGTGACGATACTGCCGAAGTCCTTTACCGGACCCGTTTCCGCTTTCAATTTTTCACTGCTTCGCAGAAAATCCTTTGCCCTCGCTGCCGCCTCACTGTTTCCGATCTGGTACAAAGCAAAACCGACAATTCCACCCGCGAAACAAATCACCAGCAACGCAAGCACCACGACCACTCCGCCAACCATCAGAACGATTTTTTTCGTGGTCATGAGCTTTCCTTCGTTAGCGATCAGCCTTGGAAGTAGAAGCGTGCAAAATAGTAGATGAGGGGCGCGTTGAAGAGCAAGCTATCGAGTCGATCGAGTATGCCGCCATGGCCTGGGAGAATGTTGGCAGCGTCTTTTGCGCCCGCGCCTCGCTTGAGTGCGCTTTCCGCGAGGTCGCCGAGAATTCCAACCACCGTCATGATAACGGCGAGTGGCAGGATATATTTCAGTGGCAGTTCACGAAAAAACCAAAAATGTGCGAGTGCAGCCATGGCGAGAGCCGCAACGACTCCGCCGATTACGCCTTCCCACGTCTTGCCGGGGCTGATTGATGGCGCGAGCTTGCGTTTACCGAGGGCGCGCCCGACGTAGTAAGCGCCGGTATCTGCTCCCATCAGGACGAGAAAGAAGAACGACAGCAGGTGCGCAGATAGTGCTTGATCGAATCCCGTGCGTATTGAGATCAGGTGACTGCCGAGAAATGGGATGTAAAGAACGCCGAGGATTGTCGCGCCCGTAGAGGCGATCATTGAATCGAAAGGAGCACCGCGGAAAGTCGCCGCGATCAGAGTTCCGGCAGTCAATATGATGATCACGAATTGAATCAGCAAGACACTGACACCCGGATCGTTTTGCTGAATCAATACCGCGATGGTGACGATCGCAGCGCCCGCGAGATAGCCTGCCGCAGCGTCGGGCTTCAACTTAAGTTTTTTGGCAAGGACGTAAAACTCCCACAGCGCAATGACCATCGCCGCTGCGGCGAGTGCAACAAACAGCCACCATAACCAGGGAATCAAAATTGAAGCTATCAGTATAGGTAGGGCAACGAGCGCGGTTAGGATTCTCTTCATTCAGTGTTTATAGGTCCGATTGGTCCTATAGGACCTATTTTTTGCTCACCACGAGCTTTAGTCCGCCAAAGCGCCGATCGCGCCGCTGGTAATCAACCACGGCTTCGAGCAGGTGGACGCGCCGGAAATCGGGCCAGAAGGTTTCGGTGACGTAGATCTCACTGTATGCACTCTGCCAGAGCAGAAAGTTTGAGATTCGCAATTCACCACTCGTGCGCACGAGCAGATCGAGCTCCGGCAGATTGCGTGTGTAAAGCTCGTTCGCGATCCGCTCTTCGGTCAACTCATCCGGCCGGCTGCCTTCGTCGAGCAATCGTCTGACTGCTGCACGTGCAGCATCGACGACCTCGGCTCGTCCACCGTAGTTCAGAGCTACGGAGAGAACCATTCCCTTGTTTCGAGAGGTCTGTTCGGTGGCGCGCTGAATTTCGGCACGAACGTTTTCGGAGAGCGCTCCGATTCTTCCAATCGCCTGGAACCTGATGTTCTGCCGATCGATC
>DASYPN010000224.1:0-11583 GCA_036006625.1 Pyrinomonadaceae bacterium | reverse complement strand
CTGTTCCGCCTTCTCGTAGTCTTCAGATCCGCCAAAACCTTTGAAGACGCGATTGACATGACACGCACCGAGCCCGTCAAGCGCGAGGGCAAAATTCGGATCGAGTTGAATCGCGCGCTCGAAATGCGCAATCGCCTGATTGCAATCGTCACCCGACAACGTGCGAAAGATGAAACGAGCAAACAAGTCGCGGCCGCGCAGGTATTCCTCGTAGGCCGCGGGATTCTGCGTGGCCAGCTTGCCGATCCCGAGCTGTTCGGCAGTACTCAGCTCAACGCGCAACCCTTCGACGATTCGTTGTGCAATCGTGTCCTGGAGCACGATGATGTCTGACGCGGCTGTATCGATACGGTCGCTCCATAACAGCTCGCCGGACGCGACGTCGATCAGTTGCGCAGTCACGCGAAAACGTTCACCGGAATGAATGAAGCCCGCAGTCAGCACCGCACTAACATTGAGCTCATGTCCAATCTCACGCGGATCTCGCTGCTGTCCCTGGTAGCGAGCAATCACGGACGACGGTCTGACAACGAGAGATCGAACTCTTGCCAACTCGGTAATCACCGCATCCGCGAGTGAGAACTCGTAAAAACTCGCGGCCGGATCGTTGCTCAAGTTTCGGAAACAGAGAATCGCGAGACTCTTCTTTTCCTGATCTGTGACAGTCGTGAAGGGTGTTTCGTGAATGCCTGATCTCGACGGCGTATTCAAATTCGGCGCCGACGTTGGCGACTCGGTTCGCGTGATCGACTTCAACCAGCGCACCGCTCGTGTCACTGGATTCGCACTGGTTAAATATCGTGGCGGTTCCGGAACAACGCTCTGATAGCCAGCGACGCCACCCGCATCAACCTCGTGCAACACCTGTCGCAGCTCGTTGCGAAAGTCTTCCATGTTCTGGAAACGATCTTTCGGCTCTTTCGCGAGTGCCTTGTCAATAATCTGTTCGAGATGAGGCGGAATCGTGCTCGAACGCAACTCCGCAATCGGTCGCGGCGGATCGTGCAACACTGCGTGACGCACGTCGATCGTAGTCTTGCCGCGAAAGGGCCAGGTGCCGGTCAGCATTTCGTACAACAACACGCCGGTTGAAAAAATGTCTGCACGCTTGTCGACGCGATCGCCACGCGCCTGTTCGGGCGCCGCGTAAGTTGCCGTGCCGTACGGAACGCCGACTTCAGTTAATTCAGTGCGATGAATTCCGGCAGTTACGGCTTCAGTATCGTCAAGCAGCTTGGCTAAACCGAAGTCGAGCACCTTTACCTGGCCAGTCGAGGTTACCATCACGTTGCCCGACTTGATATCGCGATGAATGATGCCGCGGCTGTGTGCGGCTGCGAGCGCGTCGGCGACCTGTAAACCGATCAACAATGCGGTTTTGAGTTCGAGCGGACGACCAGCGACGAGTTGGCGCACGTTCTTGCCTTCAACAAATTGCATCGCGATGAAGTGAACGCCGTCAACTTCGTCGAGATCGTAGATCGTGCAGATGTTTGGATGGTCCAACGACGACGCGAGCTTCGCCTCACGTTCGAATCGTTTGAGGTTGGCTTCTTTGGCGCTAAGTTCGGGCGGGATAACTTTGATTACCACCGTGCGATCGAGTTTCGTGTCAGTGGCTTTGTAAACCGCGCCTTGCCCGCCGACACCGAGCTTGTCGGTGATGCGAAAGTTGCGGAGGTTTTTGCCGATCATCTGCGACATCCGCGTTAACCCGCGACAAAAGATGCTATTAACTCGTCAGCGCTGACGGTAGCCGTACCAACCTTTCCAACTACGATCCCGGCGGCGTGATTCGCCAGGGTTGCGGCTTCGAGCATGGTTGCGCCGGAAGCGAGGGCGCCGGCGAGAGCGGCGATGACTGTATCACCAGCGCCCGTGACATCATAGACCTCACGCGCTGCCGTTTCGACAAACACCGGCTGGCCGTTGGACTCGAGCAACATCATTCCACGATCGCCGCGCGTTATTAACACCGCATCACATCCGAGTTTCTCGCGAATCACTTTCGCAGCGTGAAGCGAACCGTCGTCCGAGTGGTCTTCAGTGTCACTCATTCGCAGTGCTTCGAGGTGGTTTGGAGTCACCAGCGTTGCCGGACGATAGAAATTAAAGTTGCGCAGCTTCGGATCGACGAGGACGGGAACTCGTACGTAGGCAAGCGGCAGGATCTCGCGCAGGATGCGCTGTGTTACCACGCCCTTGTCGTAATCTGAAATCACAAACGCGTCGGCGTGCGTGAGTGCGTCCTTCAGGAACGAAAGGATTTGGTCTTCAGTCTTTGCTGACACTGGCGTGCGCGACTCGCGATCGGCGCGGACGACGAGTTGACTGTGTGCAATGATGCGAGTCTTCGTGGTTGATGGTCGCGTCTCATCCACAATGACGCCCTGGTCCAGGGCTCCAAGCTCGCGCAGACCCGCGCGCAGACGTTCGCCCGAACCATCTTTGCCCACGACTCCAACAACCGAGCCACGCGCGCCGAGCGCCACCAGGTTTGCCAGCACATTTGCTGCACCGCCGAGATGAATTGATTCTCGTCGAACATCAACCACTGGTACCGGCGCTTCGGGGGAAATGCGCGTGACGTCGCCCCAGACAAACTCATCGAGCATCACGTCGCCAAGCACGAGTACGTTACGATCGCGAAAACCTCGCAGTATTTCTGCAGCACGCGTTTTAGTTAGTTGAGACATTTACGACAATAAGCGATCGATCGCAGCCGTGACTCTCGTCACTGGCACGCGCAGGATACATTCTGGCTGCGCAAACTGCGCGCAAAAATACCCGTGACAAGGCTGGCAAGGCATCTCTTCAAACACGACTTCCGCCGGCGCTGTGTTCCACGGACGCCAGTGTGCGATGTTTGAAGATCCAAACACGACCACTGAAGGTGTTCCAACTGCGGCTGCGATGTGCGCAATGCCACTGTCGTTGCCGACAAACAGTTGTGAGCGCGCGGAGAGTGCTGTCACTTCGGGCAGAGATAAGGCAAACGTGAATACAGGTGTTTCAGAACGCAATTGCTCGAGCAAAGTTTGTTCGTTTGGCGCGGCAATGGCGACTGACCTTAATCCTCGCTCCGCTAAAAACTCGACGACGCGCGCAAACTTCTCAACTGCCCACTGCTTTGTTGCAAACGCGGCGGCCGGATGGATCAGTGCGATGTTTTGTTCGGTGAGCCCAGCTTCGTTGAGCAATCGCTCAACGTTTTCGGCCGCCTTTGGCGATATCCCCAGACTCGTTCGTGGTCGATCAGTAACCGGAACACCGGTCCAACCCAGAAGAGCGAGTTGTTGCTCAACCGAGTGTGTCTTCTGCTGTTCCCAGACTGATAACGGCGACGGGCAGGCGTGATTATGAAGTTGTCCGTATTGATACGACTTGAACCCGACGCGATGACGCGCACCGGTCGCTCGCGTCAGGAACGTCGCCGTCGTGCCGCCGTGCAGGTTGTAAACGACGTCGTAGTTCGCAGCTCGAAGCTCGCGTGCGACTCTAGCTCGTGCCATGAAACCGCCACGTTCCAGCACGATCACGTTGTCGACGTACGGATGACTATCGAGAACAGGTGCGACCCAATCCTCGACGAGAATATCCACCTGCGCGTTTGGGAGAAATCGTTTCAACGCGAATAACGATGGCGTCGCCAGAACCGTATCGCCGATCGATCGCAGTCGCACGATCAACACCTTGCGCACGTCGCTCCAGTCCCAGCGCGCCGGTGCCAGCGGCTGGGCCGCGTCCTGACCCTGCAATCCGTACATTGCCTGTGTTTCGATGACGCGTAACTGAGGAGAGAGCTCAACAATGTCGCGCAGGCTGTTCATCGCCTCACTCTTCGATGGTCGCGGCGTCGATTAGCATCACCGGGATGTCGTCCTCGATGGGATAAACGCGTTTACACTCGACGCACTTCAGAGCGCTCCCATCCGGCTTCAGCTCAACGTTCGCCTTACAAGCCGGACACGCGAGTATTTCCAAGAGTTCCTGACTAACTGCCATGGGCTAGACCTTTCTAAGGCACTTCTGCGGGAATGCAGAAAGCTTACCACAAAGCACCTCCTTGGAGTGCGGTGCCTTGGCACCGCTTTGGTAAAAATACCAAAGCGCCAACAAGTTGGCGCACTCCAGGGAGTCGACCTATACTTTCTTCATGTCGCTGGAATTCGCACTGCAATACGCCTGCCCCCTGCGCGCCAATTATTCCGAGCGCCACTTGCGTGAGTGGGGACGCCTCAGCAGTTTGCACGCAAAGCTCACCACGGGCGATGCGAGCGCGCCGTCGATCGACAAGTTACAGTGGGTGGAAAACGCGAGCCCTGAAATCGAGCGCATGCAGGAAGCGACAGTCGTCTGTAACATTTGTCCGGCGTGTTTGCCGGTGGATATGGCCGGCGACGGCGAGTCCGTCGGCTGTCTCGGCCGCATCAATTATCCGATCGAAGCGCTGTTTGAAAAGTTTCTCGCCGATCGCGTTCAACTCGCACTCGACACGCTCGACAAAGAAGATCAACCTCGATTGCTTCGCATCCTGATCGATCCGGAGTCGCCGTTTGACGGTGAGGCGACGAAAGAACTGCGTCGGGTGATTACCGACGACGGCCTAAGATTCTTTGAACTGCGCGTACCAATTGTACTTACTCGCGAGGCGGCTCGAATCACAACCGACAACATCTTCGATCTGCTGGCGGGATTCAGATCGGAAGACAGCGAGACCACCAGCTACACTCGCGAGTTTCCTCTCCAGGCGACTGCTGACTACTACGATTTTCTCGATTTGCTTTTGCGCAGTGAGCTGACCCAGTCGGAAGTTGCTCGCCTGACGTCGCGCAGCCGAAACTACAATCAGTTTCTTCGTCTCCTCAGCGCGATTGAAAAAGCCGAAGCACTCAATACGCGAGTTCTGATTGACTGACGACTGCCGGCCGGCACTGAGTACACGCGGCGCAAACCAGACAAACTTTTGGCTGGTGACAGATATTGCATTCGACAACGCAATACTCGCACAACGCATGACCCGCATCGCAGCGCATTAAGTTCTCCGATTTCTCGCTGCAGTTGGTACATACTGATGGGCCACACTCCGGACATTTTCCACAGACCAGACAAACCTTTCCCTGGTGACACTTTTCGCACTCGACGAAACAATACTCACACAACGCATGACCAGCATCGCATTGAGTTAACTCCGCCGCCGCGCCGCCGCAGTTGCTGCACACAGCTTCTTTGGTCGCGCTCATATCCGGCAATTGATCCAGATCGAGGAAAAACTCGCGCTTGTCAGTCGGGAGCTCTTTAAGATTTTGGGCAGCCCATTGTGCGGCTTCTCCGTTCAGAGGGCTCTTGATGTTGTAGCTCTGAAAAGCGAGCATCTCGCAAACTCTCATGATGACGCTGCTCAGTGATTCGGCGGCGCTCCAGTTGTCAGTGATACAGACGGCATGAGGCGCGATGTTGGGATGGAAAACCGGTGTCAACAAGCGGCAGATCGGCGCGTCGCGTGGATAGCCGCGCGGCAACGTGATCTCCAGGCGGTGTCGATCGACGAAGAAGAGTTCCTCTCCGCGTTGCTGTAAGGATCGAACTGTCAGAAACAGGCGATACACTTCGGGTGGGTTGCCGGAAACACCTTCTGTTTCGATGAGCGGATGCTTTCGTACGAGTCTGCGGATCGTGTCGTAGTCTGATTGAAGGCGTCGAAGTCGTACGTTGCTCATCGGAATTCTCCTTGAATATAGGTCGTATAAGTCCTATTAGACCTCTTTAGCCCTTTGATCCTCTTGCTTTCTCCGCTAGCGATGCGATCGCTGAATTCACAATCACAAACTGCCCCTCACCAGTGTTCTCATCAACGCCAACCATAAACCCCAACAGCCGCCCGCTTTCGTCGTACATCGCGCTGCCGACGTCGCGCGGGCCGAGATGCGAACTGGCTTTCACAACTGTGGTCCAGCCAAGGATCGTGCGTCGACTGGCGCGACTAAGAACCGTCCCCTTTTCAACCATCCATCCGTTCAAGGGATTTGGAATTACGAGCACCGAATGTCCGGGAATCACCGCTTCCGGCACTGGATGAAATTGAATCTGACCGGGAGATTGATCCGTATCGACTGAAATGAGCGCGAGAAAAATGGGCTCGCCCTGTGCAAAACGAATCTGCCCCGGCAACGTACGGCCATCGCTGAAGTTCACCCACAGTTCACTTGGCCGCATTGGAGTTCCACTTCCATCCAGAAACGGCACGGTGAGAATCCATGCGCGTCCCACCTCGTTGGCGATTATCACTCCTTCTCTTTTAGAGGACTGGTATCGATTAGCGCCCGGCTCATATGCCCTGATCACAACGGTTGCGCTACTCAGACGTTGCAGTAAATCGTCGCCGCCTGTTTTCGGCGCTGATAACGACGTCGCGCGTTCTGTTATGGACCAGCAGAAAACCGCGGTGCCAAAAACTCCCATTCCGAGAATGATGGAAACTACACCGAGTACGCGAGCCGAAGCCTGCAGATCGTAGTTTCTCTTTCTCGCCAGATAAAAAGCACTCGCGCCGAGCACGATACCCAACCCCGCCAGGATCACACCTCCGGTAGCGATGTTCGCAAATCGATTCATGACTTGCTGACCTGGCATCCCGGCCGGATTGAGTTTGAAAAAATAGATCAGCAATCCAACGACAGCAGCACTCAAGACAAGTGAAACAACAGGCAGGACGCGGCTAAGTGGACTCGTTCGACGGCGCTGGACTTTCGCAGCCGGCTTTGAATCCTGCGCCGCAACAGCCTCGGGAGTGATCGTAACAACCTGGTTCGGAGCACCTCCCCACGCCCACTTTGACATACAGTTCGGGCAAAGCTGATTTTCCTTCAGCAAGACCGAACTTCTTTTGCCACAGCGGGGACAGAAATACGTGCTCATGTGCGTTACAAACCGATCAGCAACAGCAGAAACACTAAGGTGTAGATCACGCCAATTACGGCGGCTCCATATCCAAGGGCGAGATACGTTCCAACTTCACCGACCAGCAGATTGCGCGAACGATAGGCTTGCACGCCGGCAATGGCGCCGCTGAGTGGAGCCGGCAAACCAAAGAGCGTAATAACGAAGAGGATTACCAATTCCGTGCGCCTTTGTTTGCGCAACTGATCTTCGGTGACCCACTCCTTATACTCGTCCCTGGTCATCGGATCGGCCCACGGAAATCGCGCGCCGCAACCGCATCCCAGCACACTCGACGGAATCGTGCTCGAGCAGTCGGGACAAGTCTTCTCATCACCCCAACCGCGCGCTGACGATGGCGGCGGAGGCGGCTTGTCAGCGACAGCCGCGGCCTTGCATCCGTACGTCGCGCAACCACCCATCTCTTTCCAACAGATCTCGTGGTAGGGCGAATCACACTCGGTACAAGTGAAGAAGAGATCGAAATCAGAAATCTGTGTGTTGCAAATAGAGCAGCGTTTCACGTTAACCTCCAGGACAGCACAACCGAATCCGGCTAGTCTCTTACTCCTCTCGTAAAGAGGCCGATGAAATAAAGCACCGACAGTAGCGAGACGATGCCGCCGATTATCTGTGCTGCAGTAGCCATTCCCTCGCCTTCAAATCGTGGATCCTCAGCAATGGCTTTCTTCGCGTTGGTACCTTTCACGATCGCCAGTGGTCCTAGAATGAATCCGAAACAGAAGATGCCGATGATTGCATACTTCAAGGCCTCTTTCGCTTCGGGCAATGTTTGTTTCGGTCCGGTGTAATCCGTGGCCGAGAGGTTTCGGCAACGGAAGCAGTAACTGCCGGAAACGATGTCACCGCAGGTGGGACAAACCATCTCGCCTGGCGACAACGGCCGGGTCGGTTTTGCCGCGACTCCGACTCCGACTCCGCCTCCGACGGGCGCCACATCTTTGAGTTGCTGCAACGGACGATTCACACAACCCGGGTTGTTGCATCCGTTCTCCTTGTCCCAGCAACGCGCGTGATATGGGTTCTCGCAGGCTTCGCAGATCGCTCCATCATCGCCCAGCATGAAGAGGCCCCCACACCACTGACAAGGCTGGCCCTCGTAACGCTTATTAATTTTCATTCGTCGTACTGCTTCCGACATGCAGTTTTCCTCCGCGTTTTGGTGTGGTTCAGATTTCGACTTTCGCTTCTCTTATGCGATTTGTTGGTGCTGTTCGCTTCTTAGCGCGTTCTTCGAAGACGAGTATCGTGTCACCGACAATGATTTGATCGCCGGACACGAGTCGCCGTCGATGAACGGGAAGATTGTTGACCGAGACTGGAGCATCGCCTCTGCTTTGAATGAGTTCGTAGCCGTTTCCAACGCGCTGAAGTGCGACGTGCTCGGGCGCGATCTTCGGATCCTTGAAGAGATAAATGTTTGCAGACGGTGAAGCACCGATGATGGTCGGGTTGTGATAAAGAATGAATGCTTTGCCTCGCAATGGCCCAGTCAACACGCGTATCCAGCCATCACGTCCCAATTGCGCGCTCAGGGCGACAAAGATTCCAACGGAAACGCCAATCGAACACAGGCCGGCAAGCCGCATCATGTCGCCCTGTTCCGCTGAGGGAATCAGGAACCGGTTGATCGGATCGAACAACAATCCACCGAGCAGCCCGCCGACGAGTCCACCCATCACGGACGCACGTCGCTGCGCTCTCGTGCTTTTAATCAAGTTCATGCCGAATCCCAGAGCGCCGCCAAAAATGGCCCAACATATACTTCGGATAATGAGGAAACTGATAAAGAAAGAAGAAGGCCAACGAGTTATATCTGGCTCCCGCTCTATATCGGAAAAGCCCGGCAATACCGGAACCAGTAGAAAAAGCCACTTAACCGGTATGAAGGCGATAAAAGAAAACAGTAGCGTGAAACCTACGCCGGCGAACCAACGACCGATGTTGCTTATAAATCTGCGACTGGCAATCGCGTCGGCGATAAAGATGTAAAGCACAATGAGCGTCGCCGTCATTGGAAAGAACACGATCCACGCGGCATTGACTCCGGCTGTATCGTCCAACCACGGTTCCAGAATCAGCCAGGTCGTCAAACCTCCGAGCAAGCCTGCTAACGGCGTAAAAAAGAGATGCGACAACAGCAGGCGGCGAAGCGGTGAAACATGCTCTTCCACAATGGGCTGCGCATGTTGCAGTACCGCTTTTGCGTGGGCCAGCGTTGAATCGACGGTTGGCTGATACAGATCGTCGCGTGAGATATGAAGTACTTCGTCCATCATTCACCTCAAATAGGTCGTATTGGTCCTATAGGACCTATTGAAAACTCGGCGTTAAGGGAGAACGCCCTGTTCCTGAAATCCTTTGAGCTGCTGCTCATATTCAGCCTTGCCGGGTGGATTTACGGCAGCTGCGCGTTTCAGTAGATCGGCGACTCGCGCTGCATCTTTATTCCGTGCTGCCTCGCGCGCTAATTCCACGTACATATCTCCCAGCGCAACCCGCTGGCCCGCCAGATCGCGAGAAACACTCTCCGGAGTGCGATTGGTTTTGATCACTTCATCCAGTTGCTGCAACATCTCGCGTGCGACAACTCGATCGCGTTGCACACGCTTCAATGCTTCCTGCGCGTCAGTCACCGCTTGAGCTGCCGGCTTCGCTGAATCGCCTAAAGGCTTCAGCGCCTGGTTAGCCTGGTCGAGCTTCGCAATGCTGTCGTCAACGGTCTTCCCTGCTTCATCACTCACACTGCCGCGAATCACCGCCAGCAAGTCAGTATTCAGACTTGAGACTGCATCCTTCGCGACTTGTGCGTTTTCGTCACTGGAATTTCTGCTCCACCACATGCCCATCACGAAACCAGACAGAATTCCGACGAGTGCAACCGCGATAACCCACGCGTTGCCGAGCGGCTCAGCAGTCTCCTGCGGTGTGTTGGCGACAGCAGCAGCCACTTTCGCTCCCGCTTCATTGCCGTTGGTCTTTTGCGTCTCCGACTTTTCACGTGGATCGTCCCACGTATGTTGATGTGTTCCGATCCAGTATTGCCTGACTCGCCATGGCTTGTTGTCGCGCCAGCTAAACACGCCATGAACTTTCCGCACCGGGTCGTAAACGAGTGCAACCTGGAACGCGAGATTGAAAAAACTCTGTTGGATAAACTGATCCTGTTCGGAAAGAAAGATGCCGAAATTCGGATGAGTGTGATACCAGCCTAAGATCCGTTTGCCCGCGTGAGTTTTGTCCATCTGCTCATGAATGTGATTCCAGGTCTCATGAGTGATTGTTAACTCGGTGCCTTTTTCCTCAGCGTGGAGAGCTTCAATAACGTGGTCCACCTTTATGAATGGACCGTTTTTGTCTTTCAGTACATCGCCAACGAGAATGCCTCCGACTTCGCGAGTCTTTTCAGCGTTGTTGCAGATACGATCGAAGGCAGATTCATCGATGTAGATGCGAAAGTCGTACTGAACCTCAGGGAATGACTTCTTTGTCAGTTCCATCTGAGATAGGG
Organism: Pyrinomonadaceae bacterium; assembly: GCA_036006625.1. Classification (GTDB taxonomy): domain Bacteria; phylum Acidobacteriota; class Blastocatellia; order Pyrinomonadales; family Pyrinomonadaceae; genus PSRF01. The sequence goes on along the minus strand of DASYPN010000224.1, from coordinate 1,112 downwards.
CTCTATAGTCCATAGCTTGCTCACGCTTCTTTCGGAATTAACTGCTCCATAGAAAAGGAAGATGCGAGTGGTCCGAGACACCACTCCACGTCAGAATCGAATAACCACGCTTCCTGCTTGTCGATTCCCTGTCGCGCCACAATGATGTCAAAAGGTGGAACTCCGATCTCTGCCGGTGTCAGTGAAAGATCGATATCGCCGTCTCTGACCACAATGCCGGTGAAGTCCACGACTCGATGTGTTCCGCAAACGCTGCAACGTGCCGCCGTTTCGCGCAAAGCTCCGAGCACAAGCCCCGCGCGTTCCGTTTTCTCGCAAACCGGACAGGTAAGACGCGTCGCGAGATCACGGCTGAGTTCCAGCGTCGCTCCTTCACCGAGTCTCGTTTCGGCGCGATCGAGCAGTTCAGCAAGAGTCACGTCCTTTACACCACGACGCAGACGGAACACTCGTTCAAATGAATCATGTGCGACACAGTCGTCGCGACGTTTATACTGAACACGGGTGAAGTCGTTCCACATTCCGTTGACGTGTATTCCCTCACCGTCGAGAGTTGGCTGACCATGCAGGTATTTAATCGCTTCCTGAACTTCGAGTGCGGCAATGAATGACGCTGCGACGCTCGTGGTCGGCACGTGTCCCTGTTGTATCGCGTCGCGCGCGAGCATGGCGCACGAAAGACGATCTCGAACGAGCTTTCGATCTGTTTCGTTCATCGTGCATTCGTAACAGGCAGTGCGTGCCGGATCGAAAACTCGAACGATTCCTGAGAGTCCTTCGATAGCGCCGTCAATCCATGTTCGCCTGGTGCGGGCACACGAAGTATTCACAAACATTCGCGCCTCGCGGTTGTCGAGCCCGCAAATCACAACGTCGGCCCACACGAAAGCTCCAAGACCGAGCTCGTGCATGATGTTCTGTGCGCGTCCGACGGCGACCGTCTGCGGATTCAGTTCCGACACTCGTTCGGCCGCCACCTCGGCCTTGAGCGCTCCGGCGTCAGTTTCATTGAACAGAACTGTCCGGCTGAGATTACTCACCTCAATCCGATCCATGTCAAAAATCATGATGTGGCCAACGCCACTGAGAGCGAGAAGTTTAAGAATCTCATT
>DASYPN010000223.1:0-15694 GCA_036006625.1 Pyrinomonadaceae bacterium | reverse complement strand
TGATCATGCCGTCGTCGATCGCCTTCTTCCTCAATTCAAGTGCGGAAGCCCCGATCAAGATCAGTTCACGAATCTCGTCGGTGATCTCCATCACTTCGTAAAGTCCAATTCGTCCTTTGTAGCCAGTGTTATTGCAGGTCGAACATCCTTTGCCTTTGTAGGTCTTTATCGACTTGGCTTCCTCTGGCGAGAAACCCACTTCGATGAGCGCTTCGGCCGGGTTCTGATGTTCCTGTTTACAGTCTTTACAGACGCGGCGTATCAGTCGTTGTGCCTGGATGAGGTTTACGCTAGTGGCAACAAGGAAGGGCTCGATACCCATGTTCATGAGACGTGAGATTGTGGAGGGAGCATCGTTGGTGTGCAGGGTAGAGAGTACGAGGTGACCGGTGAGTGCGGCTTTGATGGCGATTTCCGCCGTTTCGAAGTCGCGAATTTCACCGACCAGAACGATGTTTGGATCCTGGCGCAAGAAGGAGCGAAGAGCGGCGGCGAAGTTCAACCCGATCTGTTCTTTCATCTGCACCTGGTTAATGCCGGGCAGATTGAACTCGACGGGGTCTTCCGCGGTCATGATATTGGTGTCGACTGTGTTCAATGACTGTAGAGCCGAGTAGAGAGTGTTGGTCTTACCGCTTCCGGTTGGACCGGTCACGAGGACCATTCCGTACGGCTTGGAAATGTTTCGCTTGAACTTAGTCAGTGACTCAGGTTCGAAACCGAGTTTGGTCATGTCGAGCATCAGGTTCTGTTTGTCCAACAGACGAAGCACGACTTTTTCACCGAAGAGAGTCGGCAAAGTAGAAACGCGAAAGTCGAGCTCACGCGAACGTGAGTCGACTTTCACTTTGATCTTGATGCGGCCGTCCTGTGGAAGACGTTTCTCGGAGATGTCGAGTTTCGACATGATCTTGATGCGTGAGATCAGCGCATCGCGAAGCTTCAGGGGCGGGTGCATCACGTCGTAGAGCACGCCGTCAATGCGGAACCTGATGCGTAACTCTTTTTCGTAAGGTTCGACGTGAATGTCGGAAGCGCCGCGTCGGAGCGAGTCAACCAATAGCACGTTGGCCAGACGCACCACCGGCGCGTCTTCGCTCATGCGTGAAAGCGTGGAAAGGTCAATCTCCTCGTTGTCTTCGACTACTTCTACATCCCCGGTTGGCTCATGGTCGAAGTCGATGCTGTCTAATGAGACGAGATCGGCGTGCGTGATAGCGCCCGATCCATTGCTCTTCGCGCTGAGCTCCGGGGTAACTTCTTCTATCTGCGTGGAGGCGAGTTCGATTTCGCGTGAACTGCCGTAATACTTCGCGATTGCCTGTTGCACACTTCCTTCAGCAACCACGACGGGTTCGACGTTCAAGCCGGTCATAAACTTGACGTCGTCCATGGCGAACACGTTAGTGGGATCGACCATGGCGAGAGTGAGTGTGGCGCCGACGCGAGAGAGGGGCAAAACAGAATGTTTTTGCGCGACCTCCTGAGGGATGAGGCTTAGCACGGAAGGATCGATGTTGAAGAGATCGAGATTGACGGAAGGTATGCCGTACTGTCGCGACAGCACGGCAGTGATCATATCGTCACTTACCAGTCCGAGTTTGACGAGATTGAAGCCGAGACGGCCACCATGTTCGCGTTGGTAGTCGAGTGCCTCTCTCAGATGTTGAGGACTAATAAGATTTTCGCGTACCAGGATTTCGCCTAATTTGGCTGACATTTGTGCACTATAAAGCTCTCGGGAGTGGGTATATCCCCGTGTTCTCTGGGTGGATTGGAGGCGCCGAATGGGGCGCGAGGCATGACCGCTTTCTCAATACAACGACGGTGCTAACATCGTTGTGCAGTCATAGTACAGTTTGAACACTTAGAGTGTCAAGGCAGGATTTCCAGCAAAAATCGTGGATTAATTAACAAAACGGGTTCACGCAAAGACACAAAGAACGCCAAGACGATCACTGTCGTCCTGGCGTTCTTTGCGTCTTTGCGTGAAACTACTTAGGCCTTACGGACGCTTGCGAGCAGGCTTGGTGCCTTTCTCGGGTGTTACGTTCTCGGTGTTCTTCAATTCAGTGAGAATCGCCTTGGCATCGTCTTTCATCGGGTTTGAATCTGGTGCGACTTCCACAAACCGCTGCAGAAAGTTTGCTGCTTCCTGATACTTCGTCTTGTCGCCGAGCGCATACACTGCCAGACCTGCTCCGAGGTTTGCTTCAGGACTATCAGGTGTCGCAGCCAGAATAGCCTTGAATTCAGTCAAAGCCTTATCCGCCTGACCGGAGTCGAGCAGCATCTGCGCCATGTCGAGCTGCGCTTTTGCCTTCTTGGCCGGATCAGTCTCGATGCCGATGTAGTCTCTGAAAGCTGCGAGTCCGGCATCTGCCTGGCTTTGATCGGCTTTACTCACATACAGCCGCATCGATTCTGCGTTAGTGAGCATCGCGGCATACTTGTTCCCGTTGTAACGCTGGAGTTCGGCAGCTTCAGTCGGAACTGGCTGAGCTTTGATCAGGGTCACTGCCTTACTCGAAGTTTCGGCGGCCGCTTTGAAATCGTCTTTAGCAGTTCCCAGTAATGCGGCTTTGCCGGCGTCATCCAGAGTCTTTGATCTGACGGCCGAGTTAAAGCGTTCGACACCGCGTCCCTTTAAAGCGACTGCTTTGTTGGTAAGAATCGCGGGTTGATCCGCATCAGCAGCCAAACCTTCATCATACTGAGCGATAGCGGCCGTATATTTCGTAATTGCTTCCTCAGAATTTCCGGCCTTAGCTGAAGCACCCGCGGCGGTCAATGCTTCGTTGCCGGTCTTGAAGGTGCGCGCGATGATCTCATTTGATTCGGTGATCTTCTTGTTCTTCGCTTCAATCTCGAGGTTCTTTTTCTCTATCTCTTCGCGCTTGGCTTTGTCAGCCGCGCTCTCGCCGCTTGGTTTTCCACCACCACCGGACGCTGCGGGAGGATTGGCTGAGCCACCACCTCCAGCTTTGATCTCATCGAACGTGAGTCGCTTGCCATCACCCGGAGTCAGTGTGAGCTCAACCGGAATATCGCGGCCGGCTTTCACACCGTTAACGTAGGTTGGTTTTGCAGTCGGATGACTGGCGGCGACTATGTAAGTGCCGATAAATGGCAAGCCCGCAAAAACGAACTCGCCTTTCTTGCTTGTCTTGGTGTTGTATTTAGCGGATATGTCCGTTCTGAAGACGTCGATCTGCGCGTCAGCAAGGGGAACCTTTTGACCGTCCGCCTGTTGCATCCAAACGTGACCACGTAATTCGCCGACCTGCGCGACTGCGGTCATAGAAGCGAACGCCAACAGAATGGCTACCATTAAAACTCCGAAAAAGTATCTGCCAATCATCGAAGATTCCTCCGTCGTTACGTAGGCTCAAGCCTGCGAAGTTTCGTAGGATGCACCCACACTCTTTAGTGGTTGTAATAATTCAGCACACTGAGAAGTCCTAAAATTAATAAGCAAAACGACTACTGTCAAGCACGTAAGGTATCGGGTCGGTAGCTCCGGCCTCGCGAAATGCTCGCAGCCGCAGCGCGCACGAATCACAGTTTCCGCAAGCACGTTCCGATTCTTTGTAGCACGACCACGTCAGGTGCAATGGCGCGCCCAGCTCGATGCCTTTCTGCACAATCTCGGACTTGCGCATCGCGATCACTGGAGTCCTGATCGCGATCTGTGTTTCCGGCTTCGTGCCGGTATCGATCACGTTTTGAAAAGCTTCGTAAAACTCCGGGCGGCAGTCTGGATAACCCGACGAGTCTTCTGCAACAGCACCGATATAAATTGCTGTCGCGCTGTTCACTTCACCCCAACTCACTGCCGCTGCGAGTAGATGAGCGTTTCTAAAAGGAACGTAACTGGAAGGAATGCCTTGCGCGGAAAGATCCGCAGTGGTGACCGGTACACTGCGGTCTGTCAGAGACGAACCACCGATCCGTGCGAGATGTTCGAGTGAGATCACGAGACGAGATTTAACGTTGTAATGATCTGCAAGAGCTTCGAATGCTTCACGCTCGCGTTTCTCAGTTCGCTGTCCGTAAGAGACGTGCAGGAACGCAAGCTCATCGTTTTCTTCGTTGGCGATCGCAGCCGTGACGCAGGAGTCCATGCCACCTGAGACGAGACAGATGGCGAGCTGTGGTCCATCGTCTGCGACGGCTGCTGCCTCGAATTCTTCAGTCTCGATATCAGTGGAACCGCCCATTACACTCCTTTAACATCAGGCCCCCAGATGTACTTGTGAAGTTGCAACTGCATGCGGATCTTCATGCCACTGGCTGCAACCCACTCGGCGAGTTGTTGCAGATCGACTTGTCCCCAGGCTGGTGAAATCAGAATCGCTTTGGTGCGCGTTTCGAGATCGTTTTCTTTGACGACGCGCTTCGCGTAGATCCAATCGGCTTCGTCGGCGATAACAAACTTCACTTCATCCATATCCGGCCGGAGACGTTGTAGATTTGACCAGTCGTTTCTCGGTTCTTCGCCCGAAGCCGGACACTTGATATCAAGAATGATCTTCGCTCGCGGATCGACGTCCGCGGTCGACACATATCCGCCCGTTTCAATGAGCACTTCATACTCGTCGTCGCAGAGACGCTTGATAAGTGTGAACGCCTCTTTTTGCGCCAGCGGTTCACCACCAGTCACCTCAACCAGTTTGCAGCCAAACGATTTAACCTGGGCCATAATATCGTCGATTGAGTAATGATCGCCGCCCGTAAAGGTGTACTCGCTGTCGCACCACACACAACGCATCGGACAGCCCGTCAGACGCACAAACGTGCACGGCCGGCCGGCATGGGTTGACTCACCCTGAATGGAGCGAAAAATCTCAGTGACCCGTATCATTGGCAGTAGCTCACGAATCTAAGCCTAACGTTTGTTGCCTGTCAAAACCGCAGGTTTGTGCATCAAACAGGCGACGAGGTGATAGGATTAGGCCCCGGTTGTCGAGACTTTCCCGTGGAACCCGCAAAACCTGACATCCAGAGTTTACTGAACGAAGGCGCCGGCCGGTTACTTGCCCGTGCAAGTGACAATCGTTCGCTTAGTCGCGAGTTCCTGGCGCCCCGAATCAGCTCCGCGGTTCAAAAGTATCTATTAAAGGATGACCCCGACACACCTCACGCGGAAATCGCGAAGTTTATCGACGAGATGCAGGCCGACGATCTGTGCCTGATTATCGCTTGCGAACGTGGCGACGAAAACGCGTGGAACGATCTCGTCGAACGATTCAAACCAACAGTGCGTTCAGCAGCTCGTTCTGCAAGTTCAAACGAGGATGCTGCGGAAGACCTGGCTCAGTCGATCTGGGCGGAGCTCTACGGATTGCGAGTCCGCAAGGACGGAATGCCTGCAAGTAAGCTCGCTTATTACTCCGGCCGCGGCTCGCTTGCAGGTTGGCTGCGTGCAGTCGTGGCCCAACTCGCAGTCGATACTTTTCGAAAACAGTCGCGACTTGTACAGACGGAAGAAGACACAGAATTCGATCGGCTTGCACAGGATGGTCACGGCCAAGCAGTGGTCTCCGGCATCGCAACGCCCGAGGAGTCGATCTCAAACAGCTTTGCACAAGCTGACATGCAACAGGCAGTGGAAAAAGCGATTCAGGAGTTGGGCGCCGAAGACCGTCTGCTGGTCAAGCTTTATTACTTCGACAACCTGCGATTGCGTGAAGCGGGTGCAGTGCTTGGAGTTCATGAAGCGACTGCGAGCCGTCGTTTGACGAGGATTCAAAGCGATTTGCGTAAACGAGTAACTAAGATTCTGATTGATGAACGAGGTTGGACACAGGCCGAGACTGAGCGCTCGTTTGCGGAGGTGGCGCAGTATTTGGATACGGATTTAGAGGCCATTTTGAGTCGAGAATCTGTGTAATCTGTGGATTTGACTGCAAGGTATACGCGCAGCTACGTTCTTAACAAGGCAGCGTTTTAATCGAGATGAAACAGGAAACAAACAACGAAATGGATCTTTTGTTACGGCGACTGGGGCGGCAACAGGATATTTTTGCGCCCGATGCCGGAGATCATCTCGAGGCCGACGAACTGAGTGCGTACGCGGAGAACGTGCTGCCCGTGAAGACACGAGCACGCTATACCGAACACCTGGCCGAGTGCTCGCGATGTCGTGAGTTGGTGGTCCGGCTCAGCGCGTCGGCGGGTGTCGTGATTGCTGAACAGACCGATAAAGTTTCAGTGCCCTCGGGATGGAGAAAGTTTCTGGGTGGTCTGTTCTCGCCGATGGTTTTGAGGTACGCCGTGCCGGCGCTTGGATTGATCGTTGTGGCAGCGATCGGATTAGTGGTGCTGCGTCGTCAGAGAGCGACTGAACTCGTTTCACAGGTTCGACCTGATCAGTCTCAAGCTGCTCAAGTTGCGAAGCCAGTTGAGGGTTTTCAGTCGCCACAAGACGGAGTGACCAACAACAGCATGCCCGCGGGCGCCGGAATTAATGCAGACGCTGCGTCTAACAAGGAAGCCAATAAGGAAGTCCAAAAGAAAGATGCGGAACAGTCGCCAGCGACTGCTCCTCAACCAACGCCTGCGCCCGCGGACGTCGTTAATCAGAATGCTCCGGCAGCGAAGGCGCCGGCGCCGAAGCCTGAAGCACAGCCAGTCACAGTAGCTTCAGAACCGCCGCCACCAGCTCGTGCAAAGCTTGATGAGGTGAGCGACAAACGGCAACAGAACGAAGACGCCCGCAAACAGGAAGCGGAGGTTAAGGTCGCAAAGTCAGAGGACTCAAAGAAGAATTTCGAAGTTGATGAACTCAGGAAAGACGAGGGTGCAACACCTTCGACGGCCCGTTCTCGAGTTGCGAAGAACAAAACTGTCATGGGCGGTCTCACTTCGGCACAAGGCGCCGCAGCACCTGCAAGTGGTGCGGGGCGGGATAGAGAGGAAGCCGGCAGAGGCGATAAAGACAGCAGCGCCGAAACCAGATCTGTCGCAGGTCGCCGGTTCCGCAAGCAGGGCAGCATTTGGGTCGACACTGCCTACGACCAGTCCAAAGCAATTACGACTTACCATCGCGACTCGGAGTCCTATCGATCGTTGATTGCCGACGAGCCCGCAATCAAAACGATTGCCGATCAACTCGATGGCGAGATCATCGTAGTTTGGAAAAGCCGCACTTACCGCATTCAATAACACCTAAAGGGGCATCCACAGATTACGCAGATTTTGTCTATCAATCTGCGTAATCTGTGGATAAGTGTTAAAGTTACCGCACTGGAGGTTTTATGTACTGTCCTACCTGCGGTAACGAGATAAGCGTCGAACTTAAATACTGTAATCGCTGCGGCGCGAACTTGACGGTGCCTATGATGGCTCCTCCGGTAGCGATGGCTCCGGTGAAGCTCACTTTACCGAGCATCGTGTTGGGCCTGACTGTCCTCGGGGGGCTTGGCGTGATCTTCGGAAGCGCGACTGAGTTTGCACGTCAGGGGTTACATCCGGCGGCAATCGTCTGGATGGTCCTGTTTAGTGCTGCAACTCTCTTCGGCTGCACTGGTCTGATGATTCGGTTCTTCACGAAGATGCTGACCATGCCGCAGGGGATCTCTGCCGGACAACCTCCGCGACCCGCGACGATCACGATCAACGATCGGCAGACGGCGCATCATCTGCCCCCACCCCGCATGGAACCCGTGCCGAGTGTCACGGAAAACACCACTCGAACTTTCAGCCCCGTTTACAGAGACCCCGCCGATCGCGGAACAAGATAAATAAAAATCAAAGACACCATGAAGCTTCGAAATCAACTTTCCAGAGTTTTTCAAAGCGTAATCATTGTGGTGCTGGTGACGAACCCTCTCGTGAATCTTTGTCTCGCCCAAACGAGAGCAACGCAGCGCAGAGCTGCACCTGTTCGTAATCGCACGATCGCAAACGTTGTTCGTGAAATCGACGCGCGTAACATCGAAGCGACGATCAGAAAACTCGTTTCGTTCGGAACGCGCAACACGCTATCCGAACAGAACGATCCGAAGCGCGGCATTGGTGCGGCGCGCGATTGGTTGTATGCGGAGTTTCTCAAAGCTGCCGAGGCGTCTGGTGGTCGCATGACGGTGGAGAAGCAATCTTACGAGCAGGCGAAAGCGCCGCGTGTGCCACAACCGACGATCATCACGAACGTCGTCGCCACGTTGAAAGGAACACAATCACCAGATCGCATTTACGTTGTCAGTGGTCACTACGATTCGATGTGCAACACTCCCGTTGACGCGAAGTGCGACGCGCCGGGCGCGAATGACGACGCTTCGGGAACTGCTGCCGTACTCGAGATGGCTCGGGTGATGGCGAAGTATGAGTTTGAAGCCACGATCGTTTTCATGGCGGTTGCGGGTGAAGAGCAGAGCCTGCTCGGTTCCACGCATTTTGCGGAACAGGCGAAACAGAAGAATCGGAACGTCGATGCGATGTTCACCAACGACATCGTCGGCAACACGCTAGGTGGCAATGGCGTTCGCGATCGAGGCCAGGTGCGAGTGTTCTCTGAAGGGGTACCTTCTAACGAAACAGTTGCCGAGGCGACGACACGACGTAGTGTTGGTGGCGAGAACGACTCTGCTTCACGACAACTCGCGAGATTCATCAAAGAGACTCAAGAGACATTTCTGCCACAGTTCAAAGTAATGCTCGTTTACCGTCGCGATCGATATGGGCGTGGCGGCGATCACATTCCGTTTCTCGAACGTGGTTTTCCTGCCGTGCGCTTCACGGAAGTTAACGAGGAGTTTCGTCATCAGCATCAGAACGTGCGCGTGGAGAATGGCGTGCAGTTTGGAGACTTGCCTGAGTTTGTCGATTTTGCGTACATCGCAAACGTTGCGCGTGTCAACGCTGCTTCACTCGCGGCCCTCGCGCTCGCGCCTTCGCGACCGAAAGGCGTGATGATCTTTTCGCAGCGTTTATCGAACGATACGGAGTTGAAGTGGGATGCGAACACAGAACCGGATCTGGCGGGTTACGAGATCGTTTGGCGCGACACGACGGCGGCTGTTTGGACAAATTCAAAAGCGGTGGGGAACGTCACCGGTTTCACGATGAAGGGAATGTCGAAGGACAATTATTTTTTCGGCGTTCGGGCGATTGATAAGGACGGAAATCGGAGCCCGGTGACGTATCCGAAGCCTTTAACGAGGACCCAGCCCGCCGCGACAAGCTCGAGTCAATAAGTCCTATAAGTCCAACAGACCTATTTTTTCAACCAACCACGCTCCCCCAGCGTCTAACCGGACATGAAATTCACGAACCTGAAAAAGACCGTGGCGCTCACGTTGCTCCTGGCGCTGACAGCCACGCAGCCCCTGGTTTCGGCCGAAAAGCGCGCAAAATCTCGGAATCTGACTGAAGAACAGCGCATTGTCCACGTCCTTAACCGGCTTGGCTTTGGCGCGCGGCCCGGAGATGTCGAGCGTGTGAAGGCGATCGGGCTGGAGAATTACATCAACCAGCAGCTCAATCCCGAAAAGATCTCCGATACAGTTGCCGAGAATAAGGTCCGAGACCTCAACGTCCTCAACATGACCACGGCGGAGCTGTACGAAAAGTTTCCGCAACCCGGCCAGCTATTGCGCCAGCTTCAGGCGCGCGGAAAATTACCTGCCGATCTGGCGGAAGCGCGTGAGAATCGCGTGAAAGGTGGCAAGAACTCGACATCGACCGAGATGCCGTCGGCTGAGATGCCCTCGAAGGAGATGAAGCGCGATTCGATGCCGTCAACAGAAATGGCGCCGAACCCCGCGAGGAACAATCAAAATCCGCCACCAGGCAATCCACTCGAAAACGAGAAGTATCGCCAGGTGCTGCAGGACTACTACCGCGAGAATGGACTGCAACAGCCACAGCGCATCATGGCCGAGCTACACGCCTCCAGAATTCTTCGCGCGGTTTACAGCGAACGACAACTCCAGGAAGTGATGGTTGACTTCTGGACCAACCACTTCAACGTGTTTGCTGGCAAGGGCGCCGATCGCTGGCTGCTGCCGTCGTACGATCGCGACACGATTCGTCCGAATGCCCTCTCAAAGTTTTCGACGTTACTGCAAGCCACGGCGCAGAGCCCGGCGATGCTGTTCTACCTCGATAACTTTCAGAGCGTGAGTCCGAATGCGAATGCGAATCGCGGTCGTGGTCTGCTGCAACAGTTGCGCGCAGAACAGCGGCCACAACAACAGCGACGCGGCATCAATGAGAACTACGCGCGCGAGTTGATGGAACTGCACACACTCGGCGTCGACGGCGGCTACACACAGAAAGACGTGCAGGAAGTCGCTCGCTGTTTTACCGGTTGGACCATCTTCCAGCCACGCGGCGGCGCTGCGGCAGTGAATGCGATGATGGGTGAGGGCGCCCGTCGCAACGCCGGTACGTTCTTCTTCAACCAACGCGTCCACGACGACGGCGAGAAGATAGTGTTGGGCCACAAGATTCCCGCGGGGGGCGGAATCAAAGACGGCCTGATGGTGCTCGACATTCTCGCGCATCATCCGTCGACGGCGAAGTTCATCGCGACGAAACTCGTGCGACACTTTGTCTCGGACAATCCGCCGCAAGCTTTAGTCGATCGTGCTGCTGCGACTTTTACGAAGTCTGACGGCGATATTCGTGAGACGTTGAAGACGATCTTCTTCTCGAAAGAGTTCAATTCGACCGAAAGCTATCGTGCAAAGATAAAGCGGCCCTTTGAACTGGTGGTGAGTGCGATGAGAACGCTCGGCGCTGAGACAAATGGAGGCCCGCAAACACACCAGTGGATCGCGCGAATGGGTGAGCCGCTTTACGGATTTCAAACTCCGAACGGCTATTCCGACGCGGCCGAGAGCTGGGTCAATACCGGCGCGCTGCTCGAACGAATGAATTTCGGGCTCGCGTTGGCAAACAATCGTATTCCCGGAACGCGCGTTAATCTCTCGACGTTGAACGGCGATCAGGCGAAAGTCATGGACGAGTATTTAAAGACTCTTCTCGCGGGCGAGATCTCATCGGCCACACGTGAGACGTTGCTGAAGCAGCTGGATCCTGCCGATCCAGTCACAAAGGTCGTCGGCTTGATTTTGGGTACTCCGGAATTTCAGAGGCAGTAATCATGAATCGCAGATTTTTTCTTAAATCAGGAAGCATCGCACTCGCGAGTGTGGGAATGTCGCTTTCCGCGCCCGGCTTTCTAGAGCGCGTGGTTTTAGGCAATGCGTTGACGGGCGAAAAGCGCAAGACGCTGATAGCGATCTTTCAACGCGGTGCGGTCGATGGTCTGAACATGGTCGTCCCGTTTGGCGAGTCGAACTATTACGCGTTGCGGCCCTCCATCGCGATACCGAAGCCGGAATCAGGTAATGCTGAAGCTGCCATCAACCTCGATGGCTTCTTCGGCTTACACCCACAGATGAGTGCGTTCAAACCGCTCTGGGATTCGAAGCGACTGGCGATCGTTCATGCTGCCGGCTCGCCGGACAATACTCGTTCACACTTCGACGCGCAGGATTACATGGAGTCGGCGACTCCCGGTGTGAAGTCGACGAGCGACGGCTGGTTGAATCGTTACCTGCAAAGCAAAAAAGATCCGGAGCGCTCGCTGTTTCGTGCGGTGTCGGTGACGAAGACGATGCCGCGTGTGCTTCAGGGAAGCGCGCCTGCCGTAGCGATGTCGAGCATCTCGGACTTCGCGATACGCGGCGGAAAGTCGTCAGCAAACTTGCAAGGTGGTTTCGAAGCGATTTACGCGCGCGAGAATGATTCGCTAGCGGGCATGGGACGCGAAACGTTCGAAGCAGTCAATTTCCTGAAGAAGGCGAATCCGGAGCAGTATCAACCGGAAAACGGAGCCGCGTATCCACGCAATCCATTCGGCAACTCGTTGTTACAGATCGCTCAACTCATCAAAGCGGGTGTCGGTCTTGAGGTTGCTTTCACGGATATTGGTGGTTGGGACACGCACGTCAATCAGGGTAACTCACGCGGACAACTCGGAAATCTGTTGCAGCAGTTCAGCGCGGGAATCGCGGCGCTCTATCAGGATCTGGGCCAGCGCATGGACGACGTGATCATCCTGACTATGTCTGAGTTTGGTCGAACTGTGCGTGAGAACGGCAATCGCGGCACAGACCACGGTCATGCGAATGCGATGTTTGTGATGGGCAACAGCGTGCGTGGCGGAAAAGTTTACGGCCAGTGGCCCGGCCTCAAAGACGATCTGCTTTATGAAGCGCGCGATCTGGCTTTGACGACTGACTTTCGTGACGTCTTCGGCGAGATCGCCACACGCCACCTCGGCAGTAAAGACGCAAAAACAATCTTCCCGGGCTATGGCTTAAGTCAATCCAAATTCAAAAGCTTCCTGGCGTAGTTTCACGCAAAGACGCGAAGGAAGACGGGGAGCCGCAAAGAAACTTAGGCGCCTTCCCTTTGCGTCTTTGCGTGAAATGCTTCCTACCAGCGAACGCGGCCGAAGCGGTTGATCAGATATAGCATCAACACTGCGATCCCCGACACCGTAACCGCGAGTGTGAACGCTTCGTTATCACGCCCCGCCTGCACTGCATCGTAAATCGCGACGGATGCAGTCTGAGTCTTGCCGGGAATGTTTCCGGCGATCATGATCGTCACACCAAAATCACCCAGCGCGCGTGCGAACGCGAGTGCAGTTGCGGCGAGCACGCCTTTTGCCGCCAGCGGAAGAGTGACGCGAAAGAAGATCAATCGATTGTTAAGGCCCAACGTGCGTGCGGCGGCTTCGAGATCCGTATTCACTCCTTCGAATGCAGCACGCAAACTCTTCGTCACGAGCGGCAGCGCGTGAATTGTAGCCGCGATGATTGCCGCCGTCACTGTAAACGTCAGACGAATCCCTAACGTGCGATAGAGAAACCCTCCGATGGCTGAACGAGTGCCGAGTAACACGAGCAGGTAGTAACCCAAAACTGTCGGCGGCAGGACGAGCGGCAGCGTTACAAGCGCATCGACGAGGTTTCGTCCGGGAAAGCGTTTGCGCGCCAATAACCAGGCAAGTCCCGACCCGGCGATCAGTGCGATGAGCGTTGCAGCCGTCGCCACGGCAAACGAAAGTCTAATGGGGAACCAGTTGATCACGGGTGTCTCGCAGCATGATACAAGAAAACAGTGTTCCGACAATTATTCCGCAAAGGTCCCACTGCAGATCGGTGGCCGTGTCGTAAGAGCCCCAAATGCGGTGGCCGCCGAAATAGATCTCATCCCACAGTTCGATGATCTCGTAAATCGCCGACAGGCTGTACACAATCGTCGCCGCAAACAACGCGGTGAGTTTGAGTGGCAATCTAATCCCAAACTGCTGTAGTAGTCGGCCGAGCAGCCAAACCATAATCGGGCTGACGAGCACCTGGACCATCATGTGTGCGAACTCGTCGTAGTGCATTGGTCCAAATTGCCGCCCGTACATCTGAAAGAAATTTCCGAGTGCGTCAACCTGCAGTGCCGCGAAGACGAGCCCTAAAAGGACGATTGGAATTCGAATGTCGAAACGAGCCCGCACGTAGAAATAGACGAGCGAGAGAAAAATGACGACGAATATCGAGTTGAAGGCGAGCGACAGATAGCACATCTTCGTCAGAAACGCTGCGCCCACGACCAAAGCAAGTATGACGACGGGGATCTCGAAGTAGCGCCGCGCTGCTCTTACTTTTGGGCTACGCGGCGCTATCGCGCGTGGTTCTGTATAATCGGCGTCGATCATATATGACGCACCTCAAAACAAAGGTTCTTCGATTCGAGTCGTTGCCTTCTACCAACACCGAGCTGTCGCGCCTCGCATCTGAGGGTGCCGAGGAAGGCGTCTCGGTTGTTGCGGACGAGCAAACTGCGGGCCGAGGCCGTCTGCAGCGCGCCTGGTCGTCGCCGAAGGGCGCGGGTCTGTACTTCAGCATTCTTTTACGGCCCAAAATCGCAACGAATTACTGGCCGCTCATCACGATGATGGCTGCGGTGGCGGTTTACGACGCTCTCGGAGACGCGTGCCGGCTGCAGGCTGACATCAAGTGGCCCAACGATCTTCTTTCAGGTGAACGAAAAATTTGCGGCATCCTCGCAGAGGCAATCGAGACACCTTCCGGCCGGGCGGTTATCGTCGGGATCGGGATCAACCTGACTCAGGACGCCTATCCCGCGGAACTGGCCGGCGCGGCCAGCTCAATTTCGGAAGCCGTAGGCCGGACCGCTGACCGTGAGGTACTAATCACCGCTCTGTTGCGTTGGCTAAAGCACTGGTACTCGCTGCTGAATGAGTCTGCAGGTCCGGAGTCGATCGTGAACGCATGGACCAACCGATCGTCTTACGCGTTTGGACGAGTGGTCCAGGTCAGCAATGGCGACGAAGTGTGGCAAGGTACGACCAGCGGCATTGAGCGCGACGGCGCGTTACGTCTGCGCACAGCGAGTGGTGAAACCAAGGTAGTTCGAGCAGGGGATGTCAGCAGTCTGAGGCCGGCTGGAAATCCGGTCTAACTAAATGCGCATCATCCTGAACACGTTTGGTTCATTCGGCGACATTCATCCATACATGGCGATTGCGATGGAACTGAAGCGTCGCGGACACACGCCTGTTATCGCCACGATGGAGGTCTATCGTGAAAAGGTCGAAGGCATCGGGGTGGAGTTTGTGCCCGTACGACCTCACATCGCCGAGCCCAAACAACAAGATCCGGAACTGATCAAAAAGATCATGGAGCCGAAGACTGGCCCGCGCTTTCTCACTGAAGAAGTCGTTTTTCCGGCCGTACGCGAGAGTTACGCTGATCTGCTGCCCGCAGTAAAAGGCGCCGATCTGCTGGTCACTCACCCGGCCGCACCCGCTGGTCCCCTCGTTGGACGGAAAACAGGGATGCCCTGGATCTCGACCGTGCTCGCGCCGCTATCGTTCTTCTCCGCTTACGATCCCCCGATGCCGCCGTTCTGGCATTGGTACCCGAAGTTTAACGTGCTCGGTCCGGGCGTGATGGGATTCCTGCTCCGGCTCACGATGAGCACTTACAAAGCAAAGGCGGTCACAGCGTTTCGCGACGAACTCGGAATCGAAGACTACGGGAACCCGATGTTCGCAGGTCAGCATTCGCCGACGATGGTGTTGGCCTTGTTCTCGAGAGTGTTTGGTCAACCGCAACCTGATTGGCCCAAACAGACTGCAATCACCGGCTTCTGTTTTTACGATGGTAATCACAACGCACCGATGTCGCAGGAGTTAACACGCTTTCTGGAAAACGGTCCGCCACCGATCGTGTTTACGTTGGGTTCGTCGGCTGTTTGGGTGGCTCGCGACTTCTTTCGCGAGAGTATCGAAGCAGCAAAGCGTCTCGGTCGTCGCGCGGTGTTGCTCATTGGCGACGAGCGCAATCTGCCTGAGTCGCTGCCCGAAGGAATCATCGCGGTCGACTATGCTCCGTATCAATCATTGCTGCCGAAGGCGTGTGCGGTGGTCCATCACGGCGGCGTCGGCACGACTTCACAGGGGCTGTTGGCCGGTGTGCCGACCTTGATCGTTCCCTTTGCGTTTGACCAGGCGGACAATGCCGAACACGCGCGCAAAGTCGGTACCAGCAGAACGCTCTATCGCAACAAATACTTCGCATCACGAGTCGCAGCAGAGCTTGATGCGTTGCTCACACAGCCTTCGTACGCGAATCGCGCACACGCAGTTAGTGAA
>DASYPN010000222.1:0-13156 GCA_036006625.1 Pyrinomonadaceae bacterium | reverse complement strand
GCGCCGGTGAACGCGCCCTTGGTGTGACCAAACAACTCGGATTCGATCAGTTCCTTCGGCAGCGCTGCGCAGTTAACTTTAATGAACGGCTTCTTGGAACGGAGCGACTGATAGTGGATCGCATTCGCAATCAACTCCTTGCCGGTGCCTGACTCACCAACGATCAAAACGTTTGCATCAGACTTCGCCACCGATTCGATCGTTTCGTAAATCTGTTGCATCGGCTTCGACGCGCCGATGATGTTGAAGTACTCGGCGCGTGTGGAGAGCTGGCGCCTCATGTTCGTAGTTTCCGCAACGAGTTCACGACGTTCGAGCGCTTTTTCAACGAGTGGTTGCAGTTCCTCGAAGTCGAAAGGTTTCTCAACGAAATAGAACGCACCCGCTTTCGTCGCCTCAACAGCCTTTTGGACCGAACCGTAACCCGTAACAACGATCACTTCTGTTGTCGGTCGCGCGTCTTTCATGTGACGCAGTACTTCCAATCCGTCCATGTCCGGCAGTTGCAAATCGCAGATCGCCAGGTGATGTCCGCCTTGATCAAAGAGCTCGATGGCGGCCGCACCAGTCGGTGCGGTATCGACAGAGTATCCTTCCTCGACGAAATTCTGCCGCATAGAGTCGGCCATGGTTGGTTCGTCGTCTACCACAAGAATCCGCACTTCTTTGTTCTCCACCTTTTTCTCCTCTCTCGAAATCGCTGCGCCATGGGGCATGATGATTACTCCCTTATTTATTCCAGTTTTATCCGGCAAGCGGAATGACTACAACAAACTTCCTATCAATAAACTTTGCCGACCCGCCGTGCGCCTCGATGATCTTCGCCGCGAGGGCCAGTTTGATCTCATCACTTCCGGCGAACGAACGAAACGGGTCGTGATCCAACGGACGCAAGCCCGACCACTCAATCACTGCCTGGTCGCCGTCGCCGCGGGCAGTGACCAACACTTCGCCTTCTCCATTTTGGTTCTGGCGGTGTTTTACGGCGCCGTGACATAACCACTTAAAGGCATCCGTGAGTTTGAAGAGATCGAGATTTCCCTGAATGCCATCTGAACCATTTTTCAGTGCGATCGATGCGCCACCTTCAGTCAAACTAGCGCAGACAGCGCGCAGGATTTTGTCCACTTCAACTCCGCTCTGCTTCTTCAACTCCACCGGTTGTCCATAACGCACAATCAGCGACAGGTCTTCAGCCGCCCGGTCAAGGCCGTTAATGAGCTTTCCAACCGTCTCCTGTTCGTCTCCGGGTCGTTCACTCTTCTCGATCCGGCGCCGAAGGAACGTGGCATAGAGTTTGAGACCATTTAGTTGATTCTTAAGGTCATGGACTATTTGCATTGATGCGCGACCGAGATCCTGAAGGCGCTCATTGTCTTCCGGCCTCGACATTACAGTCTTCATCTGGGCAAATTCTCTCTTAGCTCTTCAACGGGGGCCGCAGGGGGAAGGGAACCTCACAGCCAGTCCGAGTGTATGAATTAAACTCTGGCCTAAGATCCGTTTGTGTTGCGTTTCAATGCGGTATGGTACCAAAAATGGCGCGCGTATTCTAGTCATACAGTAAAATCAATAACTTGCGAGCATTGGGAGCGGTAGAATTGAGCGCAAAGTCAGGGACGAAGATGAAAAAGAAGGCTTCCGAGCCACCCACGGTCCTATTGGTTGAAGATAGCGAGGACAACCGGCTCATGATGCGGCGACTACTCGAGATGTCGGGTTATCAAGTGGTCGAGGCCATGAATGGTGAGGAAGCTGTGAAACTGGCCCGGGCTGAGTCGCCTCAACTAATCCTGATGGACCTTAGTCTGCCAGTGATCGATGGGCTTGCGGCGACACGCCTTATTCGGAAGGTTCCTGCGTTGGCATCAACACCGATCATCGCGGTGTCGGCACACGACACGTCTGACTTCCAGGCCGAAGCAGTCGAGGCCGGGTGCAATAGTTACGTTACGAAGCCGATTGACTTTAGCCAGCTCGAGACGTTGATCCAGCAGTTGCTGACGCACGATGGATCCTAGAAAGCATTTGTGCTTTTTGTACCTCTTTGTGGCACAATTCCTGACACTATGGCTGTTCCAGATCGGCGGATTGAGACTGCGGAGACGAATCGAACCCTCATCATCGTCGTGGCTGTTATTGCCGCTATCGTGATTGCAGGACTCTTCTACGGTTTAATGCGGCTGAGCGGTCGCAGCACCACCAGCGAACAAACGCTACAAGCCGCTATTCGCGAGGGCTCGCCTCAGTTTGAGGAGCAACGGAAGAACATCGTTCTCGACGAGCCGGAAGCCACTGAAGCAAAACGTGCGCTGGGCGACATCGTGATGAGTCTTCAGACGACCGTCCGTAATTTAACCGGAAAGACTTTGACGGGACTTGAAGTACGAGCTGCGGTGGTTGACTACAATGGAAAGCCAGTGAAGCAAAGAGCGGTAATAGTGGTTCCAACGCGGCAGCCTGAGCTCGCACCGAACAAGACGATGCAAGTGAACGTCCTGCTCGACGGCTTCAGCGAGACCGACGCACGCGCAAATATCAAGATGGAAGTAACGGCGTTTAAGTTCAAGGAATAGTTTCACGCAAAGGCGCAAAGAAGAGGTAAGGCGCAAAGAAAGATTTTGATGTTGCGTCTTGGGTCTTCTTTGCGCCTTTGCGTGAAACTTCTTTAGTCCAGAAACAATTCCTCAAGCGATTGCTTGATCGGCTGAACCGAGACGATTTTTCCGCCCGCTTTCCTCAACGCCGCCAACACTCGTTCAATCTCATTTTCGGAACCGATTTCGATCCGGAGTCCCCGCGGTGTCGGTGAGATTTCGGTCTCCGGAAGGTGCCGCTTTAACTGGTCCACGTCGGTGCCGGTGGCAATTACTTCCATTCGGTTTGGACCTTCAGTCGTTTGTCGCAGCTCGTCAAGATATCCAACCTGTGCGAGCTTTCCTTTTTTCAGAATCGCAACGCGGTCGCATAGCACTTCAATGTCGGAGAGTATGTGTGAGCACATGAAGACAGTCTTGCCCTCATCACGCAGCGATGCGATCAAATCGCGCACTTCGCGACGGCCGACCGGATCGAGTCCACTCATCGGTTCGTCGAGAAAAACTATCTCCGGATCGTTAACGAGCGACTGGGCCAGTCCAACTCTCTGCAACATGCCTTTCGAGAATTTTCTCAGTTGCGTGTCCCAGCGTTTTTCGTCGAGTCGCACGCGCGCGAGCAAGTCAGCCGAACGCTTCTTCCGTTCAGCAGCGCGAAGACCGAAGATTTCCGCACAGTACTCGAGAAACTCGCGCGCCGTGAGGTAATCGTAAAAGTATGGATTCTCGGGCAGGTACCCGATGCGTTGATGCATGCTCACGTCGCCGATGTCGTGACCGAGAATGCGTGCACTGCCTGTCGTCGGAAAGATCAAACGCATGAGTAGTTTGAGTGTCGTCGTCTTGCCGGCGCCATTTGCACCGAGGAAGCCGAAGATCTGTCCGTGATCCACTGACAGCGACAGTCCATCGAGCGCGCGCACTCGACGCTTGCGCCAGAAGCCGACTTCGTAGTCTTTGGTCAGGTTTGTTATCTCGATAACGGGCATATTTACTTCAAAGGAACCTTAGTCGTTTTCCAATCCAATTCGACTTCGCAAGCGCCTGCTTTCAAAAGGTAAGGTGCTCCTGACGGATCTAAAGGAGCGCCTGATTGGTCCATCGGAATTCCACCTGCACGAAAAACCGCTGCCAGCTCGCGCCACGACTCAGGACATTTGCCAGTGCGTGACCGATACCCTGCGAATATCTTTCGTAAGCTATCCTGCTCGTCCAGCGAGGCCAACCTCATCAAGTGCTTGCTCGCCATTTCTCTAACTTGATTGTCGGTAGACTGTTCATACATGCGCGTGTAGATCTCGCGGGCGGTGGAGCGACTTCCTCCCTCGGACTGGATCTTTGCCGTCATCGCTTCCATCCAGGCGGGAGCGCCGGGAATCTGCGCACCACGTGCGTACGTTTCGCTTGCCAGTTGATACTGTCCCTGGCGCCAGTAGATGTAGCCAAGCTGGTGATAGAGCCGCCATGCATTTGGATTTGCGTTGATGCCTTTTTCCGTTAGACGAATGGCTTGTTGCACATCGATAGCAGGCAATACGACCGCAGCGTATTCGTAAGGTTCGATGAACTCCGGATCCAGAGTCGTCGCCGTGTCCAACAAAGGCGCGAGCAATTTTAGATTCAGGTTGCTGAGATCGTCGAGACGAATATTGCCCTGGTAGTTGTTCATCTTCTTACCGACATATTGCAGAGAGCGCATCCAGTACCAATCGGCGGCTAAACCATTAAACCCGAGACTCATTCTGCGCGCGGTCTTATCGTTTAGATAAAGACTGTCATCAACGGCATTCGGATCAACCGGCGGTTGCAACGTATCGGTCCAGCGAACCATGAGCGCCGCACAGGCCATTCCGACTACGATGACCAGGCCCAGTGTGATCCTCTTCAGGCGCTCGTTGTTCATCTCTTATTTGAAGTTTCGCCGGCTGAAGATGAGTGTTGCCGCCGCGAGTATCACGGTGATGTAGATTAGCCCGTACAGCGCGGTGGCTAACACAAATCCGGCTGCAGGCGTGCGACCATGCGCCGCCGGCGTAATGAAACTGTAGTTGGATAGATTTGGCAGCAGGTAATAAAGACCGGTAAAGAACCAGCGTGCGCCGGTGCTGCCCAAAGAGATCGCCAGAATTTTTAAGTCAGCGCTAAAGTGACCGATGACGAAGGTCAGAAACGTTAACAAAGCTGAGAGCGCCGGCGAAGAGAACGACGAGAAGAGCAGGGCAACGGCAGTCAATAGCATCAACTCCAGATAGATCAATAACACTGCCGGCCAGATCGTAGGAATCAGAGGATCCCAACCGCGATTCACGTACAGCAGCGCGAGGGAAACTCCGACTCCCATCACCAGCACATTAACGAGGAGCGTGAGACAAAGACCGAGATACTTGCCAACTAAAAACTCTCCGCGTCCAACCGGCTTCGAAAAAACAGCGTAGATCGTTCGTCGTTCAATCTCTTTGTAAACAAGTCCGACGCCAACAAAGATGGCGATGAACATGCCAAAGAGCAGCATCGCACTCAGACCGAGATCGACGATGACCTTGCGTTCCTGACCGCCGGACAATTCGCCTATAAAGATCGAAGCCGCTGTTAGCAGTAAAACAAATAACACGAGGTTGTAGAGCACGCGATCGCGCACTGCCTCGCGAAAAGCATTGCGGGCGATTGCCGACATGCGCCAGAGGCTGCCGGAACCGCCCGGTTTTGATTTTTCGTAGTGAGTAGTTGCTTCAGCCGTGTCCAACGTTCTCAGTTGTTCATCCATTCAGCTAATGAGGACACACAAATCTAACTTAAATCGAGGTGGTTTCGGAAGAGGGAGCGTGATGGCGACTCTAATTAAGAACAGCACCGCCGCTGACAGTACGTGCAGCTGTAGCTGTGCAAGTCGGCGCGGTATCAGTTGAGTTGAAGTAAATCACGCCTGTTTCGTTTACGAAAAAGCTCCGCGATCCAGTACCGAAAAGCAAGCTGGCTGATGTATGTACTGCAGGCTGCGTTATGGCGTCGAACGCAGGGGCTCCCGTGCCGGCGACATTAGCTGCTGAGAATAGATAACCTATCTTCGGCGTGCCCGGTCCGGCAATAGTTGCCGCGGCAACGGTTTGGTCGATGAGGTTATTGGTGCGCAGGGTTGCAAGGTCGCCGTACGAGCCTACACCGGCAGTCGCCTGATAGGTGGCCTGGCTGCTGAAAACGACCCGTAGTGTCGCTAAGGCCGAAGCTTCATTTGCGGCTCGTTTCGATGACAGCAGGTTTGGGATAGCGATCGCCGAGATGATGCCGATGATGGCAACAACAATGAGAAGCTCGATCAGGGAAAAACCTTCGTTGTATTTGTGGGATTTCATCATCGCGGTACTCCGCGTAAGTGTCGAAATGTTGTGAGCGTGTGACTCTTAAAAAAATACGGAGGCGAGCCTTCCCGCCTCCGTAGCTACATCGGGGAGGACGAATTACTGGAGATTGGTTCCGCCCGTGATGGTGCGATTGACGTCTGCCGAACAAGTTGGCGCAGCTGCCGTCGTGTTGAAGTACATGACTCCGGATTCATTCACGTAAAAAGCACGTGTTCCGGTTCCGGTAATGGTGCTGACGCTGGTGTGGACTGATGCTATTGAGGACGCATCGAAAGCCGGCAGGCCATTGATGGCGACCGGTGCCGCTGCGAAGAGGTAGCCGCTCTTAGGGGCCAGAGGATTGGCGCCAACCGCAGCCGCGGCGACAGGGGCATCGATCAAGGTTTCGGTTCTTAGTTGAGCTAATGTGCCGTATGCACCGGCACCCTGGGTTGCCTGGTAGGTGGCTTCCGAGCTGAAAATGACGCGCATTGTCGCGATAGATCCGGCTTCATTAGCAGCGCGACGTGAGGCGAGAAGATTGGGGATAGCGATCGCGGCGATGATGCCGATAATCGCAACGACGATGAGAAGTTCGATCAACGAAAAGCCTTCTTGGCGTTTGGTGTTCATGCTAATTTCGTGCTCCTTAAAAGATATTAGGGGGTTCAAATTTGCTCGCGCCACCGGCTTTCGTTCCCATGTGAGCCGCGCAGAGCGCGAAGTGTCGGTGGTCTCCTAAACAACAGGTATGCCAATGGGTGTGTTGGCCAAAAAGAGGGAATTTCGATCTTTTTTGATCGAAATTTTGCCCGTTGGACCACCCGCCGGAGAGGGCCTGACAATTTGTGGCACGGGGTGAATGCCACAAAAAGGCACATAAGCACGAGAGCGAGAGGGACTGGTTGGCGTCTTTGCGGACCTTTGCGTCTTTGCGTGAAAGACAGTTTCACGCCAAGACGCAAAGGATCGCAAAGACGCGGCTAGTTACTGTCGCCGGCGCCGGCAGCGAATTCGCCGGAGTCTTCCTCGCGGCGGCGTGGGCCCTGGTCTGTGGAGCGACGACGGGGTGCTGAGTCTGGACCACGACGCTCGTCACGCATTTGCGCCGTTAGACCACGGGCGCCGTGTTTGTCGAGTAGATGACGTAGGGAACGCACGGAAAGTCGCAAGAGCTCGGCAGCATTTGTCTGATTGCCTGAGGTGCGCCGCAGTGCTTCAAGAACGTAGGTCTTTTCGAGTTGATCCAGGTGCGCGGTGAGATTGATTCCGTCTTCGGGAAACTCCATCGCTTCGGCGACGCGGTAGGGATTGTAATTGGTGATCTTTTCGGGCAGACGCTCGGGCTCGATTGAGTTGGTACGTTCGAGTGCGACAGCCCTCTCAATCGTGTGTTCCAACTCACGAACGTTTCCGGGCCACGAGTATCTCTCGAGCAGTCGCATTGCGTTCTCGCTAATCGCCAGTGAGCGCCCGGTGGGCGCGCAAAACTTCTGCACGAAGTGATTGGCGAGTTCGGAGATATCTTCCGCGCGCTCACGCAAAGGCGGCAGTTCGATCGGGATGACGGAGATGCGGTAATACAGGTCCTCGCGGAACGTGTTTGCCGAAACCATGCTCGCCAGGTCTCGATTAGTCGCGGCGATCACGCGCGTGTCGACAATCGTCTCTTCCGTCGCGCCAACTGGTCGTACTTTACGTTCCTGCAGCACGCGCAGCAGTTTGACCTGCATTGCCGGCGACATCTCACCAATCTCGTCGAGGAAAATCGTGCCGCTGTTGGCCGCTTCGAAGAGTCCCTTCCGGTTTGCACTGGCGCCTGTGAACGAGCCTTTCACGTAACCGAACAACTCTGATTCCAGCAGCGTTTCGGTAAACGCGCCGCAGTTAACGGAAACGAACGGCTTCTCAGCTCGCGGACTCAAATCGTGAATGGCACGAGCTACGAGTTCCTTTCCCGTGCCCGACTCGCCCGTCACCAGGACCGTCGACTGGACCTGCGCTACAGTCTCGATCATTTGATAAAGCGCGAGCATGCGGCTGCTTCGTCCGATGATGTTGCCGAGTTTACCCCGCGTGCGCTGTCCCTGGATGAGAGCTTTGTTCGCTTCGAGCAGTGCCTCTTTTTCTTTGACGAGCGAGATCTTGTTCAGTGCACGGGCGACCGTTTCCTTCAGCAGATCGTTATCAAACGGCTTCTGAACGAAATCGTAGGCGCCGAGCAGAAACGCCTCGCGAGCGGTGTCGACATTCGCGAACGCCGTCATCATTATTACTTCCACCTCGGGAAGTAACTCGCGTGCCGCGCGCAGCAGATCGACGCCGCCCATATCAGGCATCCTGATGTCGGAGATCATCACATCCGGAGGTTGCTGGCGTATTTGTTCCAGCGCCGCACGCCCATTTTCCGCGACGCTCACAACGTGGCCTTCGCGCTGGAAGAGGTGCGTCAGGAACTGCCGCATTCCGAGTTCGTCGTCAACGATCAAAAGATTGGCCATAATTAACTCGACTGAGCGGGAGTGTCGTTGCCGTTGTTTGCGGTTAATGGTAATTCAACTGTAATCGTCGTTCCTTGTCCCACGAGACTGCGGACATTGATTGTACCACCATGATCGCGAATGATTTGATAAACAATTGAGAGGCCGAGACCGGTCCCGCCCGTCGTCGATGAGAAAGGCTCGAATAGCTGATCGACCTGATCGGGCGACATGCCCCGTCCCGAGTCCGCGAATGAAATGCGTAACCGGTTGTCGGAATTCTTTTCGAGGATCGCGCGCAGCGTCCCGCCCTGGGGCATCGCCTGAAGAGCGTTCCGCGCAAGATTCCAAAACACCTGTTTCAACTGTCCTTCATCAGCTTCCGCGTAAAGGGGTTCATCCGGTAACTCCTCGACAATACTCTGATCGGAGTTGATCTCCGGACTGTGTCGCATGAGTGCGAATGTTTGATGAAGTAAATCTCCCACATCAACACGAGCCTGAATCAGCGAGCGTGGACGGGCATAACTGAGAAAGTCAGTAATGATCCGATTTAGTCGATCTGACTCGCGCAGAATAATCTCCATTAGTTGCGCCTGCGAGGAGTCGCGCTCGACTTCAGCGTGTAGCATCTGGATCGAGCCACGCATTGCGGCGAGCGGGTTTCGAATCTCGTGTGCGATCGACGCGGCCATGCGGCCGATGGCGGCGAGACGATCCTGTCGTCGCGATGTTTCCTCGAGACTACGAACCTGAGTCAGATCCTGAAACGTGATGACCATGCCGGTCGTGTCGCCCGCCTCAGACGATAACGGCGAGATACTGTAACCAAGCCGAAGTCGCATTCCTTCGGACGTCAAACAGTTTGTCTCAAAGCGTGGACTGTTATCGCCTTTTTCGAGAGCGCGGAGAGTTTCCGCAATGTGCTCTTTCAGCTCGCCAAACAGGATCGATGCATCCTTACCGCGAATGACCTCTTCCTGGTAACCCGTAATTTCCTGTGCGGCGATGTTGAAAGTATAGATACGTCCCTCGAGATCAGTCGTGACGAGGCCTGAGCGGATTGATGCGACGATACGTTCATGAAGAGCGCGCAGCTTAGCGAGTGACTGCGTCGCTGCAGCCAGACGCACATCGGACCGCGATTGACGTTCGGCAAGTCTTGCCGATAGCAGTCCGACGACAAAGAATGCGACGTCAAACAGTCCGACCCACTGAATGGTCTGCGATAGCGACCCGCCCACTAGTTTTGACGGATCGGTCTGCGCGCCGAAACCGGTGATTTGCAATGAACACGCGGTGAACGCCACCGCACACCCGACGGACGTCACAATCGCTTCGCGTGGTCCTAAAAAGAGACTGGAAACGGCAATTATGACGATGTACACCGCGACGTAAGGCGACTGGACCGTGCTGGAATTCCAAACGAGCCACGTGACGAGCAAGACATCGACCGTGAGCTGAAACCGCGCCTGGTAGAGAATGTTTTTGGAGAGACGAAAGATGAGGGCATAAAGGATCGTGAGGCAGGCTACTATCGTGAGGAGACCAAGACTCTTATTGATCGACTGAGACGTTTCTCCGCCGCTGATCCAAAGTGTTCCTACGACGCTAAGCAGGAGTGCCGTGGCGAGTCGACCGGCAATCAGCCAGCCGAGCTTCGATCCCGCGGTCCGACCCCAATCGCCAGTCTGTTCCAGCGTCGCCATCGGGGCCAAAGCGTAACACAGAATCCGGGCAGATCCGTGGCTAACTTTCTACTCGTATCGCAGTGCGCGCAAGGGGTCGATTCGCATTGCACGCCTCGCGGGTAGATAACATGCGAGAAGGGAAACGAGTACCAGCAGTAACGAGATCGTAGTGAACGTGGTTACATCCACCGCCCCAACTCCAAACAGCAAGCCGGATAGCAAACGCGTCAACGCGAACGCTGCTGCAAGTCCAAGCACGATCCCGACAACAGTCAACACCAATCCTTGTCGCAATACGAGCAGCAATACTTGTCGCGGTTGTGCGCCGACGGCGAGTCGTAATCCGATTTCGCGTGTTCGCAAAGCCACGGAATAGTTCATCACTCCGAAGATACCGACCGCTGACAGGAGCGTAGCTAGTCCGGCGAAAAGTCCCAACAGCAACGTGTTGAAGCGTGAACGACTGACCCAGTCAGCCATGACCTGGTTCATCGTGCGCACGTCCGATACGGGTTGATTGGGATCGAGTGCGCGAATCTCACGCTGAACGGCGGGCGCTATCGCCGTCGGGTCACCGTCAGTGCGGATCACTAGCGTCATGAATGAGTAAGTGAGATCGGGATGCGGAAAATAGACTGCCGGCGGTGACTCATCAATCAAGCTGTCGTATCTCACGTTGCCGACAACGCCGATGATCTCGGCCGGCTGGGGAGTGTCAAACATCTCAACATCAAGTCGACGCCCGATCGGATCTTCATCAGGAAAGTGTTTACGCGCGAGCGCTTCGTTGATGAGGATGACGTGTTTGGTTTCTCTTTGTTCGCTGTCAGAAAAATTGCGACCGCGCAAGAGGGGAATTCCCATCGTCTGAAAGTATCCTGCATCCGCAACCCTGACGTCTGTCGATGGTCCCTGGCCCGGTGGCGGTTCAGGACGACCTACAATCTTGAATCCGGTCGCGGAACCAAGTCCGCCGTACAACGGCAGGAAATTGACCATGCCCGCCGAACGCACGGTTGGCAGGTGTCGAGTCCGTTCGAGCGTCTGGCTGAAGAAATTCACGAACTGCGCGTCTTCACGATAACGAGAATTGGGAACTCTCACGATCATCGTCAGCAAGTTATCGGTTTCGAAACCGCGATCCACTTGTTGCAGACGAATAAAACTGCGGATGAGCAAACCAGCACTCGCGAGCAAGACGACGGCCAGCGCGATTTCCGAAACGACAAGAGCGTTGCGCAAACGACGACTACCACCGGCTTGAGCAGATTCCGACTTGCCACCGTCTTTGAGTGAGTCGTTGAGGTTCAAACGGGAGACATGCAGTGCCGGTGCGAGTCCAAAAATAATTCCCGTCAGCAGCGAGACGCCGAGAGTCCACGCCAGTACAGTGAGATTCAAACCAACACCCTGGAGACTCATTAGATCACGCGGACTGATCAGCACGAGTGCCTTTATACCGAGGTACGCGAAACCCAGACCCAACGCACTTCCGAGCAATGCCAGCAACAGACTTTCAGTCAGCAACTGTCTGACAATGCGAAAGCGACGCGCACCGAGTGCAGCACGCACTGCGATTTCTTTTTCACGTGACGTCGCGAGCGAGAGCAGCAGGTTGGCGACATTGGCGCACGCAATCAGCAGCACAAAACCCACTGCGCCGAGCATCAGCCAGAGCGGGCGTCGCACGTTGCCGAAGAATTGATCGCGCAACGGCAACACTTCAGCGCTGTAGTTCTTGTTGTACTCCGGGGTTTCATCGGAGAGTCGCGCTTCAATCGTTCGCAATTCCGCGGCTGCCTGTTCGGGCGATACACCGTCTTTCAAACGTCCGACAACAGAGAGGAAGCGACCACGATCGTTCGCGCCTGGGCCAACCGGCATCGGCAGGATGGACCAAAGCTCGGCGGGTCTGCCGGTACCCGAACGACTCTTGATGTGAAACTGAAAACTCGGCGGCATCACACCGATGATGGTGAACTTTCTGTCGTTGAGTGTGAGCTGCTGGCCCACGATCTTTGACTGACCGCCAAAACGACGTTGCCAAAGCGGATAGCTCAGCACGGCGATATCCATGTTGGCTGGCTCGCCGTCTTCCGGCAGGAATGTTCGGCCGAGAAGTGGGTCGACGCCCAGCACATTGAAGATCTCCGGCGTCGCGAGTTGCACTGACAACTCTTCGGGTTCGCCCGCGTCAGTCATGTTGAAGCGTTGATCTGTAAACGCGGCCACATTTTGGAAGCTCGTGTTCTGTGCTCGCCAGGCGCGGTAGTTTGCGCGTGAAGTGGTGTTTTGATGTCGACCTTCGGGCGAGACTTCCCAAAGCATCGCGATCTTTTCTGCGTCGCGGTAAGGGAGGGGACTGAGCAGGAGTTCGTTGACGACCGAGAAGATTGCGGTATTGGCGCCGATACCGAGTGCAAGTGTCACCACTGCGACTGAAGTGAACGCTTTGTGTTTCGCGAGCATGCGGAGGCCGTAGCGGATGTCCTGGGCCAGGGTCTCGAACAGGCCGCCGCCTTTCACGTCATAAGCAGCATCGACGGCCCTGTTGACGTTACCAAAACTGCGCATCGCTTTTTCCCGCGCTTCTTCAGGAGACATTCCGGACTTTATGTTTGCCTCCACTTGCAACTCGAGATGAAGACGCATCTCACGGTCGATGTCTTTGATAACTGTTTCGCGTTGCCGCAGAGCGCGAATTCGATCGCGAAGTAAGTTGAACCACTTCATTGGTACTTCTCTTTCTGAAATCCTTTTGTGCTTTATGTGCCTTTTTGTGGCTAAATTCTTATGTCGCTTGTCTGATTTTGGCGATTGCGAGCACCAGTCGATCCCAGCTCGCTTCTTCTGTCTCCAACTGTTTTCGTCCGGCGCGTGTGAGCTTGTAGAACTTCGCTTCGCGTCCAGTTTCGTGTACATCCCAACGCGACGACACCCAACCCTTTTGCTCGATGCGATAGAGCGCGGGATACAAAGATCCCTGCTCCACATGCAACATTTCGTCGGAAAGCTGCCGAATGCGTTGAATAACTCCGTAACCGTGCAGT
>DASYPN010000221.1:0-4909 GCA_036006625.1 Pyrinomonadaceae bacterium | reverse complement strand
GGAAACCGTGGAAAAACGAAACGCAGTTTTTCCACCGTTCCCACAGCCCCTACTACTGGATAAAAAGTGTAAAGGATGTCGTGATAACAAACTGTAAAGGATGTCTTGACAATCAACACACGGAGGGCCGCCCCTACAGTTGAACCTCACCGCAGCGAAAGCCCTCTACCGATCGACTCCTGCCACTTTCTTTATAAAACAATTGGTCTTACCGCGGCACGTAAACATTAGAAGATCAGCATTGTATTTATTGTTGACAGCCGGATTATAGACAGAGCAGAATGTGACTGGTCATACCAATCACTAAAGCGCACACAATGTCTTTAACTCGTTTGCTAACCTTCTTGTGCTTTTTGTGCCTCTTTGTGGCCGAGGTCCACGGTTCGCAAAAGATCCTTGTTGCTGCGGATGGGTCTGGCGACTTCCGGACTGTGCAGCAGGCGTTGGACCACGTGACAGACAATAATCCTGTCGTGATCCAGATCAAACCGGGTGTTTATAACGAACAGCTACGAGTGAGCGCGGGGAAGAATCACATCACTCTTCGCGGTGAAGATCCGCAAAAGACTATCCTCACTTTTAAACTCAGCGCACTACAGGCGGGCAACACACGCCTCGCTTTCAGCACTCTCGTCAACGGAAATGATTTTCGAGCTGAGAATGTGACGTTCGAGAACACTTTCGGCACTGGTTCACAGGCGGTAGCGCTGTTTGTCGATGCCGAGCGCGCGTCGTTTGAGAATTGTCGTTTCCTTGGCTGGCAGGATACCTTGTTTGTTAACGGCAGCCGTCACTACTTCAAAAACTGCTACATCGAAGGCCACGTTGATTTCATCTTTGGAACCGCGTCTGCAGTTTTTGAAGACTGCACAATTCACAGCAAGGGCCAAGGTTATGTAACGGCACATTATCGGTTGAGCAATAACGAGAATACCGGATTTGTTTTTCTGCGTTGCCGTTTGACTGGCGAGAACACAGGCAACGGAATTTA
Source organism: Pyrinomonadaceae bacterium (assembly GCA_036006625.1). Lineage (GTDB taxonomy): Bacteria > Acidobacteriota > Blastocatellia > Pyrinomonadales > Pyrinomonadaceae > PSRF01. Next base: position 3,918 of record DASYPN010000221.1, on the reverse strand, counting down.
TCTCGGTAGACCGTGGCGGCCGTACGCGCGAGTAGTTTTCATCGACTGCTGGCTCGGATCGCACATCAGACCGGAAGGCTGGGACAACTGGCGAGATCCTGCGCGAGAGAAGACGGCGTGGTTTGGTGAGTACAAGTCGAAAGGGCCGGGCGCGAATCCGAAGGCGCGTGTGGCGTGGTCCAGGCAATTGAATGCCACGGAAGCTGCCCAATTCTCACACACGAAGTTTTTCAGCCTCAGCGTGCGCGGTCTTACGGGTAAAGCCAATCAGGCAGTAGGAACAATCGCGTGGGTCGACGCGCAGAATAAAGCAGACGAATGGTACGGCACCCCTGAGGCATTGCGCATCGCGGACAATGTAGTTCTTTATCAACGCGACTCCGGTGGCTGGCCCAAGAACATAGACATGGGTAAGCCGTTTGAAGAAAGTGAGCGAGCGTCTTTGCTTGCGCAGAAGCGTGATACTGACTCAACGATCGACAACGGCGCCACCTACACACAGTTATCATTTCTCGCGCGCGTCTACACCAAAACACAGCGGGAACCATATCGCGAATCGTTTCTGAAAGGGCTCGACTATCTATTCAAGAGCGAATATCAGTACAACGAGGATGCGATGATCGGCGTGATGAAGATGCTGCGTGACGTTGCAGAGGGAAAACCGAGCTATGCGTTTGTTGACGACGCTCGTCGCGCGCGTGCGGCGAGTGCGGTAGAAAAGGACAGGATTAACAGGATGAAGCAGGATTGACTAACTGATAAATGACAACACGCCGAGACTTCATTAAAGCTCTCTTGATTAGCAGCGCAGGACTCGCTATCGCGCCACGCATCCTCGCTGCCGAGGATCCGTGGCAAACAGTTTTTCCATCGATCCTCGGTCGCATCAAGCCACCACGTTTCCCGAAGCGCACGCTTTATCTCAATCGCTTCGGCGCAAAGCCGGACGGCCGCACGGACTGCACCGCCGCCTTCCGTAACGCTATCAATCAGTGCTCAAAAGCAGGTGGCGGTAGAGTCGTCGTTCCTTCAGGCACGTATCTCACCGGCGCTATTCACCTGAAGAGCAACGTCAATCTCGAAGTTTCTGAAGGCGCGACGATCAGGTTCAGCACAAATCCAAAAGACTACCTGCCGGTGGTTTTCTCGCGCTGGGAAGGCGTCGAGCTATTCAACTACTCACCATTCATCTACGCGTTTGAGCAACAGAACATCGCGATCACCGGCAAAGGCACACTCGACGGGCAGAGCAACAACGAGCATTGGTGGCCATGGAATGGTCGTCCACAGTACGGCTGGAAAGAAGGCACGAGCCATCAGCGTCCTGATCGCACAGCACTACTAGCGATGGCGGAGAAAGGTGTCCCCGTGCGCGAACGAGTCTTCGGCGAGGGCCATTATCTGCGACCGCAATTCATTCAACCCTATCGCTGCCAGAACGTTTTGATCGAGGGCGTCACGATTCAGAACTCGCCGATGTGGGAGATTCATCCCGTGCTCTCTCGCAACGTCATCGTCCAGGACGTCCACATCAACAGTCATGGTCCAAACAATGACGGTTGCGATCCGGAGTCGTGCAGCGACGTTCTCATCAAAAACTGCAGTTTCGACACCGGCGACGACTGCATCGCGATCAAGTCCGGTCGCAACGCAGACGGGCGTCGTCTCAAGACACCAACTGAGAACATCATCGTGCAGGATTGTTTTATGAAAGACGGGCACGGAGGAATAACTGTCGGCAGCGAAATCTCAGGAGGCGTTAGAAATCTCTTCGCTGAAAACTGCCGTCTCGACAGCCCAAATCTCGATCACGCGCTGCGTGTTAAGAACAACGCAATGCGCGGCGGATTGCTCGAGGACCTGCACTTCCGCAACATCGAAGTTGGCCAGGTAGCTCACGCTGTGATTACGATCGATTTCAATTACGAAGAAGGCGCGAAGGGCTCGTTTACTCCTGTCGTTCGCAACTACACCGTCGATAATCTCCGCAGTGGCAAGAGCCAATACGCGCTCGACGTTCAGGGGTTTCCATCGGCGCCGATAACGAAGCTGCGACTAGCGAAGTGCACATTCGATAACGTCGCCGACGGTAATATTGTTAAGAACGTGAGAGACGCAACGCTGGATGATGTCAAGATCAACGGGAAAATCGTCGAGGCTCTGCCGTAGCCCATCCACAGATTACACAGATTAAACTACAATAAGCAGACAGAAATGACCGAATCAATTTTCAAGACTATCGATGCGGAACGACGCGGGACGACTTTCGAGGAAGTCGTTTCGCAGCTTCGGGAAATGATTCATAGCGGCGAGCTGCGTCCGGGCGATCGACTGCCTCCGGAAAGAGATCTGGCGAAGTTACTCGGCGTCAGCCGTCCGACTCTTCGCGCGGGAATCAGTTCGCTTGCGGCAGTCGGCGTATTGCAACCTCGTCGCGGCGCGGGAACTTTCGTCGTTGAAGCTGAAGGGCCGCCGTCACTCGATAGCAGCCCTTTGCGATTGATGGCGTCACTGCAGCGGTTCACACCCGCGGAGATGTTTGAAGCACGACGTTCACTCGAGATGGCGATCGCTGGTCTCGCAGCAGAACGCGCAACTGGTGAACAGATGGCTGAAATGTCGGAAGAGGTCACCGGAATGTTTGCTTCGCTTGACGAGCCGGAACAGTTTCTCGTTCACGACATGCGGTTTCACCAAACTGTCGCCGCCGCATCCGGCAATCGCATTCTCACGGCGCTCATGAACATGGTGGCGACGATTCTCTTCGAAGTGCGAAGCAAGACTGTGCGGCGCGCGCGCGACTTGAAAGAGTCAGCGGAGATGCACCGCAAGATCTATCGCGCTATTCGCGATCGCAATCCCGAAGCCGCACGCGATGCGATGCGCGATCACCTGATGCTCGCTCAAAAAGCGCAGGAACAGGAAGAAGCGGATTGAGGCCGCGGATTACACGGATGAATGAGAACGATTAGGACGGATCAGACTAAAGAGTAGGCCGAGGCCGAGACCAATTGCGGCGCCAAGCATCATGTATTTGAATAGAACTTGCCCAGTGACGTGAGAGAGCAAGCCGACACACCATCCGCCGAACGATCCAAAGACTAAGCCGACAAAGCCGAAACCGATCAGCGCGCCAATTGCAGGACTGTATTCCACGTCTTCAACCGGGTTCAGATTCGGTGCAAGCAGGTGGATTACAAGCAGGGCCAGCAGATAAGCAGTGCCGGCGATCATGAAGACGATCGAATAGTTCTGGCCAGTGCTCTGCAGGATTACACCCGTCGCCACTGCCATCGTCGCTCCGCCGAGTGCGCCGGCCATTCCGCCGATACCGACAACTGAACCGACTGCCTGACGCGGGAACATGTCCGATGTGGTTGTGAACAGGTTACACGACCATCCCTGATGTGCCGCCGCCGCGAGGCCGATCAAAGCGACCGCTCCCCAGAGGCTCTTCACGTTTGCAGCAAAGATGATAGGCGTCACCGCGAGCGCACAAATCAACATTGCCGTCTTGCGCGAACGGTTGATGGTCCAACCGCGTTTGATGAACGTCGAAGAGAGCCAGCCGCCGGCGATGCTGCCGATGTCGGCGATGACATAGATCACGATCAGAGGTGGGCCAATTGTCGTGAGATCGAGTCTGTGATTGTCGCGAAGGAAATTCGGTATCCAGTAAAGATAGAACCACCAGATTGGGTCTGTCAGGTACTTTCCGATCGCGAACGCAGACGTTTGCCGGTGCGGGATCAAACTGAGCCACGGCACGTTCTTCGCCGGCGGATCCTGTGGATCACTGTAAATGTAGTCGAGCTCTGCCTTGGATACTTTCGGATGTTGTTCGGGACGGCGATAAAGCGGCAACCAGAACAGCAGCCAGCACAAGCCGATTCCACCTGTGAGTATGAATGCCCAACG
>DASYPN010000220.1:0-5062 GCA_036006625.1 Pyrinomonadaceae bacterium | reverse complement strand
TTTCGTAAATACAGTCAGCGGGATACGTCGCGTTCTTATCCTGTCCCGCGGCGCGCCAGCGTTCATTCCAGAGATGAATCGCGTACGATCCTGTGAGATTTAGATCAGCTTCGGGCTCAAGGACTTTGTGCCAGTCAGCGTAGCCGATAGGACAAAACACTTCCGGCGGCTGCGTGTATCTTTCCAGCGAGAACTCTCGCACCGCCGCAGCCATCAGTCGTGGCCCAGTCTCACCCCAAACAATCCTCTCCGGATCTTTCGCTTCACAAACACGCCACGCGTAACTCATCACTTCACTACCCGCGGACGCCTTGAAGATCCCGCTGTTAATAAACTGCTCACCCATTGCGAACTCGCTTGAAAACACGTACTCCGCCTCGAAATCGAAAGGCCGCAAACAAACCGTGTCCGTATCGACCCACCATCCACCGCGTTCAAGCACCAGCTTGTATCGAAAGAAATTTGAGAACCCCGCATAACTCGCCTGCTGCTTGTACTGAAAAATTCTCGCCGCGGGCAGAATCTCGTTACCGTCTTTGATCGTTGTTCCGGAAGGAATGTTCTTCACATCTTCATAAACGTAGAGATGATACTCATGCCCGTTTCGCAAAAACGATGCGATCGACAACTGCTCCATCACGGAAAGCTCGTTGCCGACCCAGAGTCCCTGGATGACGTCGTTCATGAATAGTGTGTTGCGGGTAGTGCCAGCTCGCGTGTGATTCGGGCGCTCTCGATTTCATACTGGCGCACGTAGTTACCGGCCATGGTGTGATAGTGGTAATCGCGCATGGCCTTGTCACGACAGAGGCGCGGATCGAGATCGCTGACACGATCGATGGCGGTGAGGTAATCGTCGTCGGTGTGACAAACAAAACCAACTTCCGGCGTGATGATCTCGGGACAAGCGCCGCGGTCACTACAGATCACGGGCGTGCCCGACATGAGTGCCTCCACCATTCCCAAACCAAACGCTTCGTCGAGCTTCGTCGGGAAGAGAAAACCTTTCGCACCTGCAAGCAACTCCGCTTTCTCTTTGCCGCGCACATCACCGACGTATTGGGCGCCAACTTTGCGACACATGTCCTGGACCTGTGCGATTCGTTCGTAACTCTCGCCAGTGCCGGCGACGACGAGCTTAAACCCGAGTTGCTTCGCCATCGAGAGCACGATGTCGAGTCCTTTCTTCGTGCCCCAATCCATCGTCGACATGAACAGGAAGTAATCGTCTTTCGTTTCGCTGTAGATGTATTCCGCGGGATCGATGCCATTCCACACGTATCGATCGTGACCGTGCAAGTGCGCGAGTGTTTGCGAGACGAAGATCCAGTTTTGCGTCGAGTGTCCACGTTCGCGCCCGCGCGTCTGTTCGTCCATGTGACAAGTCGCGACCCACGGTTTCGCAAGAGCTTCCCACTCGGCAATCAGCGCAGCATCACGTCCGGAAATCGTGTGCAAAACGTCGGCATTAAAATCGGGCTCGAAGACGACCGTGATCCCGGAAGGAACTGAGCTCGCGGAAAAATTCGCACGGAGACTCCGCACGAGGTAAGAGACTTCGTGGCCTAGTTCGGCGAGACCCTTAGCGAGTAGATCCTGAAGGATGTATCCGGAGCCCGAAGGGAAGTCCTTGGGATGCAACCCACTCCCGTGCCCGTTTGCAGCCGGATATGCATGATCTGAGGAAAGTAGTACTCGCATATGTTAAGCGGCGCAAATCGCGTTTATGAATCGCGCCCGATCGCTGGTCTTGTGTTGCTCGTGAACAAGTGTCTGGCCGTTTCTTCTTATCTGGTCCAACTCGTTGCGGTTGCTCTCCGAAAGCACGTACTCGATTTGCTTCTCCAGATTCTTTTGCGAAACCGGCACGTAATGACGACCGGCCACAAAACCCAGCTTGTTCAGATATTCACTGACCGTGTCGTCCGCCAGCAGTAAGGCGCCCGTTGCGGGAATTTCGAAGAACTTTGCCACAATATACGCAAACGGGTGAACGCTGTCAGCAAAACCGACCCGGCAGTGGCGAATTTTTTCGGCGTAACCACGACCTATTCTTCCGTCATGCGCGTAATCGTAGCCACAGTAATAGCCCGGATGCCGGTGGTGTTTAATCGCATAAGAATTTTCGCGGTGCAACTGCAACATCCGCTGGCGGAGGGGATATGCTTCATTGATCGCGCCACTCAGAAAAATCGCGTTCTCTGCGTCGGGGTTGAACGGCAACATGAAATCCGTTGAAGCCGAATGCGGCAGCCACACGGTTCGCTTACGCGAGAGTTCCGGAAACATGACCGGCCAACGATAGACATACGGACTTAGAACGACCTCTGACACTCCAAAAACAATTACTTTGATTTCGCGCATGCGTCGAGTCCACCAGTGTAGATCGTCGGCAAAGAAAAACTTGCGGCACTTCAGACCCTGCATCTCGCGACAATGCCGGTAAACAAGCTCGTAAGCTTCCCAAAAGATGATGACCTCTGGCAATTCTCCGAGCGCCGCACGTAACTTGTATTCCAGCGAGCCCGCGCGTTGCCAGAGATGATTAGCTTCGATATGTCTCCAGCCATGGTTTGTGATCAGATCGTGTTGGATGAAGTACAACTCACGAGTGACATAAGTTCGCACCGCCTCCAGGTGAGATACGATCAGTTTCATTTGCCACGGCTATTTCGCCACGGATAAATGCGGATTCAGTTCGTCGAATCGCAGTCGGACCAGACGTTGGATCTGGCGTGCGCAGTTCACGTAGGCCGCCATTCCTTTGCCAATGGGATCGGGGACATCGGCGTCATCGCTCAGACAGAGTGTCTTATTCGCGACTGACGGCAGCATCTCAATCACGGCTTTCCGAACCGCGCTCGTCATGCAGAAGATCATCTCGGCTTCAGCCGCCAGTCCCGGTGTCAGATTTCGAGCGGCGTGCGGCTGGACCGGAACGCTCAAAGAGTGGAGAACCTCTGCCGCTTCAGGTGTGATTGGTGCGCCGACTCTTGCTGACACGCCGGCACTGAGCGCGCGCGCGTTCACAGTCTCGAGGGCCTTAAACGGAATACCAAGGCGGGTTGCGATTTCAGCGTTGGCAATGGCCGCGGCCATCGGTGAGCGGCACGTATTGCCGCTGCACACAAACAGAAACAGACGTTGCGGTTGGGCCAACGGTGCTGCAAAGCCGAAGAAACGTTTGGCCTTCGACAGAACGCGATTGAAGTGATGCAGCGGCGATAAGAACCCGAGCGCAACTATGAGGAGACCCGAACTGACGTTCTGTGCAGGCGTAGGCATGCTCTGGTTGTACAAGCCAGCGAGAATCACACTGGCAGTGAATCCTGCGAGCAGACTCGAGCCGCAGTGCATCGGCATGCAAAAAGTGTTTTCGCGTCGATCGAGAAAAATCAGCGAGGTGCACACACATAGCGCCGCGTAACACAGACCGACCAATGCGGCAAACACAGCGCCGGGAGTTGTAACGAAGGTGGTCAGCCCGGTGCGAAATCCCATCATCACATCGCCATAACCGATGAATGCCATAACCACAAGTGCAACCACCAACAGCGGTGAAGCGACCATCTGCTCTTCAACGAGGTAGCGCAGCGTGGCTTCTCGCTCGTTTGTCTTCGCGAGGCGACTCATGAACTGCAGTTTGAAAAAATACGCCGCGAGATAAGCAGCGACATCAATAGTCGCCGCGATCGTTAAGGTGTAACTTGTAGCCTCGCTCAATGCGATAAGCACGGCTGACAAACTGATAAGCATCGCGGCCCAGGAAAACCAGCGAACGCGACGACCAACGATTTGATCCACGACCGGTGCGATGATGAGTGTGCCGGTGCGCAGGAGGACGAGGACGAGTACGATCGAGAGTCCACCAAAAGTAAACGCGAGTGTGGTGGTTCCCATGATCGTCGCCATGCAAATACCCGACAGGAAGGTCAGCTTGCGCGGAAAAGGAACTTGACGACCTAAGAATTCGCGCCGGCCGGCATATTTCCACCAGCCCATCGCCGTGATGAATGCAAACATCCCGATCACGGTCGCAATCGCGGAGATTGGCAACAGGACCGGTCCTTTGACTGGTCCATTCGTGCTGCTGAAGAGGCCGTTTGAGAGAGCCTTAGTTAAGCCGCTGTAAGGTGTGTAGGAAAGGAAATAGCCGAGTCCCAGAGCCCAGATTCCAAGACTGTACCTGCGTTTTTCCGCGAGCATTTTGCACCTATGGTTTGTAGAAAGACGGATCGTGAGTTAGACCAAGTATCGACTTACCAATCGTTGCAAGAATCTGATCGTCGTTGTCGTGCCGAACATAAAAAGATAGATCGCGATAGACGCGCTCGAGCGCGCTCGGGCGAATCAGGCAGCGCGCACCACACGCGCGAATCGCCTGCTTCACCGTGTCTTCCGCGAGATGTTCCATGACGTGTCGCGCGCGACTACCACCGAGCTGCGCTTCGAGATACTTGCCTGTTTCCCACAAACGAGCGATGTGTCTGAGCCACAAATGACCGGTCTCGACGTTTACTGACATCTGACCGATGTGGTGCTGCACGTATGGATCGTTAATCTTGTTTTGGGTGGTGATGTAGTTGAGCGCGTAGTCGTACGCGGCTTCGGCTGCGCCGAGGAAAGTGGCGGCGTAGTGTGGAATGAAACATGTTTGCCAGCCTTCTTTCAGATACTGTCCCGGGTAGCCAATCAGGTCGTCGTCTGGAATGAAAGTGCGACGAAAGTGGACCAGGTGGCTTGCGGTCGCGCGCATTCCGATTGGATCCCACCATGAGGTGTCGATCTCAACGCTCGGATCGGAAAGATTGCACGCCATCATCAACACCGAATCGAGATTCGCGGCGTCGGCGTGACGAACTCCGCCTGGTCCAGCAGTGTTGACGAGAAGAATGGCCCACTGTGCGCCGCCCGCGCTCGTCGCGAATGCTTTGTTGCCGTCGACGATGTAGCCGCCGTCGACTTTTTCGACTGTGGTGCCGAAGCGGACGGGTTCGTCGGGTTTGCGTGCCTGGGGTTCGCCGCTCCATGCGACCCACTTTTCACCGCGTTCGACGACGCC
>DASYPN010000219.1:0-15003 GCA_036006625.1 Pyrinomonadaceae bacterium | reverse complement strand
ATATCTTCTGCCGTCCGTCAGCGTCTCTGGCGTCAACAGCCATGATGATGAGATTGGCGACAAGCAAGGTTACGAGCCAGATGGGAGCTCGCTGTCGAATCTCTTTTTGTGTGCGAACAAAAGCCACGCGCTAAAACCTGGACACAGATTATACGGATTACCAATTATAGATAAACACTGATCGTGTTACATGCCGCTGACCATCGTGTTTTCCCACTTAACGCGCTTGAGCAGATCGAAGTCCGACAACATTTTACCTGTGCCCAACACGACCGACGCAAGGGGGTCGTCGGCGAGTGACACTGGCAATCCGGTTTCGATTGAGAGCCGCTTGTCGAGATTCTTCAGCAGAGCGCCGCCGCCTGTCAGTACGATGCCGCGTTCGACGATGTCTGCCGAGAGTTCGGGGGGAGTTCGTTCGAGTGCAACGCGCACGGCGTTGATGATCGTTGAGATCGAGTCGGCCAGTGCCTCGCGCACTTCTTCGTCGGTGATGGTGATCGTTTTCGGGATGCCTTCAATGAGGTTACGACCACGCACTTCATACGACAGCGGTTCATCGAGGGGATACGCCGAGCCCAGCTCAATCTTGATCGCCTCAGCAGTGCGTTCACCAATCAACAGGTTGTACTTCCTCTTGATGTACTGGATGATCGCTTCGTCCATCTCGTTTCCAGCGACACGCACTGCGCGCGAGTAAACGATACCGCTGAGACTGATCACTGCGATGTCCGTGGTGCCGCCGCCGATGTCGACGACCATGTTTCCATGCGGCTCTGTGATCGGAAGACCGGCGCCGATCGCGGCTGCCATCGCTTCTTCGACGAGATAAACCTCAGACGCTTTCGCTCGATAAGCCGAGTCTTCCACAGCACGACGCTCAACCTGAGTTATCTCCGACGGGATACCGATCACGACGCGCGGACTGACCCACGTTTTTCCGTTGTGAGCTTTGCGAATGAAGTGCTGCAACATCTTCTCAGTGACTTCGAAGTTTGCAATGACTCCGTCTTTCATGGGCCGGATGGCAACGATGTTGCCGGGAGTGCGGCCCAACATATCTTTCGCATCACGTCCGACAGCTTCGACTTGATTGGTTACTTTATTAATCGCAACGATGGAGGGTTCAGACACGACGATGCCGCGGCCCTTTGCATAAACGAGTGTATTTGCCGTCCCGAGGTCAATAGCGAGATCGCTGGAAAACAGACTGAAGATAGATTTGAACGCCATCTAGACTTATTCACTTCCCGTGGTTGTATAGAATGGAACTTCGGGTGGGATCGGCGGTAAATTCAGTAAGTAGCGAGTCCAACCATCGCTCTTTACCCCCCTTAGACGCCCAAACACGTCCGAAATCCTAAGATACACCCTGAAGGTTCACGCCGTAAACTAGAAAAACTAGAAAGTTTACACTGGTTAGCGGTTGAACGTTAACGCCGAAGGCGTTCGCTAATTTCAGCCCCGGGTTGGAGCGCCAGCGACAACCCTGGGGACTAATTAAAAAGAGCGCTTGAACCTGAAAAGGGTTTCTCTCAAAACGAACCCTTTTCAGGGTTTATTTTGTTTGATTTTTGATAACCCAGGGTTCTCGCTGCGCTCGAACCCTGGGCTAAGGTTAGCGAACGCCTTCGGCGTAATTAATGAACGCCTTCTGCGTTATTTTCAGTTTCTACTTCCAGGTTCGCAACGGCGCGTTTCGCTGGCTCGCGGGAGGCCAGGTCGGCGGCGAACCGGACGCAGTTTTTGTTGGCGGCTTTGGCTTCGTACATCGCAGTGTCGGCACACGCGATGAGTTGTTGGGGGGATGATGCGTGTTTCGGAAATGCCGCCACTCCGAAACTCGCCGTTAATGAAAGCTGCAGGCGGCGGCCGCCGTTGAACATGTGCCGGTTGATCTTTTGGCGAATACGTTCAGCGACCTGGCCCGCGAGTTCGGTTCCCGTGTCGGGCAACACGATCACAAACTCGTCTCCGCCATAGCGCGCGACGGCGTCAGTGTCGCGGATCGAGGAAAGGATGACTGCAGCCATTTCCATCAGCACGTGTGAGCCAACGAGATGGCCGTAATAGTCGTTGATCTGTTTGAAGTCGTCGAGATCGAGAAACAGCGCAGCCACGCTTGATCCGTAGCGACGTGCGCGACGGATTTCATTCAACAGGAACTGACGCAGGTAGCGGGCGTTGTGAAGTTTGGTGAGATCGTCAGTTTGCGAGAGTCGTTCGGCTTCGGCGATCCGGACAGCGTTCGCGAGCGCCGACGCAATCGGCAATGACAACGAGTCGAGTAGAGCGACATCGGGTTTCTTGAATGCGTGAGCGCCGGAGCCTTCACGAATGCCTTCGATGACTCCGAGTATTCGCTCACCACAGATCAGGGGAATCGCGATAACGAACTGACCTTTTTCTTTTCGCTTGATGATGCCCATGCCCGCGGCGGCGCGTTTCGCTGCTTTGGTTTCTGACCCGATGGGAAGATCCGGTTCGAGCAGCCGTCCCCATTCATCGTCACTCCTGGAATCTTCCTGTCCCGGCTTTCGAACCGCAATCGCTTCGAGCGTCGCGCCTTCAAGACCCTTTGCTTCGGAAAACAGGTAAATGGCCCAACGATCCGCGTGAATCAGATCCTGTAAGCCCGCCAGAGCTGTGTTTGCTGCACCACTCTGATCGCCACTGAAGTGAAGCGATGAAACGAGATCGTAAGCTGCACGCAAGTGACTGGCTTTGATCTTTCGTGGAAGCGAAGATGTTTCAGCCTCTGACGGTTTCTCGAGTGCAACCGGCATGCGCAACTCGCCCGAAGCACCGTGTCCTTCGATTTCGCGCAGCAGGGCAGGAATTTGTGCTGACTTATCTGCAATCGCAGCGAAGCCAAGTCGTTTAAGACTCACACCATCGAGACTGCGCAGGTTATGACTTTGATATCCGTTGGTTTGCCGTCGACACGCAACGAGAGGAGCGCCGGGCCAAAACGCTTTCGCGTGGTCGATGGCGGTATGAAGTTCCACCATGTCTGCACCGGGGACCACTTCATACAGCACTGCCAATGGTGGTGGTCCTTCAGCGCCACCCATTCCTTCACGTTTCCGTTGCTTCGCGAGGGCGACTTCGACTTCGACTTCACGCAAACCCTCAATCAACGTCTTGACACCAGCAGCCCGCAACGCCTCGATTAATTCGTAGGCGGGAGCTTCATGGGCATCCGTCAAAAGGATTACGTGACTCGACATCGTTACAACTCAGGTTTTGGTGCGCCCGGCGCGTGCTGAAAGTGAAACTTTGTATTGACTGCTGTTGCCCTGTGAATCTTTGGCTTCGAGTGTGAGTTCTCGCGTTGTGTTACCGGCTGTGACCTGGATCTGAAACGCTCCATCGTGTCCGGCGCTTGCTTCACGTCCGCTTACACGGATTGAAGTCCCGGGCTCAGCCTTGCCTCGAATCAGATAAATATTACCGCCGAGAAGTTCCGTGCTGAGATCGGAAACAGCGACTTGTGAGCCGGTGCCTCTGTTGGTGACGATGAACTTGAGTGGATCACTCCAATCGCTGATCTGACCGCTCGCAGCAGTTCCTCTTACGCGCCAGAAGTAAACGCCGGGACGTAGATCGGTGGCGCCAAACTCAGTGGCCACGAGTTGATCTCGTTCGATAACTTTTCCGTCGGCGACGAAGAATGGTGAAGTAGCGACTTCAACGCGATAGTACGAAGGTGTGCCTGACTGTGGCCGCTGCCACTTCAACGCAACGTTCGCCGCTCCGTTTGGTCCAACCGCAACCTGTTCGAGATCGTGAGGCTTGGAAGGTTGCGGCACGTCCAACAGCTTCTGCGCAGGCGAAATGCGACCGGAGTTGTTTACCGAAACGTACTCGCCACCTTTAATCGATGCCTTTTCACCAGCCTGGTTGGTAGTTTCGATCACTCCGGTGGCGACGCGAATTTCTTCAGTGCCCTCAGGATTGACGCCGAAACTCGCGTTTGTCTGCTGGCCCACAGTGTTTTTTGTCTTGGGTGTTTCGACGACGTTTGTGGTGCCGTCAGCCTGTTGCTCGGTTCTGACAGACAACTGACCACTGTCGACCACGACGTGTACGTTCGTCTTCTTGCCATCGTCCGCGCGAGCGTTGTCGCGAACGATGATGGTGCTGTTCGGTTTGACCAGCAGGGTCGAGCCGTCGGCGAGACCGATACGGGCGCGGCCGTTGGCCTGGGTTTGCACTGTGTCGCCCGGGTAAAGCTCTGTGTCGGCGTTGGCCGGAAGCATTTCACGGGTGGCGGCGCGGATAACGCGCACATCGCCCTCAAACGAAACGAACCGGGCTCCGGCTGGATGATTCACAACGGCAATATCCCTGAACGGATTGCCGTATTTCCAGACGTAGATGGCGGCGCCGGCGGCGCTAACGCACAGCATGAAAATGGCGATTACCAGATAGACGAAACGCTTCTGAATAATCCACCAATCAAAGGCGAAGTGACTGGTCTTATTCCTAACCATTGGTTAAATCGAACTTCTGGAAGGGGCCGGCCCCGCAAGTGGGGACCAGGTGTGAGTCCAAATCAGGCAGCAACACTACCAGTTCAGGAATTTAACATAGGGAGGAATCAGCGTACAAGATGTTTGTACACGGATTTTGCCACGGATTGACGCGGATTTTCGCGGATCTGAGAAATTAGTCGGGTTTTTGGTCGGATTCGTTGAGTTCTTCGCCGAGGGGAAGGTCGAAATCTGCGGGGAGGTCGACCTGAATCGTGGAGTCTGCTTCGGGCGGGAAAATCAGTGAGATGACCACGGAGCCAACCAGTACCACGGCCACGAACCCAAGCGAAAACTTAATCGGAATCAAGACGTGAACCGCACCCAGCAGCATCTTCAGCCCAATAAACGTGAGTACAACAGCCAATCCGGTGCGCAGGTATCGAAACTTCTCGACCACACCCGCCAGCAGAAAGTACATCGACCGCAGGCCTAAAATCGCGAAAACATTCGACGTGTAAACGATGAACGTGTTGGTCGTAATCGCGAAAATCGCCGGAATCGAATCCACCGCAAAAACGAGATCGGTGACCTCAACCACCATCAACACCAGCAGCAGCAGCGTCCCGGTCAACTTTCCGTTTTGCCTCGTGAAGAATTTTTCTTCCTCGTAATGGCGGGTGATCGGCAGAAAGCTCGTGACCGCGCGAACGAGGATATTCTTTTCCGGCTGGACGTCGATCTCTTCTTGCCGGAACATCTTAATTCCCGTGTAAATCAGGAAACCGCCGAAAATGTAGATAATCCAGTGAAAGCGATTGATCAGCGCGGCGCCGACGAAAATCATCGTCAAACGCATCACGAGCGCGCCCATCACACCCCAGAACAGTACGCGGTGCTGAAACTTCGCAGGGACTTTGAAATACGAAAAGATCAGCAGGAACACGAACAGGTTGTCGACCGAAAGCGACAACTCGATGAGGTAACCGGTAAGAAATTCGTACCCACGTTGCGATCCCTGATAGCGAAAGACAATGCCCGCGAAGCACATCGCCAGCGTCACCCAAACGGCGCTCCAGATCCACGCTTCTCGATACCTTATTGTGTGAGCTTTGCGATTGAAGAGGCCCAGATCGAGGCTCAACATGGTGAGAATGAACAAACTGAATCCAAGCCAGAGCCAAGTGTTGCCGCCAAATGTGTCCATGTAGGAGAGTCAAAATAGCATCAGGATTTGATTTGGAGCAAACAAACTCTTCTCTGTGCAAACTCTGTGTTCTCTGTGTCTCTGTGGTTGTTGTATCGCACATTCCTATAACCACAGAGACACAGAGAACACACAGTTTGCACAGAGAAGAAATCTCAGCTATCACCCCCAGACAGTTGCAGCATTTCCGTACTCTCACTTACAATCCGCAGTTTCTGAAAGGTAATCAACAATGCTCAAAGCACTAGGACGACTCGAACGAACCCGCAATATCGTCATTCTCTTATTCGCCATCCTGATGGCCGTCAGCCTTGTGATTTTCTATGCTCCAGGCCGCAACGCGAGCAGTCTCGACCCCAGCAAGAACACGGAAGTCGTGGCCAAGGTCGGTTCCAGAACCGTCACCATCGCTGATGTCGCACGCGTGAGAGAGAACTACGCGCGGATGTTCGGGAGCCGCGTCAACCTGGCCCAACTCGGCGGTAACAAGCGTTTTCTCGACGGCATAATCGGCCGCCACGTGATTGCGCAGGAAGCGGAACGTCTCGGCCTCGGCGCCAGTGATGCTGAGCTTGCCGAGAAGATTCGCAAACGATATGCGGATGCTTCCGGAAACTTCGTCGGTTTCGACAGGTACAAAGAAATAGTTGTGTCGCAGTATGGTGATCTAGAAAGCTTTGAGAACGAAATTCGCGACGAGATCGCACAGGAGAAACTGCGAGCCTTCGTAACTGCGAGCGTCAATGTTTCTGACGCACAGGTAGAAGAAGAGTACAAACGACGCAACACTTCTTTCGACGTCAGCTACATCGCACTGAGCGCCGATAAGCTTGCAGAGAAGATTCAGCCCAGCGACGAGGAATTGCGGAGCTACTACGACAGTCACAAAACTGATTACCGTTTTCTCGAGCCGCAGAAGAAAGTTCGCTACGTTTACATCGACACTGAAAAAGTTGGTTCCACGCTACAGATTCCCGAGTCGGATTTAAAAACTCAATTCGACAGTATGCAGCCGCAGTTCAAGGAAGCGGGCGTCAAGGTCCAGCAGATTCTGCTGAAAGTTGCACGCAAGGATCTGGATGCGCAGGTTGAACAGAAAGCCAAAGACCTGATTTCAAAACTGCGTGGTCCAAACGGACAGACGTCCGAGCAGGCTTTCGCAGAAGCTGCAAGAGGAAACTCCGAAGATCCGACGACGGCACGAAACGGCGGTTTCCTCGCGAAGCCGTTCAAGAAGAATCCGAATAAGCCGGACGGACTTTTGGATCGAACGATCGACATGCAGGTCGGAGAAGTTTCTGACATTCCGATTCGCTACAGCGGCAACTGGTACATCCTTCGCCGCGGCGAGAGCGTTCAGAAAACTTTTGCCGAAGCGAAGCCTGAGTTGCTTGTCTCTGCGCGCAACAGCAGAGCTTTTAACCAGGCGTTCCAGGTCGCCCAGAAAGCCAAGAAACGTCTCGAGGAAACCAGGGACCCACAAAAAGTCGCACAGGAACTTGCCGGTGAAGCACACATGAACGCGGCTGATATGGTTCGCGAAACCGCCTTCATCAAGCCGGGTGATGACGTTCCGGATATCGGATCGAATCAGCAGTTTGAGCAGGCATTGGAACCGCTGAGCAATCCAAAAGACGTAGGCGAACCGACTGGTATCAAAGGTGGTTTTGCAATCCCGATGCTCGTCGAAAAGCGCGACCCGCGCGTTCCGGAATTTGATGAAGTAAAGAGCAAGGTCGCAGATTCCATCAAACATCAGCGTGCGAAGGAGCAGTTGGAGCAGAAAGCGAAAGACATTGCGGCGAGTTTGACTGGTCCGGATGCGATCAAGGCTACCGGTGAGAAAGAGGGCTTTGATTCGGGCGCCGAAGAGTCGTTCAAACTCGGCTCATCGCTCGGCAAGGCAGGTATCAGCACGGCGCTTGATGATTTGATCTACGGAATGAAGGCGGGTGATTTCAGCAAGACTCCGATCAGAGTTGAAGACAAGTGGGTGATTGTTGGCGTCACGAAGAAATACGACGCCGACCAGGCTGGTTTTGCCAGCCAGCGCGACACGCTGAGGCAGTCGATGATGAGTGAACGACAGGACCAGGTGTTTGAAGATTACATCGCCGGCGTTCAGCAGCGCATGAAGAGAGATGGCAAGATCAAGATCTATCAGAACGTGTTGGACCAGCTCGAGGAACCAGCCGCCGAACCTAACTTACCCGCTGGATTTCAAGAGTAATAATAATAGGTCCTATGTTTCTATAGGACCTATTCTGATTACCTTCCAAGCAGTGACCCGACCTCAGCCTGGGCTATCGTCGTACGAATCTGCAATTCGTTTGTCTGAGTCAGGATTTTCATATTTGCGAGGGCGCTCTTTGCGAGCACGCCCTTAGCTCCTGACAACCGGCCCGCCAGCAGCGCTCCGAATTGTTGTAATCCTTCCAGTGTGTCGCCGAGGTTTTTAGCAGCCTGTGCGTTAACCGCTCTTGCGGCGAGGAACAACTGCAAGTCGTTTTCAGTTGTACCGACTGAACCATAGACCTGTCGCAAAGTTCGCAGATCGGCAGCGATCGGAGCGTTGCCGATATCGAGATTCGCGATCAACTGTTCGGTGACGTTGCTGCCGAATCCGATCACTGCATTCGGATCGCGATTAGCGAGCGCAATGAGTGCCGAATTTGCTTGCTTGCGCGACCGGCTCGCATCGATAACGCTGCGAATGCCGGTCGGATCTCCGAGTGCGAGAATGTTTGCGTCGAGTGGGGCGGCGGCGAGTTCAGTTATTTTTAGATCAAAGAGACCGAGTAGTTTCAGATTCTCGTCGAGTGTGAAGATGTAGATAGTTTTGTCCTGATATTTTTCCTCGCGATATTTACCATTCGAAGCCACTCGGCCTGCCGCAACCATCGCAGCCGCGCTAAAACTTCCATTGGCAAGCGCGACAGTTTGCACCTTCGTCACGCCTTCAGACGGATACGTGAAATGAACGCCGAGTGCGACCTGCTGAAACATGCGCGGGTCGAGACCGGTGCGATCCTTGAAACGATCGATGCTGGCATTGACTTCGCTCAGCTTCGCCGGATTGCCGGCGAGAATGCGCGGCATTGCCTCGCTCAGAAGTTGATTGATTTTAATCTGGACGACTGCGTCTGACTCCGGCAATGAGGACATCAGAGTTGGGGCTGCCGTTGTGGTGTTGCGGGCGCGCGTCTGGGCTTGTGTCTCGATTTGTGAAACCAGCGCGATGAATGCAATCGCGAGGGTCAAAAATGTTCTTTTCACTACAAACTGCCTTTCTGCCAAGGAAATATGAGAGTCTAGTTGATGCCTCAATCAGAGCCCGCGTTGCAAAAGGCGCTTGCGAAACTCGGCAAAGGTAACCTTCTGATAATCTTTCGGAATCTGAAATAGAATGTTATCAACCTCGACCGAAATGTCCGAAAGCTCCATCGAGACGCGCGTGCCATCCGATGATTTGGTCTCGGATTTAATCGGCATCCTGAGCGCCTCATCGATCCAAATCAACGTCTCACTTACGCTGACGTTTCCCGCACTCGGAGCGTTAACAACAACCCGGTATTTGTCCGCGTTGCGACCGCCAATCGGTTCCTTACCCAGCGTTTGGTAGCTCGTGTTACCCATCTCGGTGTGCAACAAACCTTCCGGCGAACGCTCCAGGGCGTCGTCATCCTCGTTTTCCGGAAGATCGGATCCGGGAGTGACCTCAGCGTAGATCTTTTCATCCGGCAACAGCACAAACCTGCCTTCCGGTCTTTCAAGATAAGCGATCGTTTTCGCAGCCACTTGAGATTCCGCACGACGCAACTCGCCATCACGCGCGATCAGATTTTTCGTTGTTACAGTCTGACCGTTTGCGGCCACAACTGTGACGTTGCGGATCGCGCGGTAACGATCCGGCTCTTTAGTTTGAAATGGAGGAGTTGAGGAGACAACTGTACCGGTCGTCGAGTTTTCGTTCGGAGTGGAATTGCTTTGTGAACGGCAGGAGATCGTGAGCAGGACGAGGGAAACTACGACCAGCTCACGTCGCCAACGCAAACTCATACGCGTTCCAGCAAAAGCGCGAGCCCCATGCCGCCGCTTACGCACAGGGTTGCGAGACCGAGTTTGGCTTGTCGCTTCTGCATCTCGTAAATGAGTGTGGTCGTGATGCGAACTCCGGTACATCCGATTGGATGGCCCAACGCGATTGCGCCGCCGTTGACGTTCAAACGCTCCGCGTCGAATCCGAGTTCGCGATCGCATGCGATCACCTGCGCCGCAAACGCTTCGTTCAATTCGATCAGATCGATGTCGGAGAGAGACAGGTGCTGTCGGTTGAGTAGCGCGCGAACCGCGGGAACAGGGCCAATGCCCATGATGTCGGGCGCAACACCGCTGATCTCGTAGTCAACAATACGAATCTGTGGCGTCGTTCCGAATCGTTTGAGTCCTTCTTCACTCAACACCACGACAGCGGCTGCGCCGTCCGTGATGCCGGAGGAATTACCGGCCGTGACTGAACCGTCTTTGTAGAACACGGGCGGCAGTTTCGCGAGGTCCTCAAGTGTGGTTCCGGCGCGACAGTGTTCGTCGTGCGAGAAGCTCGTCGTCTCACCTTTCTTACGGCTGATTTCGAGCGACATAACTTCGTCTTTGAATCGTCCCGACTCAATCGCCGCTTCCGCTTTCTGCTGCGAACGCAACGCAAACTCATCCTGTTCCGTGCGAGAGATTTCGTATTGTCGCGCCAGCTTCTCGGCCGTCTGGCCCATCAACAGTCCTGAAAGTGGATCACTGAAGCCGTCGCGATACATGCCGTCGACGAGCTGCATGTTGCCCATGCGCGCGCCCCACCGCGCACCGTCGGCGAAATACGGTACGCGCGACATGCTCTCGGTGCCGCCCGCCAGAATTGCATCGGCGCGACCGAGCATGATCTCCTGTGCCGCCAGAATGATCGCTTTCAATCCCGAACCGCACGCCTGATTGATCGTGGCAGCGGGCACTTCCTGTGGGACACCTGCGCGGAAAGTGATCTGGCGCGCGACGTTTGGTCCACCGCCGGCCTGACGCGCGCATCCCCAGATCGAATCAGTGACTTGATCTGGCGAAATGCCGGCGCGTCGCAGACTCTCCTTCGCGACTGCTACACCGAGATCGGCGGCGGTCCAGGATGCGAGCGTGCCGCCGAATTTGCCGATAGGAGTTCGTACTGCTCCTGCAAGAAAAACGTTCTTCATAAGTTGACCAAAAATGTAGCACAGGGTAGAAGTGAGCCACAAAAAGGCACAAAAAGCACAAAAGTCACAAAAGGCGCCTCACATGCTTCAAGACCTCACGACTCTGAACCTGCGTAAGTCTGCACACGAACAGATTACTGCACTGTTGCGCGAACATGCGGAATGGCTGTTTGTTTCCGATGGAGTGGTGCAGCAGCTGCGACGAGAAGAGATTGAGCTGAATCTTGTTCAGCAGAAATTGGTATTCACCTGTTGGACCGAAGCGGGAACTCGCGTGTGGCGACTCATTGGTTGGGATTGGAACGGCCAACTGCTCGAATTGAAAGTCTCGCGACGAATGGGAGCGGAGGTCTCGCTGATTGAGCTGATCCCGCGTACTACGGCGAAAGTCGTTACGGCAACCATTCAAGCCGCGCGACACATGCTTTGTGAGCGATTGGCCGGGCTGGCAGCGACGGTGGACGTTGAGACTGCGGTGGAACGATTGTCTTTGAGTCGTGGAACAAAGCCGGGCCAGCCTGGACGCTACGCGCAGATTGTTCTGCTGAGGAGACGCGAGAGAATTGCGGTTACTGGTCCAGTGGTTTCCGTTCAGCCATCTGCTGTTGACGCGTTCCTTTCATCTGCATTGCTGTGGTTCCGAAGAACATCGGATCGCACGAGGCCTCCATTCGTTGAGCAACTCTGGTTGATTGTTTCGCCCGAACTACTCAAGCCCGTGATCTATCGCGTGTCGCTTCTGCGCAGTGGGTTGCGAAGCATCATCAAAGTATTCACAGTTGACGATCAACTGACGGCGCTAACAGCAGTCTCGTGTCCTGATAAAGACGAGTTGTGGAAGAAAAGACTTGCACGCTTTCCGCCAGTCGCGGCCGCAACGCCGGGTGAACTCAGTTCACTGATCGTTGCTGAAGCGCCTAACGCGATCGACGTAGTCCATTCACGCCACGGCGAAACACTTCGTTACTTCGGATTGCCATTCGCACGCGTGCGTTCGTTGCTCGGTCACGAAAGAGCCTGGTTTGGTATTGACCGCGCGCATCGTTGTTTGCTCGACGAATCAACGTTGAACGATTGGCAGAACTTGCTCGACGACTTGCGCGAGCATCGATCAGCGTCGGCGGTTGATCATCGTCACGCCTTCTATCGCGCCGCGCCGGAAGCATGGCTTGAGTCGCTCCTGCGCCGCGACATCACTAGACTCGATCCGGGTTTGATCATCGCGCCACTTCACGCGCAGTTTCGAACTGCACGCGGAGCTAAGCTCGGCATCAGACCAATAGATCTACTAGCCCTGCGACAGGACGGCCGTCTGGTCGTGATCGAATTAAAGGTATCTGAGGATCGCGAGCACGTGTTGCAAGGTGCTGATTACTGGCGGCGTGTTGAAGCCCATCGGCGCCGCGGCCACATCGCAAAAGCGAAACTCTTCGGCCCGCGAACGATCAGCGACGAGCCACCACTCGTCTATCTCGTCGCTCCAACTCTCCGCGTTCACCCTGCGTTCCAGACACTCGCCCACTGCATCTCCTCCGACATCGAGATCTATCGCTTCGACATCAACGAAGACTGGCGCTCCGGCGTCCGCGTCATGCGCCGCCTCCGGTGCTAATAAGAGAAGGGAAGGCGTAGTGCCTTCCCTTTCTCCTTGAAGAACAGTGTACGGACCCAGCGAGAGGTTCATTCCTTCTTTGGTTTTCTGGCCTTTTGTTCTGGCTCTTTTGGTTTTTCAGGCTCCGGTTTGGGTTTTTCTGCCGGCTTGGGTTTTTCGGCTGGTTTCGGTTTTTCTTTCCCCTTGGTCTCCTTAGGTTCTTTTTCTTCTTTCGGAGCAATTCCACTTGCCATCACATGGGTGTAATTGTCCCTGAGCGTGACTACTGCCGGAAGATCCACGCCCTTGAGTTCGACGATCATCTCAGTCGGTGACCGACTCAAGATCGTCCCCCTGGCCGAAGGATAAAGATCGATATCATCTGTAAATCCGACGCCGTTGAGTTTCAAAAGCAACACACTCGGTGTTTTCTTCTTTCCTTTTGTCCCTGCCGGGGTGTATTTGACCACGGTTGTGGTCGTGATCTTTACGACCGCCGGATTCGGAAACGTCTTCGAAACAACCTGTTTGTCTCTTACGACCATGACATTGAGGTTTTCGTCTTGCGGCACCTGGAAGGTTATGTCGTACAGGTTTGCCGACTTGAACGTAGGGTTAACAACCTCGACACCGTTGACGTAAATCTTGTCTTTCTGTTTAACGAATCCCCGTCCCGACAAGTAAGCGTCCCACATTGAATTCGACTTACGACGAACCTCAAACGTGTCAAGCACGATGCCGGTTGTGCCGAACATCACACCGGCGCCATCTCTGAGACTTACAGCGTTACGATTGACCTTGATGTTGTCAAGACGGTTCAGATCGATCGATTTACCGGGCCCGATTAGCGTGATAGTTGGGGTGCCCGTGTAATCTGCCGGCATCTTGAACGAGAAGACAATTTGCTGAGCATCAACTCGTTCATATCTGCCGCAAATCCCCGTAGCGCCTACGCAGTCGCTCGCCAGCGGCGGCGGATCAGCGCCGTTTGCTCCAGGTTTTCTCGGCATCAAGAACTGCTGTGCCAAACCGATGGTCGGAAAGAGCGGGACACCGTCAACGAGGACGCCGATTTGCGATGAGAAGTTGTTGCCACGGACTGAGACGGTGACAAAATCGCCTGCCTTTCGTCCGTCTTCATAATCAACGTTGGTAACCCAGAAGTTGCTGACATCGCCGCCTCCGGGAATCGTCAGAACATAATTCTCTTCGTTGCCACAGTTGGAATTCTTGAATCTTTGGTCCTCGTCCCAATCGATGTGGGCGGTGTCCTGGTAATCCAGCGGTTGATAGCTCTTGCGCGGAAAATAACAGCCACGCGCTGTCATAACTACTGACTCCGCGTCATCAGGAACGATGAGCGCAGCGTACGTCGTTCTCACACCTGGCGCGACGCGCTTGGTTCCAGGAACCGCGCCAAACGTCCAACCGAAATCGCGACTACCTTTCCCGAATCCGGATGCGTAAAGCTCCTGGTGGAGAAATTGCTCAAACTGTTCGCGTTGTCTTTGAAAGTTGACACTGCCGGCAAGACCAAAGAGAAACTTGAAGCCGGCGAGAATGCCAGTTTGCTTAACTGTCTCCTGAATGTCGTTTACGTTGAGTGAGCTCTGTCGCGGAATGATATCGACAGTGCGAACTGTTCTTCGTGGCAGGCTCGATACATCAAACACGCCGTCTTTGTTGGTACCAGGCTTGTCGTCAAGGCGAATGAACTCCATTGCTTTTTCAAACTCGATGCTTCCGTTGTTCTCCAGCAGGTCGGTACGAATAGGCTTGAATTTTTCCCATTCGGGTTTGAAGTCTTTGTACTTCTCTTTTTTCAGCTCTTCATCGCTCAGCTTTTCCAGAGGATCTTCTCGGCTTAGTACCATGAGCAGCATCTTCTTTAGATCATCGATTTGATTGCGACGCCTCTTCTCGTTGGTGCTGGAAATCGATTCGATCACCTTCTCGTCATTGGGTGAGCGCGCGTCAATCTTAGAAATCTCTCCGACGGTTGCTTGCTTTTTCTTATCTCCGTCCTGATCCTCTTCCCTACGTTTCGATAATGTGATCATCTTTCTGATTAAATCGATCTGTTCACTCGTGTCTCGGGCGCCATTTTGTTCCACTCGAGCAAAGAGGCTGTTTGCTTCGCGATAGATATTGGTAAGAGTTGCCTTTCGAGCGGATTCGTGCTCGCATTTCAATCCCTTAAAGAGCCTCTTGAGGGAAGGCTCTTCTGGTGGCAGCGGCAGATTGCAGTCATACTTAAGTACTTCGCCGCTTACCTCTTTGAAGGCTTGGACCCGTTTGATCTTTTCCCACTTCACTTCAATCTCGAGCAGTTCCAGCAGTAGACGAAGTAACGGATCGGTACGTGTATATCCATTCACATGCCACCAGCTCTGCGCCATCTTCTCGTCTCCATCGCCGGGCGTCGTGTAGATCGACTGCGGCAGTTCCAGAAATACGAGCCGCTCGCCGGGACCAACTTCATCACGCAGCAGG
>DASYPN010000218.1:0-2986 GCA_036006625.1 Pyrinomonadaceae bacterium | reverse complement strand
CCTGACGGAGTTTCTCTTCGTGCTCCGAAGAAGTGGGACCACGCCGCCTTTCATGGCTTGTTCTATTTATGCCCTCATTACTTCCCCACCTATCTGAATGGATATCAGCTTCGATAAGACGCTCGACCGAGTCGTCCATCTTTTGCCCGGACGGCGCAAAGATTTTAATTCCGTTGTCCTGATATGGATTGTGCGAGGCGCTGATGACGACGCCTGCAGACGCGCTGTGTTTGCGTGTTAAGAAGGCAACGCCCGGAGTTGTGATGACACCCGCCGAAAGACACTCAACCCCCGCCTTGTTTGCACCTTCGATCAGAGCACGTTCGATCGATTCGCCCGATTCGCGTGTGTCGCGTCCGATGATGATTTGCGGATTGGGTTCGCGTTCGGCGAGGTGCTCGGCGAGCGAAAAACCGATTGCGGTGACGGTTGGCGAGTCGAGCGGAAACTTCCCCGCTTCACCTCGAATACCGTCTGTACCAAAAAGAGTTTTCACTTTACAGGGACAAACTTCGAAGTGTGGACAGATTTAAGAATGACTTTTCCTTTTAACACATCCGGCAACTCGAGTCGGGGTTCGAGATTACCATTCAAAACGATCTTCAAGTCTTCAGGTTTGAGGCCGTCAAGAAAACTGGCCACGCCAAGCAAAGTTACGGACGTAGTCGCAGGTTGAACTGCTCCGCCGTCTTGCGTCGTCACGGCTACACCCGAAAAATTCTTTTCAACTCGCCGTTCACCGATTTCGACCGCAACATTGACCATCGGCTCCAGCAGATCGACTTTCGGGTCGGCAACGTCGAGCGCTACGTTTGGGGCAGTGAAACTCTCCTTGTGACCAGCTAGCCAGATGCTTTCAGTCGCGACTTTCTGAAGCGCGTTGACGCGACTGGCAGGCCCGCGTACTGCAACAGATCCTTTGTTCGGGTAGACGGAGTAAACCTCGAATCCATCATCGGGTTTGCCTTCGAGTTTCGGCTCGACAGCTACCTGACGATCGACGATCTCCTCGAGGCGAATCGGAATCGCGCTCGGTTGGTAGCCGTCAACCTTGATCCCTTGTGGCAGCGTTATCTGTGCTTTATCGGCGAGTCGTAACACTCGTTCGCCTGCGCTCTGATTGCTGATGTCGACAGTGGCTACAAGATCGAGTGAGGTGAGATCGTCGAGCTTGTTGCGACTGCCGGTGAGCATCACGTCGACAGTGCGCGGTGGGTCGTTACTTATTTCGAGAGCCGGCGGCCTGATGAAATTGAGTTGGACGATGACATGCGCCGTGACGGGTTGATTCTGCCCGGTGACGAGGAGCCACAGGACAATCGCGATCGCCAGCGACAGCAGCTTCAGACTCCAGTCTTCCACGAAGATCCGGTGCAGCAGCTTTTGCGTGCGATGCGGCGCGGGCCGTGGCTCGGGGATGATGGTTTCGTCGACGTCCTGGAATGGCATTGCTTTTAATAGGTCGTAAAAGTCCTATAGGACCTATACCGACGCAATTTCTTTAGCCTCGCTCTCAGATTCCGAATGCTTCTCTGTTTTCTTCGGCCCCGGCTGCAATACATCGAGGATTGCTTCGCGCAATCTCGTCGCATCAAGGCCGCGTTTGATCTCGCCTCGTTGCACGAACGAAATCAAACCCGTTTCTTCCGATACGACCACCGCCACCGCATCCGTGTCTTCGGTGACACCAATCGCAGCGCGATGACGAGTGCCCAGATCTCTCGAGAGTCTTGGATTCAACGTTAACGGAAGAAAACAGGAAGCCGCTGCGATGCGATGGCGTCGCACAACCACAGCGCCATCGTGCAACGGGCTCGCCGTGTTGAAGATACTCACTAACAAGTCGTAACTAAGCTCTGCATCGAGCTGCACGCCGCCGTCGGTAACGTTCTTCAAACCCACGTTACGAGCGATCACGATCAGTGCACCGGTTTTAGTCGACGCGAGCGTGGTAGCCGCCAGAATAATTTCATCGTAAATGCCTTCGCCAAACTGTCCGCGATGCCGCGAAAACGGCACACGAAAGCGATTGCCAAACGTAATCAAAGCCTGTCGAATTTCAGACTGGAACAGAACGATGATCGCGATACCGATGTAGAGCAGTCCGTTACTGAGAACATACTCCAGGGTCGCGAGATCTTGTTTGATTGAGAGCCAGTAAAGGAAAACGAGGAAGCCGATTCCGGCGGCCATTGGCGCGGCGCGAGTTCCGCGCAGGAGTTTCAAAACTGCATACACAAGCAAGAAGACGAAGACGATGTCCGCGACATTGCGCGGCTCGATCATCCGTCTTAAATACTCGGTGTATGGCAGTAGCAGTAACATTTCTTCCGTCGTTGTCTGTACTCAGTGTTCATCCGTGAAATCCGTGGCAAAAACTTTTCAACCGATGTGTTCTGCAACGGCCTGATGTGCATCAGCCTGATCATCGCGCGCGGCCTCGAGAAAGATCATATCCACTTTCGGCTCAGCGCTTTTGATTCGGTCCTCGATCTCATGGATCGAGTTCACAATATCGTCAGTAACCAGCTCAGGTCGCAATTTCACATGAGCATTTATCAAAATCTTTTTGGGCGCCAGGTGCATCGTCAAGAGTTCAACCACGCGTTCGACGTTGTGATGACTCTCGATTGCCTGTTTGATTGCCGTTACCACTTTCGGATTTGCTGCTTCGCCTAGCAGCAAACCACGCGATGTACGCGCGAGTACGAAAGCGACGACTGCAAGCACGAGGCCGATGCATATCGAGGCAACACCGTCCCAGTATGCTCCAGCGGCGCCACCGACCTGATAGTCGGTTAACAAAAGTCCGGTTGCAGCGATCACGATTCCTATCAGCGCGGCCGAGTCTTCAAAGAGCACTGTCTTAGCCGTCGGATCCTTCGACTCGCGCAGATAGTCGGCAAAGCTCAGACCTTCGTGATGCGCCTCTTTAACTTCCTGGTAAATGGCCAGCGCAATCGATCCGCTCTCCAACGCAAAAGAG
>DASYPN010000217.1:0-21079 GCA_036006625.1 Pyrinomonadaceae bacterium | reverse complement strand
CAGATAGACGGCAGGCGAGTAGCCTGCTTCAACACGAATTTCCAGCAGGCGCTCGATTACTTCAAGTGGTGCAAAGCATCGCACAGGATCTCTGTATGTTGCCATGTTTCCAGCGCCTTTCTTTTCAATTTCGTAGCACGGCCCACTTTTTCGGCCCACGTGCTTTCACAGAACGAACATTGGATGTACGCAACCTGGAAGTAGTTTGTTCTTCATAACTAATATTCGTTAGCGAAACTTGTCGCTGATTTGACGCACGAGCCAACTGAAAAGTTCCAAAATGAGTAGCGAACAACCAAATACCTCGGCAACTCAGCCACCGTCGCCACCACCACCAAATTTCATCGCCGTTTTGCGAGAAATGCTGCGGGCCTCAGACAAAGTGAGCGACCTGATTTTTAGCCCGGGCCGGCCGCCGCAAATCGAATTGGCAGGAAAACTGGTCCCGGTTCGTATCGCTGGTCTCGAGAAGTTGACGCCGGCCCACACCGCGGGCATTGCCAAGCTGATCATCGGCAACCAGCCGGCACCGCTCGAAAGTCTCGAAAAGTCAGGCTCCGCCGACCTTTCGTTCAGCGTGCCCGGCGATGCGCGCTTTCGCGTCAATATCTTCAAACAACGTGGCACACACGCGATTGTCATGCGCGTTATTCCGATGCGACCACCGCAGTTCAGTGATTTCAATCTGCCTGAACAACTGAAAGACATAGTTGATATCAAAAACGGCATCGTGCTTGTCACTGGACCGACCGGGAGTGGTAAGAGCTCGACACTCGCCGCAATCATCGATCTAATCAATGAAACGCACTACTACCACATCGTGACGATAGAGGATCCGATCGAGTTTCTCCACACGCACAAGAACTCGACGATTCACCAGCGCGAGCTGCACTCCGACACGCCCAGCTTTGCAGTTGCACTACGCGCAGCACTCCGGCAGGCGCCAAAGGTAATTCTGGTCGGCGAAATGCGCGATCGTGAAACCATCGAAGTTGCGCTCGAAGCGGCTGAAACCGGCCACCTCGTGTTGTCCACTTTGCACACGATCGACGCGTCGAAAACGGTCGACCGCATCATTGGTGTGTTTCCAAAAAACGAAGAGAAAGCGATCAGGACGCGAATCGCGCAGTCGTTTCGCTTCATCGTCTCGCAACGACTGATTCCGTTGTCAGACGGGAAGGGACGAGTTGCGGCGATCGAGATTCTCAAGTCGACGATGCGCACGCGTGAATATATCGAGAAGGGTGAGTCGGAAGGGAAGTCGCTGATCGATGCGATGGAGCAGGGCGATCAGGACGGAATGCAGACTTTCGACACCGTGATCGAGCACTTCATCAGAGACGGTGTGGTGGACATTGAAACAGCCTTGCCTTACGCGACAAATCAAAACAATTTGTTGCTGAAGATCTCGGACCTGGCCGGCGCGCCGAAGCCACAGCTCCCTGCCGAACCCGCGCGAGACGAAACGTCGATGCTGGATCTAATCGAGCCTTAATAGGTCCCATGAGTCCTATAGGACCTATTGCTTCCCATTTGCTATTATGCCGTCGAGATTTGGATGATGTTCTCGAAGGTTCAAAAGGCCTTTCTGGGCCTTATATTTCTGGCAGCCTTCTCCCCAACGACAGCTTACGCCGACGATGAAATTCGCATCGACTTGCCTGCCGGCGGCCAGCTAAAAGTTCGCAATGACTTTGGCAATATAAACGCCGAAGTCTGGGGCAATAGCTACGTCGCTGTCTCTGCAAACATTGGCGGTGATGGCTCTCGCAGGCTTAGTCGTTCTCCGATCATTATCGACAATCGCGGGTCGTTATTGACCATCTCAGTGGTCCGAAGGCCAATTGATCCGGTCGTCCCGGTTGACCTCAACATCAAGATTCCAGAAACATCCAAGTTCGACGCGTCGACAACCAACGGAGCGATTACGATCTTTGGGATGCCGAGCGACGCGAATTTGAGCTCCTCTTCCGGCGCACTGACAGCGACGTTCAAGCCGTTAGCTGATGCCGACATTACAGCCCGCTCTTCACGAGGCACGATCAAATCAGCGATCGGCTCAGCTCCGTCGTCCAATCCTCAGTTGCTTCAAACCCGTCTCGGCAATGGTGGCAGGAAAATTGAACTGAAGAGCGATACCGGCGACATCCTGCTGAATTTTGGACCAGGTATTGAAATCGCAGATAACTCGCCTGCGCCTTCGTCTGCGAAGCCACCTGAACTGATCGCTGACAATCCGAAACGTCCGGCAGGAACTCCTGCGGATTCAGGTGTCGGCGGGGACCTTGATGAAGGTGACGTCATACGCGTCGATTCACAACTGGTAACACTCAACATCAGTGTTATTGATCGCGGCACTAACCGTGGACTCGCCGGCCTGGGCCAGTCGGATTTCAAACTCTTCGAGGATGGTGACGAGCAGCGCATTGTGCAATTCGAATCGTCATCAGCACCATTTGATCTGATTCTCTTAATCGATCTGTCGGGCTCGACGAGGGAAGTCGTCAAACTCATTCGTGCTGCCGCACTGCGTTTTGTCCAGGCGGCAAGACCAGCAGACCGTATCGGTGTGATCACGTTTGCCGGCGAAGCGACCGTTGTCTCAACATTGACCGCTGACCGCGAATTGCTGCGACAGCGGATCGAAACCATCGACACTGCTCGCGGTGATACAAAGCTCTACGATGCGACGAACTTCGCGATGGACGAGGTGTTGAAGGAGGCGAAGAAATCGAGACGATCAGCCATCGTCTTGATGAGCGACGGTCTTGATGGAACAATTCCGGGTATCAGTGGACAAGTAGGTTCGAAGCGCAGCTATCAGGAGACACTGCGAAACGTTCAGGAGTTCGATGGTGTCTTGTACACTTTATGGCTGAACACTGAGTACGAAGCGATGAGCCCGCTCGACACTCAGCCCGAAGCGTTCGATATGGGCCACGATCGCATGAAGGAAATGGCTGATGCGGGTGGCGGTGTCTTTTACCAGGTCGAGCGGCTGACTGATCTCGCCGGCGCTTACGAACAAGTCGTTGCAGATCTGGGAACGATGTACAGTTTGGCTTATCGCCCGTCAAACAGTACCCGCGATGGACGATGGCGCGCGATTCGAATCAAAGTCGAACGCACTAATGCGGTGCCGCGTGGCAAACGTGGTTATTATGCGAACTAGCCCCGCCTTCCTGAGTTCAGTTTTATTAGTGCTTGTGTTCGGCAGCATTGTCGCGGCGCAGGATCCCCTCGAAACAATTCGCATCGATTCTGATCTGGTTGATTTGAAAGTAAGTGTCCTCGGATTTGCTACCAACAATCCGCCGCCGTTACTCGAGCCTAAAGACTTCCTCGTTCTCGAGGACGGCATACCGCAGGAGATCACTTTTTTCGCTGCCGCTGACACACCGTTTGATCTCGTCCTGCTGCTCGACCTTTCCGGTTCCAATCAAAAAAACCTGAAGTTGATTCGAAACTCCGCAAAACGATTTGTGGATGCGGCGCGTGACGTTGATCGAATCGCGCTCGTGACCTTCACCGATCAGCCGGCGCTCTATTCGACGTTCAGTTTGGACCGTAAGAAGTTGAAAAGGATCATCGACGAGATGGACGACGCGGTGGGCGGCACGAACTTCTACGATTCGATGGATTGGGTCTTACACGATCTGGTCACGCAGGGATCGGGTTTGCGTCGCAGCGCCATTGTGGTGATGACTGACGGAGTTGATAACGCGATTCCCGGTGTCGCTGGTCCAGGTTCCAAACTACCTTTCGAGGGATTGCTGGAGCGGATCAGAAGTTCTGAAAGTATTGTCTTCCCGATCTACCTCGACACTGAAGCTGAGAACGTGAAGAAGTATCACACGCCGCGCGAGGCTTACGCGCAGGCACGCGACCAGCTGGCCCAGATCGCAAATGTTTGCGGCACGCCGATGTACAAAGCCGCGCGTTTGAGTGATCTCGACGAGGTGTATGCGCAGGTGGTGCGTGACCTCAGCACCGTCTACAGCATCGGTTACAAACCCTTCAATAAATCTCTCGATGGAAAATGGCGTTCGGTTGAAGTAATGCTCACCAAGCGTTCGGATCTATTTGCCCGCACCAAACGCGGCTACTACGCGAAACTCAGAACAGGCACCACAGATTTACGCGACTAACGGCTGAAAGACTTGTAAATGTCCCTGAGCAGACTATAATGCTCAGGAGAATAGCGCCCGCCCCACAATTCTGAATTGCGAATCGGAGGGTATTTCGATGAGAAAAGCTTCCAGCCTCCTTGTATCGTTCACTGTTTCCGTGTGCCTCATCGTGTGTTGTGCGATTGTTGGCTTTGCTCAAAATCGAGAAAAGTTCGTGATTTCGGCCAAGGCGGGCGGGATCAATGCCATTACCGGCCAGGCGAGTGTTCACTCGCGTGGTGAAACTGATTGGCAACAATTGGTCATTACGGACGATTTGGAGGCCGGCGACCATGTACGTACTGCGTTTGACGGGCGCGTTGAGATCCTCCTCAATCCGGGCTCTTACCTGCGTTTGGGCGGCGATTCCGAAGTGGAACTCTCAAACAATACGCTTGAGAACCTGGAAGTTCGCCTGTTGCGGGGAACCGCGATTGTCGAAGCCACGGGCCTCGAAGATCTCGATCTGAATATAAACATCAGCACTCCGCATACAAAGCTGGCGATCGTCCGGCAGGGTCTTTACCGGTTGAATGTTGTGCCGGAAAACGCCACGGAGCTGATTGTTCGAAAAGGACGCGTCATTCTCAACGATTCACCACACACGAAGGTAAAAGGCGGAAATAAGGTAATTTTCAACGCCACTAACGTGTCGGTCGCGAAACTTACCAAAGCAGAGAAAAAGGCCAGCGAATCCGAAGAAGTAGACGTCTGGAGTAAAGATCGAGGGAAGATGCTGGCGAAGGCCAACAGCCGTATCAATGATCGGATGCTCACCTCGGCGTTTGCCAGCTTCCGAGACTTCGATCCGTTCTCGGATCCGTTTTCGCGCCGTTTAGGAGTGTGGTACTTCAACTCCCGGCTTAGTTGCTATACGTTCCTGCCATTCTTTTATGGATGGGGCTCGCCGTACGGCTCGTACAACACGTCCCTATACTATCCACCTGCTTATTATTATTACCCAAGACCAACTGGCTACAGGCCAGCCTACGGTGGGAATGGTCACACTTATCCCTCGGGCGGATCGAGTTCCGGTGGCGGTTCCGCTGCCGGCGGGGGTTCCAGTTCTGGCGGCGGTCAAACTTATCCGTCGGGTGGTAGCAGCGGCGGATCTACTCCACGTCCAGAGCAGCCGAGAATAACACCGTCGAGCGGTGGATTTGGAAGCGGTCGAGAGCGGATGCCCGAGAGATTCCCGCGGAAGGAAACCGTCGCGCCGGCACGGCCAGACCAATAAAAGTTGCCAAGAGTAGGCACAAAGCACAAAGTCAGCGAAGGCTGCTTTGTGCTTTTTGTTTTAGGCTGAGCTCGTCTAATTCTTCGTTGATTAGAGCTTTGATTTCCGGCGCTTTCAGTCCGGCAAGGATCAGTTGGGTAAGAGCGGTCCTTAACTGCGCGCGCAGGCGGTCATCGGGCTTTTCTTTGAGGGTCTGGGAGATGACCACGGCGCCCGAACCGTGCCGGACGCGAATCAGACCCTCTTTCTGCAGACGACGATAAGCGAAGGCCACTGTGTTGAGGTTAACGCCAAGATCGGACGCCACCTGCCTGACGGGCGGAAGTAAGGTCCCTGCCTCAAGCTCCCCACGCGCAATCAGGGTCTTAATCTCATCCACCAGCTGCTGATAGAGCGGCCGCGCATCTCTTTCATCAACCGTAACGAACATATTGTCTAGTGCCTATATACACTAGACAATCGATCGATGTCTATAATCTTGTTAATCCTGTCTAACTGATATGCTCGGCGAGTAACACCGCCGACTCCACGACACTATCGAGGCTCGCCGTCGAACTCACGGTGTCCCCAACGATGAAAAGATTCGGCAAAGTCGTTTCGTGAGATTGAATGGGCTGGCCCTCGATTCCGAGCACCATGCCGAGTTTGCGTCGCGTCTGGTCGTAATAGGTCCGCGGATTGGCAGTCTCGATGATCTCAATGTCGCCGCCCAGTTCAGGCAGGGCGGCGTGTACACGTTTCCAGAATTGCTCGAGGGCAGCCTGATCCCATTCGTCGTAATCTTCCTCACTCGATTGGTATGTAAACCATGAATCAACGTCGGTCTTGGTTGTGAAGGTAACTGGCCGCTTACCATTCGACGAATCTGCGACCGCCATCGTGAACCAACCGTCACTATCCTCCACGCGCATGTGCAGCGCAGGCAGGCGCTGGGCTGCCATCTCTTCCATCACAGCATAAATAACGTAGACGCCTGTGCCCTGAAAGTGATTGAGCTGTTTCTTGATCTCAGGCGGCGTGCGGTTCAGTCCGACGAGTTTTCCATACGTGTCCCAGATCGTCAGATTGCTGACGATTGCTTTCTTCGCGGAAACTCTTTCGCCGCTCAGCAGATCGACTCCGATCGCGCGTCCCGTTTCGTCGTAAGCAAGACGCAACACGGGAGTATCCAGGCGCACCTTGCCGCCGCTGAGTTTGATCGATTCCACCAGTCGCTCAGCCACTCTAGCTGCTCCACCGGCAATCGAATAGAGATTGCCAGCAGCTATTTGCGTGTCGGATCCGTCAACGCTACGAAGGACATAAGGAGATTGCAATACCGATACTTCCGGAACGTCGACAGGCAATTGCCCAAAGAGTCTCTCGTAAATTTCATCATGCCCAAACGAAGTGTACAGTCCCATGCCCGGTTCGAACTCATAGCCCGAAAACTCGACGCGCGCGATACACCCACCCACCTGCGACTGCCGTTCGAGAAGACATACGTTCACGCCGCGTGCAGACAATAACGCCGCCACGGTTAGTCCGCCAATACCGCCTCCTACAACGACGACGTCGTACCCGTTCATCCGGCTACTTGATGAGATCTTTACCGACGAAGGCTCCCAACACGATGAGAACTGACTGAATACCGTTGAAGACAAGATGGATGATGAACGCCGGAAGCACCTTGCCCGATACCGCACGAGCCACAGTCAGCGTGATGCTCAATAGCGTGATCACTGCGATCACAGCGAGATTGTTCCGGTACTGGAACACGTGCACACCCGCAAACAACAGCGACACGACCACGATTGCGATTGCAACCCCGGCCGCCTTTTCGAGTGCTTTGTAAATCAGGCCTCTGTAAATCAGCTCCTCGATCAGCGGTGCGGTGACAACGGCGACGAAAGCGGTCGCAAAACGCGTGTAAATCGAACTCTCGATCATCAGGTCGAGATCAGTCTTGCGTTCGCCGTACGCCATCGTGATCAGAAAGGCGAGGCTAAATAGAACGATAGCCATGACGACGCTCAGCAGCGTTGTCATGGCGTGACTGGAGTTTGGCGGCCAGTTGAACTCGATATTTTTCCAGAACGGACGGCGTCCAGCGTAACTGACAACTGCCCACACCAGCACAAAAGTGAGCACGTGAGTAGGAAGAATTCCGGCCACGGAGAAGAAGATCAGCATCTTGTCCGACGCCAGCTCTACCGCTGAAGGCGCGCCAGTCTTGCTGATCCGGTAGATCATGTAGGGAAGCACGTAAATGACAGGGACGAACACGAGCAGGAGTACGCTTACAAACCATGTCCCAACTGCGATCCCAACGTCGATCCAGGGCGCCCACCATTCTGGTTTTTGCGGTTTCTGAGTTGGCTGAACTTCCGCCGCGGCGACTACTGCCGGCGGCTCTGCGTGCTCTTCAGGTAGCGGCGTGATTTGTTGGGTCGGTTCTTCGGTGAACACTCAATGGAGTTTAGCACGTATCCACAGATTAGACAGATTCACTGAAACAATCTGCGTAATCTGTGGATCAAACTGCAGGGTACTCAGTCTCCAGCATTGGTGATCCAACACGCGGTGCGGCCAGCATCAGACCGATGATCGTCTTTGCATCCTGAATCTCACCGCTCGTGATCATCTCGAGTGCTTCGCCAATCGGCAAACGCACGAGATCCAGAAACTCGTCGTCATCAAGTTTTTGTTTTCCTTCCGAAAACTCGGTTGCGAGAAACACCCACATCTTCTCTTCGAGAAAGCCTGGAGAGACAAAGAACTCAGAGAGTTTCTCGAGTCGCGCGGCTGTCAGCCCGAGCTCCTCCTGTAGTTCGCGTGCCGCGCCCACTTCAGGTCGTTCACCGTGCGCGAGAGTACCCGCGGGAGCTTCGAGCAGATAACGAACCGCCGGATGACGATACTGCCGGACAAGAACAACAGTGCCGTCGTCATGAACAGGAATTATCACGGCACTCCCCTTGTGATGGACCACTTCGCGTATATACGTGTGTTCACCTTCGCTCACGGTATCGACTGTGACGTTGAATACACGGCCCTCAAAAACTTTTTCACTGTTAATTATCTTCGGTAGTTCCTTTTGTGGCGTACTCATGATTCTCCTAAACTTAAGCTAAGGATCGGCGGTCGCACCTCGCCGGCGAGGTAAAGCGATCCAGCAATACAAATGAGTCCTTCCGGAGGCGTATTCGCGATGGCGATTCGCAGTGCCTCGGAACTCGATTCACTCGCCAGAACAGTTCCTTTCGCGAAACGACTGGCGATCGTTTGCAGCGTTTCAATCGACGCACTACGCGGGTTATCGATCGTAGTCAGTACCACGGTGTCTGCGACGGGAAACAGAATCTCACCCATTCGTTCCAGTTGCTTATCACGCATTGCTCCAAAAACCAAAGTCAGCGGGCGCGGTGCGAACTCGTCGAGGTATTCTCGCAACGTCTGGGCGCCGGCCGGATTGTGTGCGCCGTCGATCAGGAATGATGGTTTGTGAGGAATTAACTCGAGTCTGCCGGCGTGCTTAGCGGTCTTGAGACCTTCAACGATCGCGGAGTCTGAAATCGCGAAACCTTCCGCTTTTAGTAACTCAGCAAG
The DNA here is from genome assembly GCA_036006625.1 of Pyrinomonadaceae bacterium. Lineage (GTDB taxonomy): Bacteria > Acidobacteriota > Blastocatellia > Pyrinomonadales > Pyrinomonadaceae > PSRF01. Next base: position 12,085 of record DASYPN010000217.1, on the reverse strand, counting down.
ACCGATAGCGACCGCGGCATTATCAAACTGATGTTGTCCACGTAATCCGAGAACAAGACCCTCGCTGACGATCGGGTCAGCAAGAATTGGCGTCACACCGACCTGTTCGCAGCGCTTTAGCAATACGCCGAGTGCCGCAGGTTCGGGCTGTCTGGCGATCACAGCACGCACGCCGGGTCGAATGATTGCGGCCTTCTCGGCCGCGATACTCTCAATCGTGTTGCCGAGATATTCTTCATGATCGAAAGCGATCGACGTGATACCGACGATGTGCGCGTTTGCGGCGGTTGTGGAGTCGAGCCGCCCACCGAGTCCTGTTTCGAGAATGCCAAGCTCGACACGAGCGTTGCGAAACGCGAGCAGCGCGATCGCGGTCACTTGTTCAAAGAAAGTTGGTAACGCCTCTAGCTGTTCCGAAACGTCGCGCACCACAGTCGCGGAAGCCGCGAAGTCTTCACGTGTGATCTCAATTCCGGAAACTTTGATTCGCTCGGTTATGGAAACCAGGTGAGGTGAAGTGTAGAGACCGCTCTTAATGCCCGCCGCGCGACAGATCGAATCCAGCATCACGGCTGTCGAACCTTTGCCGTTTGTGCCTGCGATCTGAACTGAGGGAAACGCGCGTTCGGGATTATCGACAGCCGCGAGCAGCAACTCGGTATTTCTCAGCCCGAGTTTAATCGCGAGAGTCTCATGCCCGAGGCCCAGAAGATATTCAACTGCCGCCTGAAAATTCATAGAGTGTTTTTTCACGCGAACGCGCAAAGAGAAAACGCAAGTACGCAAAGGCCATCATAATTCTTCTCTGCGCCTTACGTCTTTGCTTTTGCGTCTTTGCGTGAAACTACTTTCTGGAGGCGGCGCGACGGGCTCGTTCGATATCGGATTCGCCGTGGATCTCGGGATTCATCATGAAGCTCAACAGCCGTGTGATGTAGCTGCGGATCTCACGACGATCAACAATCGCGTCGATCATTCCGTGGTCGAGAAGGAATTCGGATTTTTGAAAGTCTTTAGGCAGTTTCTGACGGATGGTTTGTTCGATAACGCGCGGACCGGCAAATCCGATGAGTGCTTTCGGCTCCGCGATAATCACGTCGCCAAGCATCGCGAAACTCGCCGTCACGCCGCCCGTGGTTGGATCAGTCAAAACAGAAATGAAGGGCAACCGCGCTTCGTCGAGCGCCGCGAGTGCTGCAGAGATCTTCGCCATCTGCATCAGCGACAGCGTGCCTTCCTGCATGCGCGCGCCGCCCGAAGCAGAAAAGATCACCACCGCGCTGTGCTCTTTCATCGCCCGCTCAATCACGCGCGTGACTTTTTCCCCGACAGCGGAACCCATGGACCCGCCAATAAACGTCATGTCCATCGCAGCCGCAACGACCGGGTGATCGCCGACAGTGCCACGCCCGTTAATAACCGCTTCAGGAAGACCAGAAGAATCTTTTGCCAGGGTTAGTCGTTCTGAATAAGGTTTGCTATCGACAAACTCGAGCGGGTCGATTGAGATCACTTCCGCGTCGAGCTCTTCAAACTTGCCATCATCGAAAAGCATTCGCAAACGTTCGCGCGCGCCGATGCGAAAGTGATAGCCGCAGTTCTTGCACACCTGCAGGCCATCGTCGAGTTCACCTTTGAACAGGTGCGTTTCACACCCTTCGCATTTAACGAAGACGTTCTCCGTCTTCACTACGCGTTCTTCAGGCGGAACGGCCTCTATGCGTTTAGTTTTCTTGCTAAACCAAGCCATTGGATGCGGGGAAGGTTAACACAAATCAGAATTCGATGCCTTGTTGCGCCCGGATCCCTGACGTGAATGGATGTTTGATTTCAGTCATTTCAGTCACGAGATCGGCAGCTTCTATCAATTCCGGTGGAGCGTCTCTTCCGGTAACGACGATGTGCAATGCGGGTTGCGACGCACGAATGGCTCGCAGTTCTTCCAATACTTCTTCAACCGGTAGCATCTTGTAGCTCATCACATAAACCAATTCGTCAAAGACCAACATATCGTACTCACCGGAGCGCAGTTTCTCGACGCAGAGTGCCCACGTTTCGCGTGCGGTCTTGATGTCCTGTTCAGGATTCTTGGTGTCCCACGTAAAACCATCGCCCATCGTGTGGACTTCAATGCCGAGTTTTTCCGCCGAGACATGTTCGCCGTAACGATCGTTGCGCGACTTCATGAACTGGATCATGCAGCAGTTCAAGCCGCGTCCGGCCGCGCGCATCATCAGTCCGAGCGCGCAGGTGGTTTTGCCTTTGCCGTTACCGGTATGGACCATCAGCAGCCCGCGCGTCTGCTCCTGATAATCCTCGCGGCGCCACTTATACTTCTTTTCTTTCTGCGACATGATCAAAGAGCCACAAAAGGCACATAAAACACAAAAAGCACAAAACACTGAATCCCATTATGTGCCCTTTGTGCTTTTTGTGCCCTTTGTGGCTTATCGTTCAATTAATGCGTCTTCAGTGATGTCGCGCGCTCCGTTGGCGCGCTTTACTGCGTCCTGCAAGAGCCCGACGATCGTTGTCTCGGCTTCTTCCCACGACCCGCGAAGTGTGCAGCCCGCTGCGTTGCGATGGCCGCCGCCGCCAAATTTCTCCGCGACTTTAGCAACGTTGACGTCGCCTTTCGATCTCAGGCTGGTGCGATAAATTCCGGGCTCGCACTCTTTGAGCAACGCAACGGCTTCAACTTCGCCTACAGTCAGCGGATAGTTCACAAACCCGTCGGCATCTTCATCCGAGGCTTGGGCCAGCTTCTGCATGTCGATCGTCTGGCGCATACACGCGACACGACCCGAGTCGTCTCGGCGAGCTGTTGAGAGCACCGCGCCCATTAGCTGAATACGACTCCACGGATAACTCGCGAACACTGCTTCCGCCGTCTTCGCCGGCTTCACCCCTGTTCGCACGAGCTCGGAAGCGACTTTGAACGTGCGCTCCGTCGTGTTGGAGTAGTGAAACGATCCGGTGTCGGTTATGAGCGCTGTGTAAACGCACTCGGCGATCTCTTTGGTGACTCGCACGCCAGTGGCTTTGCAGAGGTTGTAGATCATCTCGCCGACTGCAGATGCGGTTGAATCAATCCAATTGATGCTACCGAAGAGCGCGGTCGTCGAATGGTGATCAATATTGACCACGAACTGCTTTTCGAGATCGGCGAGGCCGGGCCGGGTAATGTCGGAACACTCGATCACGAATACTGCGTGATAAGTCGGATCGACAGACGGAGTAACGCGTACGTCATCAGCGCCCGGTAATTGTTGATAAGCGTGTGGCACTGGATCGCGCATGATCACTTCGACGTCTTTATCGAGCGCGCGCAATAACCAGTAAAGACCAAGCGACGATCCCAGACTGTCACCGTCGGGACGAATGTGCGAGGTGATCGCGAAACGACGTTTTGCCTCGATCAGCTCGACTACTTGACTAAGCATAATTCTTAATTCGGGAGGATTTCGGAATAGGTCCTATATGACCTATAAAAATCTCATCCTCTAACTACCACTTTCCTTTCCTTGGCTTTCCCATTCTCGCTCGATCTCCTGCAGCAGTTGATCGACGCGTTCGCCTTCTTCCTCAACGCGGTCGCGTACAAAATGAATCTCAGGTGTGCGCGGGAGATTCAAGGAGAGGCCGAGTTGCTTTCGCACGTAAGGCGCCGCGTGCTTCAAAGCCGCGAGTGCCTCCTTGTGCTCGTTTTCGTCACCTGCCACTGTGACGTATACGCGTGCAGCACGTTTATCAGGTGATAGCCGAACGTCTGTTACTGTGACCATCGTTAACCGTGGGTCTTCCAGTTCGTAGCCGACAATTTGAGCAATCTCTTCCCTGAGAACGTCTGCTGTTCTTTCACTGCGATGCATGACAACTTACAACTCAGTCGCCGCTACACGCTCGACGATGTACGCCTCAATCTGATCGCCAACTTTCACATCGTTGAAGTTTTCCAGACTGATACCACATTCGAAGCCTTCGCGAACCTCTGACACGTCATCCTTAAATCGTCGCAACGACGCGATGTTGCCCTCCCAACTCACAACGCCGTCGCGAATCAGTCGCGCCCGTGCGTTGCGACGTATTGAACCATCGATAACCATACATCCGGCGACCGTGCCGGCACGCGGAACGCGGAACACTTCTCTGACCGCGGCCTTGCCGAGGATCTTCTCCTTCTCGATCGCCTCGAGCATGCCGATCATCGCGGCGCGAATCTCTTCCTCAACCTTGTAAATGATCGAGTGGAGACGAATGTCGACCGATTCCTGTTTCGCAACATCCGCCGCGCGTGCTTCGGGTCGTACGTTGAAGCCGATAATCACGACTGCGGACGAAGACGATCCAGCCTGCGTCGCAGAGCCGAGCAGAACGTCCGACTCGGTGATTGCACCAACGCCCGATCGAATGACTTTTACCTTCACACGATCGGTGGAGAGTTTTTGAAGAGTCGACTTCAAAACTTCGACTGAGCCCTGCACGTCGGCCTTGATGATGACCAGCAGTTCCTTGACTTCACTCTCACCCAACGCTTCGATACCGCGTTTGGTCGTCTGCAGCAACGCTGCCTGGCGACTCAACATCTGTCGATGCTGTGATATCGAATTAGCCTTGGTGATATCCGAAACTACCTGGAAACTCTCTCCGGCCTGCGGCACACCCTGCAGACCAAGCACTTCAACCGGTGTTGCCGGACCAGCTTCGGTAATCGGTTCACCGCGATCATTGAACATCGCACGAACACGACCGGAAATTTGGCCAACAATGAACGGATCGTGCGCCCGCAACGTGCCCTGTTGGACCAGCACTGTCGCGACAGCACCGCGACCGCGATCAAGTTTCGCTTCAAGCACGACACCCGATGCCAGACGCGTCGGGCTTGCACGCAGATTCAAAATGTCTGACGTCAGCAGAATCGTTTCGAGAAGGGTATCGAGATTCTGATGCTTCTTCGCAGATACCTGGACCATTTCAGTTTCGCCGCCCCATTCGAGCGGTGAGAGACCTTGTTGGGCCAGTTCCTGTTTGACGCGATCGGGATTGGCGTCGGGCTTGTCGATCTTGTTGATTGCGACAATGATCGGAACTCCTGCTGCGCGCGAGTGCTCGATTGCTTCGATCGTCTGTGGCATGACCCCGTCATCGGCAGCCACTACCAGCACGACAATGTCAGTCGCTTTCGCACCGCGTGCCCGCATCATCGTGAACGCTTCGTGACCCGGCGTATCGAGGAACACGACGCGACGAGTCTCGTCCCGGTTGTCAGGATTTGGAACCTGCACGCTGTACGCGCCGATGTGCTGCGTGATACCGCCTGCTTCGCCGCCCGCAACATCGGTGGTGCGAATGCCGTCAAGCAACGACGTCTTACCGTGATCGACGTGGCCCATAACTGTGACCACAGGCGCGCGCGGCAACTCAACGTCATCCGCGTCCGCTGCGATCAGTTCTTCAAATTCTTCTTCCGCGACCATCTCTTCGAATGGCACAAACGAGACGTCGTAACCGAAACGTTTGCCGAGGTCGGCGGCAACGTCGTCCATCAACGGTTGATTGATGGTTGCGAAAACTCCGCGCTGCAACAGCAGTGACACGACGTCCTTCGGCTTGATTCCGAGTTTTTCTGCAAACTCTTTTACAGTAGATCCTTCTATTAGCCGAACTGACTTGAGCTCGCCGCCTCCGGGCATTTCGAGACGCCCTGCGATGCGGTCTTCGAGAGACAACGCTTTCGGTGGCGGAATGAAATCGCCCTTGTCGAACCTGCCTGCCTTGCCTTCAATCTTTCGACCACCGCGCGGACTGCTGCGTCGTGAACGACGGCGTCCGGCGTCGGGCGGTGGAATGTAGGTCGTTTGCGGCGTGGCCGTTTCGCCTGGTGTTCCGAGGCGTTCGGACCGAGGCAAAGACGGCCGCTCGCGGAGTCTGCCGCTGCGATCAGGACGCTCAGGCGTGCGCTCACGTTCTCTTGGTGGCGCTACTGGCGGCGGTGCGGGGGCAGGAGCACGTTCTCCGGGCCGGATGCCGGCGTTGAGTGCCGCCGCTGTCGGTCGCAAAACTCTGACCTGTCTCGACGGCGGTGGAGGTGATGGCGGAGGTGCAGATGCCGGGGTTGCGGGCGCTTTAACTTCAACTCCATTTGTCGGCGCCAAAACTTCCGGCGCCTTAATCACTTCTTCAACGACCGGTGGTTCTTCAATAACCGGTGGCTCAACCACGGGTGGCGGAGCGAATTCCTCGATTACCGGAGCTTCCGCTCGCGCGGCGGGAGCGAGTTTCTTCACCAGCCTCGTAACGGGCGGCTTCGCTGTAGGCGCAGCGGCGGCCGGCGCCGGAGTCTCGGCTGGCTCGGCTGCGATTGGAGCCGGCACCGCTTCGACTGGTTCAGGTTCGTGAACCTCCGGCTCCAGCTCGGCGACAGTTGCTTCCGGATGCGGCAGCGCGGCGCGCTTGACGACTTTGACAGCGCGCTTGACGGTCGTTTCCTTCTTCGGGAAGTACTTGTTCCGAATTTTCTCAGCCAACTCTTTCGAGACCGAGTTGGACGGAACGCTGACGTCGACGCCCTCGCGACGCACTTCTTCAATGAGTCGTTTCGTGTCGAGCTTTAATTCTTTGGCGAGATCGTAAATACGAACTTTAGACGAGACTGTCATGCACTCCTTCTCGACGCTTCTTGCTGCGTCTTAGCCGACCTAAGTGATTGGGAACCGCACGCCCAACCACCTGGGGTCGATCAGAAGATCAACGCCTGACAGTAGGGGCGAAGCGGGCAACACAAACGGCCCAAAGCGAGCGCATTTGTGTTGTTACTATTTGGCTGCATCAGTGGTTCTCATGATCGTCCGTGCTCCCGCCTGATGCAGCCTCTTCCGAAACTGCGGGAGTCGATGTTTCTGCTTCGTCGGCCGAGCCTTCAGAAGCGAATTCTTCATCTTCCGCCAAAATTTCCTGCGCCGTTTCCTCGATATGTCCGAAAGCTTCGACGCCCGAAGAAGTTATGTCGGGAGATGGCGTAATTGTGTCAGGGCGCAAATCGCGACCTGCTTCCTGCAAAGCGAGATCTTCCGCCGGAATCGGTTCGGCCTCAGTCAGCGAGACGGGATCAGCCGATTCCCAGGCATTGATTTCAGACTCAGCCTGAAAAGGAACGCCGTTCTCGACGGCTTCATCGTAGCCCGCGGCAGTCGATTCGGAAGACGGTTGCACTTCCTCGTCAATCGATTCGTCAAACTCAGCCGACACGGCGTGTTGCTCTTCGACCGGTTCTCCCGCTTCACCAAGGCTGCGGTCGCGCAGCGCGATAACTGCTTGAGCTTGCTCGAGAATCACTTCCGCTTCGTCCAAACTCAGATCGAGGAACTCGACGAGGTCGTCGACAGTAGTTTGCGCGAGCGCGTCGATATCGTTGATGCCGTGTTCTGCAAGCGCTTCAGCCTGTTGTGCAGTGACGCCTTCGATAACTGAAAGCGGAACTGCTTCGCCGGACGCGATGAGCGCACCCATCTGCTCGGTGACTTCGCGCTTGATCTCTTCTTCACTGCGAATGTCGATGTTCCAACCGACGAGCTTCGTGGCGAGGCGCACGTTCTGTCCGCGTTTGCCGATTGCCAGTGACAGTTGGTCTTCGTTGACGATGACCTCCATCTGGCGATTTTCAATGTCGGTGATTCTGACCTGATTAACTTTCGCGGGAGACAGTGCGTTGGCGGCAAACACTGACGGTTCGTCGGACCATTCGATGATATCGATCTTTTCGCCGCGTAACTCGCGGATGATCGCCTGCACACGTGAACCCTTCATACCGACGCAGGCGCCGACAGGATCAACGTCACGTTCATTTGACATGACGGCGATCTTCGCGCGCTCGCCTGGTTCGCGAACAGCAGACTTGATCACGACAGTGCCGTCGTAGATTTCCGGCACTTCCATTTCAAACAACCTCAGCAAGAGTTCGGGGGACGTGCGTGAAACCTCCACTTGCGGACCCTTTGACTCTTTCGACACGTTGTTGATGACTACGCGAATTCGTTCGCCCTGATTCCACTGCTCGCCGCGTGATTGCTGTGAACGGGGAAGAATTGCTTCGAGGTTGCCGAGGTCGACGATGATGTTGCCGCGTTCAAATCGTTTGACGTAACCGTTGACGAGGTCGCCGATCTTGTCGATGTACTGCTCGTAGACGTTACTGCGAACGGCGTCGCGGACTTTCTGAAATAGAATCTGTTTGGCTGTTTGGGCGGCGATGCGTCCCAGCTCTTCCATTGGCAGGGGGAGCAAGAGGGCGTCGCCGAGTTCGACTTCGTCACCGGCGAGTTCGCGAGCTTCTACGATAGAGAGTTCAGTAGCGGGGTTTTCGACTTCGTCGACGACGACTTTTGAAGCCGAAAGCTCGATTCCTGTGTCAGCATTCCAGTCCACTTGGATATCCTCTCCCGAGCGAAACTGTTTCTTGGCGGCCGCGCGCACGGCTTCCTTCATTGCCTCGATCACCAGGTCACGGTCGATACCCTGTTCCTGACAAAGTGCCTCGATATTTTGTGCTATCGATGAACTCATGAAAAGTCTCTCTATCTCCCTGCTCGGCGCGAGATTTCTCTGCGTCGTTGAGCTATTCAGTTGTAATAGGTCCTATAGGACGTATAGGTCCTATAAGGTTGTTAACGTCCCGAGCGGCGTAGTTCCTCTTCTACATCCACTTCAATATTCGCTTTGGTAATCACGTCCAAAGGAACGCGCACCTGCCCGTTGGTTCGATCTTCAAAAAGCACGTCGTCGCCGTCCAATCCCAGCAAACGACCTCGAAAATTTCGCTGCCCGTCAATCGGCTGCCGGGTCTTCATTTTCGCGTTGCTGCCCGCATAACGCTCGTAGTCAGCGCGTTTGTACAGGCCACGCTCGAGTCCCGGCGAAGAAACTTCCAACGTGTAGGACGCGTGAATGAAGTCTTCAACGTCCAGAATCGTCCCGAGCTGATTACTCACTTCGGAACAATCCTCGTGGGTCACACCTTGCGGCTTATCAATGAATATACGAACAATCGGCTTGTTCTCGGGGCCGGCTACCTCGGCGTGCACCAACTCGAGGCCATGGTCGATTGCTACCCGTTCAGCTAGTTCCTGAACTCTTGCTGCAATCGATTCGTTCGCCATTGCCACCTTCCGAAGGTTTCTCGCCCAAAAGAAAAAGTGGGCGCGAACCCACCGGACAAGACCCCGTGCCTTCGAGCAAGCTGTGAATTATACGGAAAGGGCGGGTAACAGGCAACTTGACCCGAGTATCCACAGATTACACAGATTCTCACGAAATAATCTGTGTAATGTGTGTTGATTTAGATCTACACTAGTTTTCCTCAAGCTAATGCTTCGACCCGTTAGTCCTCAACTCTTCTGGCAAGTAATCGGCCTCCTCGCTGCATGCGTCGTCGCCAGCCTGACCTGTGTTGCCCAGACACCGCCCGAGAAACCGCTGGTGCTCATTAGCGATGTGAACTCAACGCGGGCGATTGCTTTCGAATCGGTGACCTTCTGCAAAGAACCATTTGTGCCCTCGACGCCTTTTGCAGCAGATGGCCGCACCCGAGTCATGGTCTTCGCACTGAACCTTGCCCTTGCCCCCAACGAAGATGCATCAGCCATTACTGCCGACGCTGAAACTGCCGATCACACGCACCACGCACTACGTGTCGAGTATGCCGCGCATCTGTCGTCGCTTCCGTGGCTAAGTTCGATAATTCTCAGGCTCAGTGACGATCTTGTTAATACGGGTGATGTTCTGATCGGTTTGACGCTTCATAGTGTGAAGAGCAACAGAGTTCGAATCGGAATTGGCACGGTAGGAGATGGTCCACCGGACGACGCCGGTTCAGGACCGACTCCCGCGCCTCCGTACATACTTAGCGGTCGAGTAACGTCCGAGAGTGGCGACGGGATGAGCGGAGTCACTCTCGCTCTAAACGGGGATCAGGTGCAGGCAATAACTACTGACGCGAATGGAGCGTATTCGTTTCTGATAAATACTTTCGGCAACTATACGCTGACTGCCACTAAAACATTCTTCAATCTCACGCCGTCAATCAGAACGTTCAATAACCTCAGTAATAGTTACTCGAACATAAACTTTTCCGCCGCCAGACGAATGCAGACTGTGAGCGGCAGTGTTTTTGACAATCATAACAACGCGCTTGGCGGAGTTAATCTCACGCTTTCAGACTCCAACAATGCATCGATCAGTACCACCACAACCAGCCCCGACGGCGGTTACTCGTTTGCGAATGTACCGGCAGGCTTCGATTACCGCGTGACTCCCGCCGCCACGACGCTGTTGTCATTCACACCTCAGAACATAAGCGCGCTCGATCGTGACCTGGTGTTGAACTTTGCAGGCGCGCCGCGCAAATACATCATCAGCGGCCGTGTTGTTGACAGTAATAACGCCGGCGTCAGCGGCATCAGTCTGATCCTGAGTGGTTCAGAAACTGCGATGACAAGGTCAGACAGTAACGGTAACTATTCACTGTCCGCGACCGTCCTGGGTAACTACACCGTCAGCGCCACGATCGAGCAGGACTACTTCACGTTCGCTCCCACCTCGCAATCTGTTGTGAACCTTATCGGCGACAGGGTCTTCAATTACACCGCGACGTTCAAGCCGCTCCCCGATCCACAGCAGGTGCTGGAATTCGACGGCACACCTAAGACCGTCGATTACGGAAATTTCTGGCCGGCTTTCACTGATCTTGGACCATTCTTCTGGGAGTTCTGGGCCATGCCGACGGGGGACGCCGGCGCTACTTATATGCTGTCGGATGGTTACGGCGGGTTGCACGCGCTGCTGTTTGGCATTGCGAGTTTTAATTCGAGCGAGCCGAATCGTTACGAAATGTCAGGCAACGTTAACGACGGCATGTCGGGCGGCAGTCATATTTTTTCGTTCGGCAGCGATAGTGGACCAATGTCGGGAGAATGGGGACACCTTGCAGTAGGTTGGGATGGACACAACATCATCACCTATTTCAATGGTGTGCCGGTTGGAAAAACGCCGTATGAGAGGCCGCGACAGTCAACCGGCCCAGGCAATGGCGCCGGGCGTCTTTTGATCGGCGGCTCAGATCATTCCAACTTCAGCGGTCGAATCGCGCAGGTTCGCGGTTACGAAGGCAGCAACCCGCGCATGAGCAGATCGGTCGAGTCCAGCTTCGCTCCAGAAACTGTTTTTAGCCGCGAAGGAAACTTACTCAGCTATTACTTTACATCGGCGCCGACTGTGGCCGATCTTTCACGCGGATACCTCACCGGTTCACATATTGGTGTTCCGCGCGGTACGACGGCGGGAATCCTCGGCGACTGCGGGAGCTGTCCTCCGCCACAATTTGTTGTCGATTCCACCGCGCCAAATTTCGCAACGGGTGTGGCGCCTCAGCCAGTCGGCGTTCCCGCGCCACCCGCCGTTCCCGACGGCGCACTTGTCTTCGATTCTTTTTCTCGTCCGAATTCCACGTACATGTTTGGTGGCAAAGGAGGATTAGGATCGACCGAAGGTGGGGCTGCCGGCCAGCAGGTCTGGCAAATGAAGGCAGGCGCGGATCAACTGTTGCCCTTTGGCATTCTCAACGGACATGCCGTTCTGCTTGGCGACAACACTTCCATATGTTGGGTCAATACCGGATCAACTTCGGGAGATCTGATTATTCGTGCTACCCGGTGGAAGGGTCGTTGGGGCAGTGGCATCGACACGGGTTTGAGCTTTCGTGTCGTGGACGAGGCGAATTACTTCTTTGCTTACACGAGCGACAGCATTGCCTCACCCGGAAATCAGTTTTTGAATGTCGGTAGTTTTCAAAACGGCGTGCGGTCGATGATTGCGAGTGGCTTACTTATTCCCTCGGACTGGAGCACGTTGCTGGTTGTAACTCGTGCGAACGGCAATCTCCGGGTTTTGATAGATACCAACCTGATCTACTCAACCAACATCCCGGCGCTCGCGAATGCAACCAGAGCCGGACTCTTCAACAACTCGGGAGGACTCGGTCTAGTGAATAGATGGGACAATTTCATGGTCTTCGACGCGGGTCCCTGAGCTT
>DASYPN010000216.1:0-11931 GCA_036006625.1 Pyrinomonadaceae bacterium | reverse complement strand
AGGGCGGCGACTGCGGGAACGCATCCGGCGTTCGTGAAGATGATTCGCGAGTTGATGTTGGAGCGGGTTGAGAACAGAGTTCCGGAGAATATCTGCGAGCAGGATTGTTGTCTGGTTAGTTAGACAGGATTACAGGAGTTGTAGGATGAACAGGATTGTCGTCGTTGGCGGTGGGATTACTGGGCTTGCAGCAGCGCATCGTGTTCATGAGCTCAATCCATCGATCAAGGTTACGCTGGTTGAAGCCTCGGGACGGCTTGGTGGAACGATTCAAACCGAGCATCGCGACGGTTTTCTTCTCGAACGTGGTCCGGATTCGTTCATCTCGGAAAAACCAGAAGCACTCGCACTCGCCAAACGCCTCGGCATCGAGTCGCAAATAATCCAGACAAATGAATTGTTCCGGCGCAGTTTCATCGTGGGCAATGGACGCCTTCGAGCTGTGCCGGAAGGATTTCAACTCCTGGCGCCGTCGCGCATGTGGCCGTTTATAGCAAGCGATATTTTCAGTATCGCGGGCAAGGCGCGCATGGCGGCCGATCTGTTTCTACCTCGGAAGAGTACAAACGGCGACGAGAGTCTTGCGAGCTTTGTGCGACGCAGATTGGGAGAAGAAGCACTCGCGCGTATGGCCCAACCGATGGTCGGCGGCATTTACACGGCCGATCCGGAAACGCTCAGCCTGCGCGCAACACTGCCTCGTTTTCTCGACATGGAGCAGAAGCATCGGAGTCTGATACTCGCGATGTTGCGTCAGGGCCGTGCTCAAAAAACCGGCACGAGTGGCGCGCGTTACAGTTTGTTTCTGTCGTTCGATCGAGGTATGCAGGTTTTGGTCGATGCCTTAACGCGGATTAACGCGGATTTTCGCGTGAAGACACGAGTGCAAAGAGTGAGCTTAGATCAGAGATGGACGATAACCACGGATAAAGGCGAGCAACTCAAAGCGGACGCAGTCTGTTTGGCTGTCCCTGCGTTTATAGCAGCTTCATTGCTGGCCGATGTCGATCCACGTCTCGCTGACAAACTGCGCGCGATCAAATATGCCTCCACGGCCACCATCAACTTCGGTTACAGACGCACAGCCATCAAACATCCACTGAATGGATTCGGCTTCGTAGTTCCCGTCATCGAGAAGAGATCTTTGATCGCGTGTACGTTCAGCAGCGTGAAGTTTGCGGACCGCGCGCCGGACGATCACGTTTTGTTGCGGGCGTTTGCGGGTGGCGCTCTGCAGCCTGAAATCTTTGCGCTCGATGAGGCAACGATGACAACGAGAGTTGAGGCTGATCTTCGTGAGCTGTTGGGTATCAGTGAAGAGCCGTTGTTTGTTGAGGTCGCAAAGTGGGAACGATCGATGCCGCAATATGAAGTGGGACATCTCGATCGAATGAACGAGATCGACTCGCTGGTCGCAAAACTACCCGGCCTCGCACTGGCCGGGAATTCGTACCGGGGCGCAGGCATTCCCGATTGCATTCGGAGCGGTGAAGCGGCAGCGGAAGAATTTCACGCAAAGGCGCAAAGGTAGCAATGACGCAAGGAAGTGTTTTTCCAATTTGCGTCTTTGTTACCTTTGCGCCTTTGCGTGAAAACTCTTCATTTCGCAAGCGCCTGCACCCATTCCGCATTAGTCTGCATCAACGGTCGAAACGCTTCACGAGGCACGGTCATTTCGATGTGCATGTTGTCGTCGGTATTGATCTTCGCGCCTGCTACTGCTGGTCCGAGTTTTGACTCGTCACAAACAAACCAACCTCTAACATCAGCCTCCGACTTCAAATCAACTCGCGCCAGTTCAGCCGCTATTCGTTGATCTGAAAACCGCTCCGGCAGTCGATCGAGATTCAATGGCCGGTTGCTCCCGATAAGCAACAGATCCTTACCCGTATTCAAACCGCCGACACGAAACACGAGCACGTGCGGGAAAACCTTCTGATACGTCGCCAGCACTGATCGCAAACTCTCGGTCGAGAGTTGATAGATCTGCACCCACTGCACCCAGATCCCGTCGTCTTTCAAACGCTCGCGGCCGAATTCAAAAAACTCCTGCGTAAACAGGTTCGCGACTCCGGGCACCCACGGATGACTCGGCTCGCTCACGATGATGTCGTAGCGATTCGGCGTCACGCGCAGAAACGTTCTCGCATCGTCGATGATCAACTGCGTGCGCGGATCGTCGAGCGGCCGGTTGTTGATGTGATTGAAGAATTCCGATCCGGCAACAGTTCCCGGCTCGAGCTCCACACACGTCACAGACTGAATGGGCGACTGCAACATCGCGCCAACTGTTACACCCGTCGCATAACCGATTATCAAACCGTTGTCGATTCGCGGGGCAATCAGCAGCGGCAACTGTCCAAGCATCACCTGTGTCGGCATGTCGTAAATACTGTCAGACGCGTTTGTGCGGCCGTTGATTGCCATCGAGACAGTGTCCCGATCGCGACGCACAGATACCGTAGCCGTTGGCCCTTCCTGATACATCAACAATTCATGGACGTTTGGTCCAGCCGTTGTGTCTCCTTCCTGCACCCCCTCCCGCGTTTGTGCGATCACGCGCACTAGACTGTCATAAGCACCGATCGAAAGGTCCGCGAGATTCATCCGAGGCGCAACGATGAACAGCGCAACGATGAAAGCGAGAGTTAATCCGATCGCGAGACTGCGCTTCAGCGCCGGGTCGAAGCCGGAAGAAACAGGACGATACGCCACGCCGGCGACTATCAGACAACACGTCGCGGCAAACAGAAGCGTGAATCTGGTGTTTGCTTTTGGAATTAGAATGAAGCCGGTGATAAACGCGCCGGCGATCGCGCCAACCGTATTGATTGCGTAGCTACGCCCCACACGCGCGACGGCTCTCTTCCCTTCACTGCTGGCCCAAACGAGCACCAGCGGCATCACCATTCCCATCAACACTGCCGGCACAAGGATCAGCAACGTGGCAGAAAGGATCTGCAACGCGAGTAGACCAACCCATGAAGCGACCTTCAGACGCAAACCAAGATTAATTAGCAGAGACGGGATTTCGTTGAGGACAAAGAGACTGAGGAGCAAACTCAAAGCACTTAGCACTTCGACGACCATAATCGTCGAACGCAAGCGAGACGATCGATCCTTGCGCGCAACTATCCATGCTCCGATGGCAAGTCCGACCAGAAATAATGCGACGACGATACTGAACGCATAGGTGCTCGACCCGATGATCATCGTGAGGACGCGCGTCCATGAAACCTGCGTGCCGATAGTGACAAAGCCGGACACGAGCGCGGCGAAGAACCAGAATGCGCGATCATCCAACACCGCGACCGAGTCTTCAACTTCGATCGTCTCGGCAACCTCAGCATGCGATTGAGCCCTGCGCTGCAGAGTGATCGCAATCACACCGACGATGATATTGAGCGCCGCCGCGACAGCGATTGTTGTTCGAACACCAAGCCACGGCAGCAACACAAACCCGGCGGCGAGTGTGCCCAGAATCGCACCTGCGAGATTGCAAGCATAAAGCCTCGTCACAGAGTTTGAATCACGATCCGACGATTTCACGAGCGCCGCCGCGAGCACCGGCAACGTAGCGCCCATCAGAGTAGTCGGCACCAGCAACACCACACCTGAAAGCGCGAAACGCCAGAGACTGAAAGTGAAATAGCCGGGTTGAAGCTGCTGCCAGATCAGCACGTATACGTGATCGATCCAGCGAAACAGCAACGGCACGAACAACGCATACAGAGCGATGAGGATCTCCATCAACCCGTAGATACTCAGCGGCTTCCTGATCCTTTGCGCCAACCTGCCAGCCAACGCACTACCAAGCGCGAGCCCGCCCATGAACGCCGCAAGCACAGTGCTGACCGCGAGCGTCGTGGCCCCAAACACCAGCCCGAGCATGCGCGCCCACAGCACTTCATAGATAAGCCCGGTCGCCCCCGAAAGAACGAAACATAGACCGATCAGGAAAACTGTGGACGATGAGTAGGTGGGTTTTGAAGACTCAATCATGCGCGATAATCGAAGGGCGTTTCACGCAAAGGCGCAAAGTAAGACATAAAGACGCAAAGAAAAACCTTATTGTTGGCGAGTCTTTGCGACTTTGCGTCTTACTTTGCGCCTTTGCGTGAAACTCACAAATAAATTACGTGGCTGGTGCGCCAGACGCTCGCCGGTATCGACCCCGGCGACGCCGCCGTCAACAGAATCGCATAGTCATGCTCCACGCTGCGGCTGACATTCACCGACTCAATCTCAGGTTTGTCAGTATCAACCGCCGCCACCAGCGCGAGTCGCCGCAAACAGCGATAGAGATGCTCCATGCCTGAACCGAATGGTCCAACATCGTTACCCAGCACGAGACTGACTTCAGCGCGCTCGTCAATAAAATGCTTGATCAACGACGCCGCCTGTACCACGCCACGTTCAAACCGTTCGACCAGCTCCTGCTCGGCTCCACGTGGAAGCTGCGTGTCGAGCACGATCGTGATCCGCCTCTCATCCTCCGAAGTAAACTCGCGCACCGTGAGACGTCTCGATCGCGCAGTCGACTTCCAATCAATGTGACGCAGATCGTCCTGCGGTTGATAGTCGCGCAACGAAAACAGATCGTGCCCGGCGCCACGACGCGTTGCGGGCACCCGTCCCGCGTACATCGGCAGCAAGTGCAACTCGTCACCGATCGCTTCCGGTTTCGGATAGACGATGATGTCAACATCCCGCGCACGCAGTCGACGCCGACGCCGGAAGAACCCGAACGGATATCGCGTCGACAACTCAAACCCATCAATCAGCACGTGTCCACGACGCGGAAAGAGTTGCTCAACTCTCTGCTCTGCCGCCGCATTGTGCGGAACGTAACTGAAGTACGCGAGCAAACGTTTGATGTGCCGGCGCCGCCGTTTCGGAATTGCTTCGGCATCATTACCTGGACCACGCGCCTCAACCAGAATCGAAAATGACGGCAGCACATGCTTTGTATTGCGCAACGTCACGATCACCGGCGCGGGCTCAGCGGCAAAGATGTGATCCGGGAAACGCGCCGAAACAGTCAGGTCGCGCAACGAAGAACGCGCCGCCACCCAGCCAATGAACATCGTCGAACAAAGCAGTGAGAACACCAGGAAGAGCAAATTGTTTCCTGTGTTCCACGCCGCAAATCCGACAACGATGATGATCACGACGAACACACCACCGCCACTTGTCGGCTCAAATGGAAGATCGATACTTGCGACTTCAGCTCTCGCAGAACGCGCGAGCGGAGGGACAATAAAGATCGTCAATAGCAACGCGATTAGCAGTGACAGAATCGCTGCAGCGCCCGCGAGTCCACTCGCGTCCGCGCGACGAGCGAGCACCGTCACGAGTGCAGACGTCAGGCCGGCAAGAACGAGCAACGTTCCCAGAATCACACGCAGCCACGACGTCTTATGTAAACCCAAAGCGGCGCGATCAGGCTTGAGTTCTGACTTCACAGCGGAACACTGACAGTTTTCAGGATTTCGTTGAGGACAGCTTCGGCTTCTTCACTGCGACGGAGCGACGATGAGAATCGCGAACTGACGACAATTCGATGCGCGAACACGGGCACGACCAGTCGCTTGATGTCGTCGGGGATACAGTAAGTTCGATCCTCACCCAACGCTAACGCCTGCGCGGCACGGAACAGCGCCAACGTTCCTCGCGGACTGACGCCAAGGTCCAACATCTCTGAGTTGCGTGTTGCAGCAACGATCCGCATCAGGTAATGAACGAGTGCATCATCAACGGAAACAGTCGTGACTGCCTGTTGCAGTTCGACGACTTCGGGCGCAGTCATCACCGGCACGAGCTCGTCGAGCGGATCCGTGTACTCGCGATCGCGGAGAATTCTCTGTTCGTCAATTGGCGCCGGATAACCGATACGCAATCGCAGCATGAATCGATCGAGTTGCGACTCCGGCAGCGGATATGTGCCGTGATGCTCGATGGGGTTCTGTGTTGCCAGAACTATGAACGGAGCAGGCAGATCGTGTGTGACACCTTCAGCCGTTACATGTCGCTCGGCCATTGCTTCCAGCAATGCTGACTGAGTCTTAGGAGTCGTGCGATTGATCTCGTCGGCCAAAACGACGTTGGCAAAAACAGGTCCCGGCTTCCATTCAAAAAGCCCGCTGTGCTGGTTGTAAACTGACAGGCCAATGACATCTGACGGCAGCAGGTCGGAAGTGAACTGGATGCGTTGAAAGTTACAATCGAGGGCGCGAGCGAGCGCGTGGGCCAGCGTCGTCTTACCGACACCCGGAACGTCCTCAACGAGCAAGTGCCCGCCGGCAATCAGCGTCACAATGGCCAGCCGAATCGCCTCCGGCTTGCCCTTGATGACAGTTTCGACAGCACTCTGCAGCCGCTCGATCTGCTCGATGGCGCTGGCGCTGGTTAACTGTCCGCTGCTGATTGGTTCGAGGTTCCGCATGAATTGGCCTGCATTCTACCTTGCTTTGAGCACGCCTCGCACGGAAAAGTTGGCTACGCGTACAATGTAACCAACGTGACGACTGTGACGAGTGTGACCCGGGCGCACTCCTGTAGTAGACTAAGGCGCGTACCGAGGATGGGCAAGCGCAGCAGAAATCGGAACCGAAATTTGAATGCTTCGTGTAAGTGCCCGAGGAGAGTGAATATGAAACCCCTTAATGATACCAGGAAGAACCAGCGCGGTTTCTCACTGATCGAGTTGATGATCGTTATCGCCATCATAGGCATACTGATCGGCGTGGGAATCGCGGGTTGGCGGGCCGCAGTGAGGGCCGCAAACGAAGCCGCAGCCGTGAAGACGCTGCGCTCGATTGCTGAGCAGCAGATGCTCTATTTCAATGCCCATCAACGCAGTTCGTTTGGAACGTTCGAAGAAATGCGGAAAGAGAACCTGCTCGACAGCCGGTTCGACGGCACCACACCGATCGTGGACGGCTACGTCTACACGATGAAGGTTATTCCGAAGTCAACGTCCTCGCAGGCCGGTTACACGATCAACGCCGACCCGCAGGTGCCGACAGGGGTTGCTGCCACAGGCAAGAATTTCTACTACGTTGACTCCGACACAAACACGATTCACGTCAACGACGCTCAGCCGGCGACCGCCACCGACAAGCCAATCGGGCAGTAGCCACAAAAAAGCACAAAAAGCACATAAGGCACAAAAGAGACACTGAACTCAGTTTTCTCTTTTGTGCCTTTTTGTGTTTTTTGTGCCTTTTGTGGCACACACGCGAGAACATTTGGCTTTAGATATGGTTGGTGGAGGTTTTCGTATGAGAGTGTTTCCGATTTTGGTCCTACTGGCAGTTTTGGGCCAGCCGCTCGTGGCGCGCAGCCAGGCTACTAACCCGCGTCTGATTCGCGAGATCCGGCACGAGCTAAGAATGCTGCCTTATTACGGTGTCTATGACTGGCTTGAGTTCGAGATCCAGGGCGACAATACTGTCGTACTGCGTGGCCAGGTCGTGAGACCGACAACGAAATCAGAGGCAGAAAGCCGAGTGAAGGACGTTGATGGTGTGTCGAAAGTGAATAATCAGATCGAGGTGTTGCCACTTTCGCCGTCGGACGATCGGTTACGACTGGCGCTGTACAGAGCGATCTACAACTTCAACTCGCCGCTGTTTCGCTACGCGACGCAGTCTGTGCCGCCGATTCATTTGATCGTCGATCGTGGACACGCGACGCTCAAGGGTGTTGTCGCGAATAAGGGCGACGCGCAGCTCGCTTACATTCGCGCCCGTGGCGTGCCCGGGCTTTTCAGTGTGAAGAATGAACTGATCATTGAAGGCGCGGAACCGAGGTAGATTGGACGCCACCTTGGAGTGCGGTAACTTGTTACCGCTTTGGTATGAGTGTTGTGAACAAATACCAAAGCGCCAACAAGTTGGCGCACTCCAAGGAGACGCCTACAGCTTACGCGTTTCAACTCGTTCTAAACGCTGGTCCGGCAACGGCCAGCTCTGTTGAATACTGAACCCGGTAATATCTTTCAACACAAAGGTCGGCACATCACCCTCACGTTGCGCTTTGACGTGAATAAACTCCGCGCCCTGCACATCATTCAACCAGAAAGCGGGTCTGAGATCCGGCGTCAGATAGCTCACCTCGACGTCGCGCATTTGTAACCCTTTTACGTGCCTGACGAAAAATCCATACGACGGCAACTCACCAAACATCGTCGGCTCGGGATAAAGGTTTTCTCTTTCCGCCGGCTCGAGCGCGGCCTGCTCCTTCGTTCCACCACCCTTCGCGTAGATCCGAATGTTACTGAGCTGCACGTCTTCAACCAGGTAACCCGGTATGCCGCTGATGATCGACGAGTACTTCGGATCGGCGTTGTGGACCACGACGTTGCTGATAATCACACGACGCATCGCGCCGACTTTCGTCGTTTCCTTTGGACCACGATTGCGCGATCCGAGTCGCAGGAAGATCGGCGAGTTGCTGATGTCTCGCATGGTGATGTTTGAGATCGTGATGTCCTCGAGCAGTCCGCCATCGACTGATTCGAGCGCGAGCCCACGCGAATAGTCGAAGACACAGTTCGAGACGGTGATGTTCTTGAAACCACCATTTGATTCGGTGCCAAACTTGATGCGCCCGGTGGGACTGAAAGTTCCATTCTGATTTCGGAACTCGCGTTTGTAAGTGCCGTCGAGGAGAGTTCCCTCGTCGTATCCGCTGACCTGACAGTTCGTGATCGTCACGTTCTCAGTCGCTCGAGCGTAGCCGAGTGCAAAAGAGCTCTTCGGGCAGATGCCATCGTCGAAAGGCGAATTGATCGTGCAGTTTGAGATACGAACGTTCTTGCATGCATCGACGTCGATGCCATCACGGTTTGTGTCGATCTTGACGTTGTCGATCGTCAGATTATCGACGCCGGTTGCGAGTATGGCAAAGTGACCGCCGTGAAGAATACTGATGTCGCGAATGATCACGTTACGGCTGAGCTTCAAACTGATCGCTTTGTTGCCCCAACCGGGTTCCACCTCGTCGCGTCTATTGGGATAACCAAATGGCCCGGCTTTCGGATCGGGACCCATCTTTTCGAGTGCATCGTTCTGTTCTTTCGTGCGCGACTGGCCGCCAGTTCGGACCAATCCCTTTCCCCAAATCCGACCTGGTCCAAGTATGGAGACGTTTTCGAGATTCTCACCCCAGATCAGGCTGTTATGCCAGTGACTGTGACCGAAGTCCTGGTATTGGTCCCACTGGTTTGGTTCGGGTGGATCGTATTTGCCGTCGCCGTCCCGCGGATCGGCGGCGAGGATCGTCGCGCCCTGGTCGAGATAAAGGGCGACGTTGCTTTTTAAGTGAATCGAGAAGGAGCGATACGTGCCTGCAGTAAAGAGGACGGTACCGCCGCCCGCCGCCGCTGCCGCGTCGATGGCTTTGTTGATTGCGGGGCTGTCGAGTACCTTCCCGTCGCCTTTAGCGCCGAACTTTCGCACCTCAAATGTGCTTGCGACTACAGAACTCTTTTGCGCAATGACGGTTGTGGCACCTGAGTAAGGTGCATGACTAAGAGTGAACGCACAGCAAAGCAGCGTTAGAATCACGACTGGCAAACGGAATTTTTTGGTCATTTAGACAGGATTTACATGATTTGGGCAGGATGAACAAGATTTTTGTGCGTGAAACGCTGATCAGCTTTCTCGATGACTGCATCGCGCATGGCGGGCAGACGGCTGTCGCGCACTGGCGCGGACTGAGAATCGCGCGATGGTCCTACGCGCGTTTGGCGTCCAGCGCGTTTCAATTTGCGCGCGAACTCGAAGCCCGTGAAATCGGAGCGGGCGACCGCGTGCTGTTCTGGGGCGAGAATAGTCCCGAATGGATCGCGGCGTTCTATGGCTGTCTGCTCCGCGGCGCAGTTGTCGTGCCACTTGATGTAAAGTCGGCGACTGACTTCGTCGAGAGAGTTCAGCAGCAGGTTTCCGCAAAACTCCTGCTCGCCGACAATGAACAACTCGAGATCCCTCGCCTGGCTTTCAGCACTCTTGAAGATCACATCGCGAGACATTCCGATAAACGCTATTCATCTGCGCCCGTGAAGCCCGACGACCTCGTCGAGATCGTGTTTACTTCGGGAACCACTGCCGAACCGAAAGGCGTCTGTCTCACACACAGAAATCTTCTCGCCAACCTCGCACCCATCGAAAAAGAATTCAAGAAGTATGCGCGTTGGGAACGTCTCGTACATCCGCTTCGCTTTCTGTGCCTGTTGCCGTTGAGTCACGTCTTCGGGCAGTTGATGGGAATCTTCATTCCACAGTTCCTCGGTGCTGAAGTTCATTTCCGCGAGTCGTACAAACCTTCGGAGATCATCGGAGCGGTGAAGAAAGGTCGCATCAACGTCGTAGTCACCGTGCCGCGTGTTTTGGAAACACTGCGCGAGAAGGTCAAGACCGACGCACACATCTCCGACGACCAGCTCAGCACTGCCGAGCAGCGACACTTCCTGCGCAACTGGTGGACCTTCCGTAAAGTTCACCGCCAATTTGGCTGGCGCTTGTGGGCGTTTATTTCGGGTGGCGCCACTCTTGAGAGCGAAACGGAAACGTTCTGGCGACGCGTTGGCTACGCGATCATTCAGGGTTACGGCATGACTGAGACGGCATCGCTCACGAGTCTTTCTCATCCGTTCCGCACACGGCAGGGCTCGATCGGAAAACCCGTCGCCGGACAGGAAGTGAAGCTGAGTGACGAGGGCGAGATTCTCGTGCGTGGCGCCAACGTGTCGCCGGGCTACTGGAACCGCAACGGTCAATCGCTCGCCGATGCACGCGGTTGGATTCACACTGGCGACATTGGTGAGGTCGGACCGGACGGGCACATCTATTTTCGTGGCCGAAGTAAAGAGACGATCGTCACGGCGGCGGGTCTCAAGATCTATCCCTCCGATCTCGAAGCTGCACTCGATCGTCAGCCCGAGATCAAAGCGAGCGCCGTGATTCCGTTCACTGGAGGCACAGAGGCGCTCGCGGTGCTCATTCCACGCGAGGCGAGTTCAGACATGAATCCGGCGGTTCAACGTGCGAACGACTCGCTTGCAGACTTCCAGCGGATTCGTCACTGGGTCTTATGGCCCAAGGCTGATTTTCCGCGGACGACGGGCACAAGGAAGGTGATCAAAGTCCAGGTCGCTGAGGCAGTGAAACCGCTGCTCGATCAGACTGTCAAAGGCAGCCCATCGACTGAAGAAGCACCTTTGAGTCTTCCTGTGATCAGCCGGATAGCCAAAGTGCAACCCGGCAGCTTTAGTCTCTCAGCGAACCTTTCTGATGATCTAAAACTCGATTCACTGGGCAGAGTTGAGCTCTTGAGCGCGCTCGAAGATCAGTATCAAATCGAGCTTGATGAGGCAGCAATCACACAGGCCACAACATTAGGTGACATCGAACAGATCGTCAGCCGGGGAAAATCTGAAACAGTTCCGTATCCGTATCCACGCTGGGCCATGCGCTTCCCGATGACGTGGATCCGGCCGCTCGTCTATCACGTCTTTCTCTTGCCGTTGACGTGGATCATGTGTCGCGTTCGCGTAATTGGAGTTGAGCGACTGCCAAAAGCGAATGGCCCGGTGCTGTTCATCGCGAATCATGTCACTGATGCCGATGCTGGACCGATTCTATCTGCGTTGCCGTTTCGCTGGCGGCTACGGCTCGCGATCGCAATGTCAGGCGAGTACCTGCGCGACTGGCGTTATCCACCCGCAGACCTCGGATTTCTTGCACGTGCGAAAAAGAAGGTCGCATACGCGCTCGGAGCTGCGCTTTTCAACGTCTTCTCACTTCCGCGACAGAGCGGGTTCCGACAAAGCTTCACTTACGCAGGCGAAGCGGTAGATCGCGGTTGGAGTGTTCTGATTTTTCCGGAAGGACAGGAAACGAAGGACGGCCACATGCAACCCTTCAA
>DASYPN010000215.1:0-2243 GCA_036006625.1 Pyrinomonadaceae bacterium | reverse complement strand
TCCCGCCTCGCATGGAATTACAGACACGGTGACGTCAGCATCCGTTTGATAATGCCGCTCGAGAAACTGGCGATAGTCCATGCGATAAAGATGATCGCCGGAAAGAATCAAAAGCGTGTCGATACCCCAGTTGTTAATGTGTGGCAGGACCTGTCGCACGGCATCGGCCGTTCCCTGAAACCACTGCGGGCTCTCGGGCGTCTGCTCAGCGGCGATTATCTCCACGAATCCATTTGAGAATGGAGAGAAGCGATAAGTTTGCGCGACGTGGCGATTGAGCGACGCGGAGTTGTACTGCGTCAGCACGAACGTGCGCAGGATATCGGAGTTGATGCAGTTTGAAAGCGCGATGTCGACGAGACGGTATTTACCACCGAGTGGAACGGCCGGCTTCGATCGTTGTTGCGTGAGTGGAAAGAGACGATTACCGGCGCCTCCGCCGAGAATGACTGCCAACAGTCTGGGGTTTGCAGGCATTAGTGATCACCATCCTAGTAAGCGGAGGATCCAACAGCGGAAGGGGCTTTACCCGCAGCTTCTTGTGCGATCTTTACACCAACACTGGCGCCGATGCGTGTGGCGCCGGCTTCAACCATCCTGCGTGCGTCTTCGAGACCTTTCACACCACCTGATGCCTTGACGCCAAGCTCCGATCCAACAGTGCGTCGCATCAGAGCGACATCGGCAACTGTGGCGCCGCCTTTCGAGAAGCCGGTTGAAGTCTTTACAAAATCAGCGCCGGCTTTTTTTGCTGCGTTGCACGCACGAACTTTTTCGTCGTCAGTCAACAATGCGGTCTCGATGATCACTTTGCAAGTGACATCATACTCATGTGCGACTTGAACAACCGAGCGGATGTCGTATTCCACGAGACAATCGTCGCCACTCTTCAGTGCGCCGACGTTGATGACCATGTCCACTTCCCTCGCCCCATCGAGGATCGCGCGACGCGCTTCGTAGGCTTTGACGTCGGGTAGTGTGGCGCCGAGTGGAAAGCCGATGACAGTGCAAACTGGGACGCCGCTGCCGAGCAGGTTACATGCAGCGACGCGCACCCAGGTTGGGTTAACGCATACGGACGCGAAGTGATACGTGGCGGCTTCCTGGCAGAGTTTTTTGATGTCGTCGTCCGTCGCTTCAGGTTTAAGGAGAGTATGATCGATGAGTCCTGCCCATTCTCTCGCCGATCCAGCTTGGCCCAACACGAGGCCGATACGCGCGGCGCCGGCATCGACGATGCGGTGCATTCGCTCCGGACAACGATGGAAGCATTCAGACGTGCAGCCACACATCTGCGCCTGCTCGACGCCGTCGCCATTCAGGCGCGCAACGATGGCATCGGTGATCTGGTCAACTAAAGCTTCGTAATCGCCGTTGCTGGAAAAAGGCATGACCGGAGCATTCTAGCAGTAAAGAGATGTACTCCCGCAACGCCGCAACGGCGCAACGTCCGACCTTGAAAAACAAGCGTTGCGCCTTTGCGCCGTTGCGTGAGAAAACTCTTCAAACTACCGTTGATATTGCTTCTGGATCGCGTCGATCTTGGCGACGCGTTTGCGATGACGGTCTTCGCTGATCTCGGTGGAAAGCCAGGTGGTGACAATCTCGCGCATCTGCTTGCTGTTGATCGTCTTGCTGCCGAGTGTCAACACATTCGCATCGTTGTGCTCGCGGGAATTGCGCGCCACTTCGACCGAATAACACGCGGCCGCACGAACGCCGGGAACCTTGTTCGCCGTCATCGCACTGCCAACACCGGCTCCATCAATCATGATCCCGAGATCCGAGTTCCCATCCGCGACTGCGCGTGCAACGGCGTGCGCAAAATCAGGATAGTCAACTGCGTCTTCCGAGTACGCGCCAAAGTCCTGCACCCGGTGGCCCAACTCAGCCAACACAGTCTTGAGCTCTTCCTTCATCCTGAACCCACCATGGTCAGCACCGATTGCGATCAGTTTCGACGCCTTCGACCCACGCCGGGACGCACGCCTCACAATCTCGATCTTCTTTTCGTTAACGATATCTGCCGCTAAAGGCGTCAGCCGCGCGTCTTCACCGATTCTGAGCACCGCTCCCGGTTCTAAACCGCGCACGTCGTCCTCCGTGATGACGCTCTTCGCTGACTCATCCCGCGTGACTGCTGTCTGCGTGTTTGGTTCTGAAACTGTGTTTACGAAGCGCGTGGGCGTTTGCGGCGCTTCTTCAGGTGCGGCCTTCGCCAGCACTTCGCGCACGAGCGCGCG
>DASYPN010000214.1:0-8657 GCA_036006625.1 Pyrinomonadaceae bacterium | reverse complement strand
CCTTCGGTGTCGGTGTGAAGCTCAAGGACATGCGTCTGTCCCTTGGGCCAAAGGAAGAAGACGATAAGAAGAAGAAGGGCGGAGGCGATCAGATCATCGAAGGACTCCAGGAGCTGCTTGCCGACGAATGGGGAATGATCCCGGTTCCCAAGCCAACAAAACGAAACGTAAAGACACGGCTGAGCGCCAAGAAGAAAGACAAGTTCTCGATCTCCGTCGGTTACCTTTCCCCTTTAAAAGACGGCGGCTTCAGCACGCTCGACATTCAGCTTTATAACGACAAAGGCGAGCGCGGCAAGATGGTCCTGATTCCGATCGATCGCCTCGCCGAGCCCATCTACATCAAGCAAATCGGAATCGCCTTGAAGGGCGTCGAAAACGTCGAGATACGCAAAGGTCTGCCTGATAGTGCCCAACTGACCGTCATGTTGACTGGCGGCATTCGTTTGCCGGTCTTCGAGCTGGGCTTCATCGGCGCCAAATTAACTTTCCAGTTGAACAATCCGGGAATGTTCAAGTTCACACTTGATGGGCTCGACGTGTCCGTGAAGTTTGGTTCCGTGATCATATCCGGCAGTTTTATGAAAGTCGGGATTGAGTATGCGGGCAGTCTGACAGTCAGCATACCTAAAGGTTCGTTCTCGGCGATGGGCTTCTACGGAAGTCTGCTCCTCTGCAAGTTCGACAACGAGCCGAATACAGTACTCAAACTAAATACAGGACAGGTTCCGCCAAAGCTCGCGCCCAAGCTGCGCGAGAAGAACATCACACCCACTTCTGTTTCTCGAGCCATGGGAGGCGGATGGGAGCTTCACTCATCAGACAACCAGCAATATCTGATCGATCAATACGACGACGAGTTCATTGTTCTACGTCCTGAAAAGACATTCTTCGTCTACGTGACGTTAAGCGCTGCAAGTGGCACCGGCATCACGGTTGGACCAATCCAGTTCACCGCAATCGTGTTCGGGTATGGCTACAACCGCCGTGCAAAGATTCCGACGATCGACAACGTCGCGGAGTTTCCGCTCGTGAAGATGGTGATGGGCCAGGGTGGTTACCAGAAAGAAGACGAAACGTTCGAGCTGCATAATCAACTTGCCAAGCCCGTTGAAGATCCCGCCGCGTTGCTCGAGAAGATGAAAGACTACCTGGTTCCCGAGTTGGGCCAGCAATTCGCCTGTGGCGGCGTGCGTTTCACGATTTCCGGACTGATCGATTGCTTCGCGTTGCTCATCGTGCAATGGGGCGGTGGCGATTTTGAGATTGCGCTCCTGGGCCTGGCGCGTTTCAGACAGCCGCGCGATACGACGGCCCGCGCGATTTGTTACGTCGAGCTGCAAATCCTGATGACGATCAAGCCGAAGGAAGGAGCATTCAAACTACAGGCGCTCCTCACCAACAATTCTTGGATCATCAACGAGGACTGCAAGCTGACCGGAGGGTTCGCCCTGTTTGCATGGTTCGCCGGCGAGCACAAAGGCGATCTGGTTGTTACGCTTGGCGGATACCATCCGAAGTTCCGCCGGCCCGAACATTATCCGGTAGTGCCGCGTCTGGGATTGAACTGGCGCGTCAATGACAACCTGACGATCAAAGGCGGCGTGTACTTCGCTTACACGCCTTCATGCGGCATGCTCGGCGCGAAGTTAGAAGCAACTTTTCACTCGGGTCGCATCTCCGCGTATTTCACGGCGTACCTCGACGTCATCGTCAATTGGAGTCCGATCTTTTTTGAAGCGGAGCTTGGTATCTCATTGCGGGCGGAAGTCAGGTTCTTTCTCACCTCGATTAACGTCACGATCGCTGCGAGTATCAAGATGTGGGGTCCGCCAGTCGGCGGGATTGCTCACATCGATCTGACGGTGGTGAAGTTTGACATCGAGTTCGGCGAGAAGCCTCCCAGGCAATTGAAACTGATCGAAACCTGGCAGGACTTCTGCCACGAGTTTCTCAATCTGAGTGGCGGAGACAGAAGAGCCGTCGCAGATCCGGTGCCGGCGTTTCCGATGATCCAACCCAATCTCGCGGCGGGCCGCAACAACCTCAACACTCTTCCGAATGCGCGCCGGAAGGACTCGCAAGCAAAACCTGAGGACGGAATCTGGAAAGTGCGACCGGATGAGTTCGAATTGGCCGCGGCCGCTACGGTTCCGGTAAGCACGTTGAATCTTGGTACAGCAAAAACAGTTGCGGGAGTTCCGCAGCTTGAGACGAGTGGCCGGTCGATGATGATCACTCAGCAGATCAAAGTCGAGAACACAACACCGCCGAAGCAGTCTGCAAACAAGTTGGGCGCTCATCCAATGGGTAAAGGTATCGATTCAGTTCTCAACGTCACGATGGTCCGCGATGAGAATCTAAGAGTTGAACCGGTCAAGATGTCTGGCTGGACCATTGAAGAGGAGACAGGATCGTTGGCGGCAGCTATCTGGCAGCCGGGCAAGCCGAACATGAAGCCAACTGAACCGACGGCGAAGCTGGTTGAGGGTTGTATCACAGGGATCAAACGACTCAAGCCGCCGGCGGGTACGCTCGGGAAGAAAGCGGAGTTGCCGCCGATGCAGTGGCATTCACTTGAGGCCTTTAAAGTTATTCGGTTGAAAGCAACACAGAAGAAACCAACGGCAAAAGGCGCGCGCAATGTTCAGACGCTCGTGGCCCAGAAGCAGCCCGTCCAGGAGAACATCGTTAAAGCACTTTCGTCAGTCGGATTCGCGCTAACGTGGAAATCAATCCCGCAATCCGACGTTCGCTTCCGTGAGTTACAAGCAGATCCCCTTGCCGGCGAAGTCGCTGCGTAGGTCGCTTGCACAACAACGAGAAATCCGGCTGGACGCAGCGCCGAAGGCGCGAAATATGGTAGCCAGGGGCAAGCGCTGAGCGCAGCGAAGCGCGTCGCCCCTGGGTAGCACAAATTAATCGAACTGAGCACTGAAAGTGCGAAATATCGTCACTGGTTATTCCGCTCTTTCAGAGCTTCATACCTTTGCTAGGCGTCGATCCAGGGGCGACGCGCTTCGCTGCGCTCAGCGCTTGCCCCTGGCTATCATGTTTCGCGCCTTTGGCGCTGTACTGATCCAATGACCAAGTCCATCTACCTCGTGATCGCGCTGATCACTCTCCTGTTGTTCCACGTCTCAGCACAGGAACCGAAAAACGTCGGCGGAAGCACGTTTGCAAAGAACGATATCACCTACTCAACCGCAGTCGTCACGCCTCACGTGCCCTGGGCCACCAGGCTGCCGCAGGGCCCCATAAAAGGTTTCTTCATACCGTCCATTCAGTATGGAAGAGACATGGTCGAGTTGATGCAGCGCATCGCACTCGCTCCCACCACAGACTCAATCGATCGTAGCTGGGACATCAACTGCTGGGGCATCGGTGATTTCTACGGTCATGAATATCGTGGCGACCGCGACGATTTTCGAACCGTTTATGAATACGTCGAAAAGGATCTGACCGGAAACAATCAGTACGAGGTGATGGTCATTCCCGGAATCAACGGTTGGTCCCGCATGACGCGCGCCACGCGCGATGCGATTTTGCGCAGAGTGCAGGATGGCGCCGGACTCGTACTTCTCCACCCGTTCGTCGGCGATGTAAAAGGTCATCCGTTCAAAGGCGATGAAGCGACTGGCGACGAACGTATTTGGGAGTTATCTCCCCTCTTCGGTGTTGCGGACGACACGATTAACGAGCGCGGTTATCCGGACATCAATCGCGATGCAGTAACAAAGGGAAAGTGGGAACTCGGCGAAACTCACTTCATCACTGAAGGCTTGCCACTCGAGCTGCTTCCGGAAGGAACAATCGGCGGATCTTTTTATCGATACCAGTCGAAGGGTAGCGTCCTAATCAAATCCGGCAACAACCCGATTCTCAGCGTAAACAATTACGGAAAAGGCCGCGTTGTGTCGATGGCTTATGTTGAAGAAGGCTTTACTCCTCAAAGCATCAATCCGATTGAAACCAGGATCTACTGGGACTACTGGGAATACCAGTATTCACTGCTCGCACGAGCCGTCTTGTGGGCCGCGGGAAGAATAACGCCCGTTCGAATCGAATCGCTGACTGCCGATGAGAAAGGCGTAAAACTATCGCTGAATTCATCGAGCCATCAGACAGTACAGATTGAAGTAAATGGGCGAAACGAATTTGGGCAGACGCTTGGCTCAACGACTGTCGATAAAACTCTGAGTCGCGGATCAAATTCAATCGAGATCGCAGCCGCTAAATTTCAGTCTGAGGTCGGTTGGCCCGGCGGCCGGCAAATCTTCAATCTCATCATTCGCAACCCAGTGGATGAATCAACACTCAACTGGGGCGCTGCCACTTTCACCACTCCGAAACAGGCTCTGATGACTAGTACCAAAACCGCGGTCGACGTTTACAAGCGCGGCGAGACGTTGAGCGCCGTGTTGCGCGCGACCGGAAACCTGAACGGATTGCAAATGCGAATGCAAGTTTCCGATGACCTCGGCCGGTTACTCGGCACGATTTCCGCACCCGCGCGTGGTGAACGAACCTTCACCTTTCAACTCAAGGATTTTCTCGGCAAGTTTGCACTCGTCAAAGGCGAGCTAGTGGATCAACGTGGCGCTATCGTCGATCAGGTCCAAGCCAAACCCGCGATGGTGGTTCAGGACAAACGCCGTGAGAAAGAGTACACAGCGCTCGTTTCCTTTGGTGGCACAAAACATTATCTGCAGGATGCGCAGATGCAAATGGTGCGCAGTGCTGCCGCCGATACAGGCTTCACGTGGTCAAACGATGTCGACAATTCTCTCAACATCCCACGCGGAACGTTTGGTGTCTACTGGTACGATCGTGGGCCAACGACTCCTCAGGACATGGAACGCGCGATCGCCGATTATCAAAAGACCGGTGACTTCGAAGCACTCGGCTACCTGACAAAAAAAGAACTCTACAAACGCACCGGCGACAAGAAGTTTCTGCAGCGCACTCCATCATTCAACGATCCTGCTGTCCTCAAGAACCTGGCTGACATTGTGCGCGCCTCCGCTCGCAACAAGGCGCGTTATAACATGGACTACTACTTTGTTGGTGACGAAGGCTCACTGACTTCATATGGCGATGCCGTCGACTTCGACTGGAATCCGCATACTCTCGCAGAGTTCCGTACCTGGTTACAGCAGGAGTACAAGAGTCTCAACGCACTGAACCAGGAATGGCGCACAAGTTTTACCGACTGGAATTCCGTTGTCCCTTACACAACTGATGAAGCCCGCAAGACGAGGAACTTCGCTCCGTGGGCAGATCACCGAACCTTCATGGAGATCACTTTCGCGCGCGCTTACCAAACTGCTCGCGACGCCGCGATCGAAGGCGACAGGGACGCACACATCGCAGTTTCCGGCACGCAGGCTACGAATGCTTACAACGGCGCCGACTGGTCGCGTCTAGATCGTGTAATCGACGACTTCCTTTCCTACGACGGCGGCAATCAGTGGGACATGCATCGATCTTTCGCGAAGCCAAACGCGATGATTGGCTTTTGGACCGGCTATGGTTCACATGGACTCGCCGTTCAAAACGCGATCTGGACCGCGGCGATTCATAACGTGCTGCACCCGAATATTTTTTGGATGTACTCATTTCTCAATCCGGACCTGACTCACTCGGCGTCGGCGCGCGACATGGGAAAAGCATTCAGTTCGCTGCGATCTGAAGGCGTCGGCAAACTGTTGATGGAGTCAACGCGACGTCACGACGGCATTGCGCTTTACTATTCAATGCCTTCAATTCATGCCGCAAGCATTCTTGGTTATCACCAACGGAGCAGCGATGACGACGATGAAGTGCCGGATAAAGCGCGACTGAGCTTTACTGCAAACCGCGACGCATGGGTGAAAACGATCAAGGATCTGGGCCTGCAGTTTGACTTCATTTCCTCCGAAGATGTCGCGACGAGAGGTATTTCAAACGACAAGTATCGAGTTCTGATCCTTCCGCTCGCGCTGGCTCTCTCCGACGAAGAAGTTCAACAACTTGCCGCCTTTGTTGAGCGTGGTGGTGTAGTGATTGCCGACGCAGCGCCGGGATGGATGGACCAACACTGTGCCTGGCGAACGAACGACAACGTGAACAAGTTGTTCGGCATTGTCTCTCCACCTCCCGACAAGCTCAACATAAAGCCGGCTTCTGATAACAACAACGCCCCGATCGTGAATCGCAAAGGTGCTGGTTGGACCGTTTACCTGAACACTACCTGGGATCAGTATCCAAAACTGCGGGCTGCAAATTTTGGAGGAGAGTGGTATCGGCAGAGCGCAAGAGCGATGTTTGAGAAGGCCGGTATCAAACCTGCGATTCAGGTGACGTCGCCTGACGGCAAGCCGTTGTCGCGAGCACAGATCGTTCGTTACCAATTTGGCGATGCCGAAATCGTCGCGATTGTGAAAGACAACGTCGCTATTTCCGGCGTTGTGGGCCAGGACGGAGTTACGACTTATACGGATGCCAACCTCGGCCAGGTTGCGAAGCAGGAGTTGACGATCAAACTTCCACGAAAGTTCTACGTAGCCGATGTCAGGTCCGGCAAACAACTCGGCTTTACTGATGTGGTTCACAGTTCGATTCTTGTTGGGGATGCGCTCGTATTGGGTTTGAGTGCGACGGTGAACGAACTGAAGTTTGACGGACCGGTCTCAGCTCATCCGGGTGATCACGTTTCGTTTGCTCTGACGTCGAACAAAACGGGGACGAGTCTGGTGCGCTGTCACGTCTACGCACCGGACGGAACTCGTCTTCCGATCTACTCGACCAACGTTCTGGTCAAGGATGGACGCGGTACGTTTACGCTCCCGTTTGCCTTGAACGATCCATCAGGCAAATACGTGATTCGTGCAACAGACGTCGTAACCGGCGCCGTTGTCGAGAGAACGATCGAACTTGGCCACACAAAACAATGAATCCAGAAACTCTTCGTGCGGTTGTCGATTGTCTGATTCCGCCTGACGATTTCCCTGGCGCCTATGAAGCAGGCGTCTGCGACTACCTTGCGCGCCTCTTTCAAACCGATCTGGCCGCACAATCAGAATTTTTCCTCGCCGGTATCAACTGCATCGATGCCGAAGCGCTCGAGCGATTCAATAACCCCTTCACCAATCTCACACCAGACCAGAAGCTCGCGACGCTCGCAGCCATCGAATCCGCTGACGTAAAAACACGGTGGCCCATATCGCCATCACTCTTTTTTGAAATGCTCGTCAACACAACTGCCGAGGGTTACTACAGCGATCCACAACAAGGCGGCAACCGCGATCGTGTCTCGTGGTTAATGACCGGCTTCGAAACTTCATGAACGAATACGACGCCATCATTATCGGGACAGGCGCGGCTGGCGGTATTGTCGCTTGCGTTCTGGCCGAGGCCGGCAAACACGTACTGCTGCTTGAAAGAGGCGCTGCGCTGAGCTTTGGTGACGTAGGTCGAGACCATCTGCGTAATCAACGGCTCGCTGTATATGGTCACAACGCTGGTCCAGACATACTTGGTAACCCGCGTGTCTTTGTCGATCCCCACGGCAGGTCGCGAGTCGTTAAGCCGTACGAGGTTGATTACCACAACAATGCTGCGTGTCTCGGAGGCGGAACGCGAGTTTACGGCGCACAGGCATGGCGGTTTCATCCCGATGATTTTCGAATGGCGAGCAAGTATGGCGTGCCCGAAGGCAGCTCGCTTGCCGATTGGCCCATCTCGTACGATGACCTCGAGCCATTCTATGAACGTGCTGAATGGGAATTAGGCGCGGCCGGCAATGGTGACTCGATTCAAAGCGAGATTCCACGCAAGCGCAATTACCCGTTGCCGCCGGTGCCGCCGAATCCGCAAACTGCAGCGCTGCAAAGCGCTGCACGACAACTTGGTTGGCGAACCAGTCCTGTCCCGTTGTTGATTAACACCCAAAGTTACGCGGGACGTGCGGCGTGCATTGAGTGTAAGTACTGCGTCGGTTTTGCGTGTCCGACGGACGCGAAGAACGGCACACAAAACACAGTCATTCCACGCGCACTTGCAACTGGTAACTGTGATCTCAAAACATCGGCCGTTGCAGAAAGCATCGAGACAGACAATCGCGGAATCGTCAGAGGCGTGTCTTATTTTGTTGATTCTCGACCTGAAACGGCTCGCTCGAAGCTCGTCATGGTTTCCGGCGGCGCAATCGAATCGGCGCGGCTGTTGTTAAATTCTCACTCTTCGTTACACCCAGCCGGTCTTGGAAATGAGCACGATCAAGTTGGTCGTAATCTACAGGGCCATCTCTACCCGCGTGCGTACGGGATCTCTTCGGAAAGAGTATTCAACGGCATTGGACCAGGCGTAACGATCGCGACTATTCAATTCAACCACGACAACCCAGGCATCATCGGCGGCGGCATGATGGCCGACGACTTCATCAAGCCGCCGATAGATTTCTGGTACGACTCCCTGCCGCCGGATCTGCCACGCTGGGGGATCGAAAA
The DNA here is from genome assembly GCA_036006625.1 of Pyrinomonadaceae bacterium. GTDB lineage: Bacteria > Acidobacteriota > Blastocatellia > Pyrinomonadales > Pyrinomonadaceae > PSRF01. Next base: position 168 of record DASYPN010000214.1, on the reverse strand, counting down.
CAAGAGATTCATGCGCGAAAACTTCACTCGCGTGATGCATGTTCGTGGGCCCGTCCAGGATATTCCGAATCCGGAAGGACGTGTAACTATCGACAACTCGGTACGCGACAAATGGGGAATTCCGGTGGCACGTCTCAGCGGCACGACCCATCCCGCAACTGTCGATGC
>DASYPN010000213.1:0-7797 GCA_036006625.1 Pyrinomonadaceae bacterium | reverse complement strand
CGAGTTTGGCGAACACGTTTCAACCGAGGGCGGCCACGGAGGGCCGCCCCTACAGTACGTTCCGTGGAATTTTATATTCTAAACAGCGACGCGCTGGAAGTGGCGATGGGATTCGATTAGCGAGGTGACGAGGCTGCAGAGTTCCGATGGTGGCGATGGTTTGACAAGGTACGCCTGCGCGCCGGAGTCGAGCGCCTCATTGCGATCCATCTCGTACGCTGCCGCGGAGTAAAAGACAATCGGCGTCGCTTTGTCGAACGTGCGAATCTGCCGGCACAGATCCAACCCCGAACCATCGGGCAGCCACGAGTCCAGAAGGTAGAGATCAAAGTTTTGTGAGTGGGCGAGATCGATTCCGCTCTTGATCGTCGAGCCAGTCACAACTTCGTAACTCTTCTGCTCAAGCACAAGCGTCACCAACTCGCGGGTGTCATCGTGATCCTCGATATAGAGGACACGGGGGGTATTCATTTTTGGCATAGCTGCTATACCCGCTATGAAAGTTGCCGCTCGGTTATCGGGAATTTGATTGGATTCTTTGAAAAGCCGGGGCCGACATATATTTCTCAAGGTCAGTCGGGAAGGATATGCCAGCCACGGCCACCCTGCTTGTTGTGTGGGCGCAACTGTATTCCCGTGGAACGTAGCTGTCGGTACGATTGCGAACATTTTTGCTTCAGGGATTTCCTGAACCCGGCTGCTGTAAAATCCTGTATAACAATCGGCTAGAGGGGTGTGCGTTTACACTGTACGCACCCGCACAATGAGGGTAGAATGCACTCGTCCCTTCGAATAGCTGTTTTACTTCCCTTACTAGATCAACAATGCCCAAGTGCTCGAGTGCGGGGGTCTGAGGGATAATGAATTCTAGTCTTCAATCGCTGATCCTCGATCGCCCCGACCTGCTTCGTTCGGGTATTACTTCTCGCAACGAATTGTTGAGAGAGCTTTTTGCTGTTCCTGCCATTGCTCGCGAGTTGCTTCCGGAGTTGAAAGTCGTCTCGCTCACCGTTAACGAAGTTCTCTACGAACAGGGAGACAAGCTCGAAGTCGTTTACTTTCCTCTCGACTGTGTAGTCTCTGGACTTTCGATCATGGAGGATGGGACCACGATGGAAACGTCCATGACAGGTCGGGAAGGTTTGGTCGGAGTGTCTTCACTTCTCGGCAGTGGACGTTCTAGACAATGGGTCTGGGTCACTGTAGGCGGAACTGCGATTCAGGTGGAAACAAAATTTATCGAGAAGAGCGTGTTGCAAGGTGAAGAGGCTCTCAAGGCATTGCTTAAGACCTATCGATCATTGATCGTCCAATTGTCCCAGCGCTGTGTTTGCAACACGCGGCATACGATCATGGAACGACTCTGCTGCTGGCTCTTAATGATTCACGATCGCGTTGGCGGCAATAATCTGAGTTTGACTCAGGAGATGATTGCTTCGAGAGTAGGCGCCCGTCGCGCAGGAATCACGGTCGCAGCCGGAATGCTACAGGCGATGAAGGCAATTGCTTACCGGCGCGGTCAGCTATATATTCAGGACCGCCCCGTGCTGGAGCGAACAGTTTGCGAGTGCTATAACCTGATGCGCGGCGACTACAAGTCGCCTCCCCCCGACTATTCAGCTTTCTCGCTATAGATGAAGATGCGAGTAGCTACTGAGCCGCTCGCATCTACGATGGGAACCACAGTGTGGACAAACTGGACTCGCTTTTCTTCCGCACCGTCCACGTTTGCCATGATTGGACCAGTCTCGAAAGGCTGCCGTTCGCGCACTGATCTTTTGAGAATTCTGATCAGTTCGTCAACTTCACTACCGCGGAAAACTTCGGACATCGGAAGGCCTACTACATTGCGGTTGCCCAGCAGTTTTGTATAGGCGGGATTGATGGTCTCGATCGTCAGGTCTTCAGTATTCAGCACCATGACGTAATAGGGATATCTTTCAAGCACCGTGGTAAGTTGCAGTTGCTGCAGCCGGTGCTGCCTGGCCAATTCCTGTAATTCGGTCGTTCGTGCTGTCAGTTCATCATTCGTGGTTTGCAACTCCTCGTTGGTAGCCTGGAGTTCTTCATTGTTGGTTTCCAGTTCTTCGTTCGTGGCCTGGAGCTCTTCATTGCTGGCTTCAAACTCTTCGTTGGTCGCCTGGAGTTCCTCCTGAGTAAGCATTAGCTCCTCATTGGCAGCTTGAAGCTCTTCGTTAGCATCCTGAAGCTCCGTGTTCATCGCGCTGAAGCGTTTGTTAGCGTTGCTGAGCTCGTTTATCAAGTCCGAGTGCTGCCGTTGCACGGTCTCGAATCGTTTTTTCGTTTGCACCTGGTCCGTCACGTCCAGCGCCGTAATAGCGGCGAGTTCAGGCCCACCACCCGGCTCGACCTGCATGGGTATAACGCTAAAACTCACGAAACGGCCGGAGCCTTCCGACGACTGGTCCAATTCGAGCCCGTCCAGCATCGTGGCGGTGCGTTCCCGAAAGCTGTTATCGATCGCATGTCGTACCTCCTGGTACGGCATACCACGGACTGTATGCAGGAAGTCGAGATCCGAAGTTAGTTCGCGAATGCCTAACAATCGTCGCGCGGCGGAGTTGATAGTGAGAATTCGGTACTGGCGATCGATGATTATCACCGCTACGTTCAGGTAGCGCAGCAGTGTTTCATTCAAGCGGCGTAGTTGTCCGCTATCAGTATCAGCCAAGGTTAAATCGTGAGCGCGAGCATGAGCTACGTTGGCCGGCTGTTGCCGAGATTCGTGCAACTCATTCGTCCTGTTGCCAGCTTGAAGAGAACTATCCTGCATGGGAGAAGGAAGTGGACCACCGAGGCAGCGATAGATCTTCCATTTCTTATTGATGAGCTCGAATGAGGCTTTCGTCGGCCGCGCGGTCTCGGCTTTGCCCAGGAACAAATAACCGTGCGAATGCTGTAGCGAATAAGCAAAAAGATCGAGCACTACTTGCTGAAGTTCCTGCTTTAGATAGATCAACAGGTTGCGGCAGCTGACCAGATCAATGCGGGGAAAAGGTACGCCGCGACTGATGTCCTGTTCGCCAAAGATAACTACCTGGCGGAGCGACTTTGTAACCCGAAATCCACCCTCCACTCGCTCAAAATAACGATCGCGATAGTCGTCGGGTAACTCACTCAGTACGTTTTCAGGATAGAGGCCGCGACGAGCAAACGAAATTGCATCAGCGGAGAGATCGGTCGCAAAGACCTTAATGTTCCATTCGTTAAAATCAGGACCCAGATGGTCCGCAACGAGCAATGCCAGAGAATAAGCCTCTTCACCGGTAGCGCATCCCACGGACCAGATTCGCAGTGTCCGGCCATTATGATTGGCGTGGTCAATCAACGCGGGAATGATGTCAGTCTTGAGAAATTCAAAGGCTTCGGGATCGCGGAAGAACCCGGTTACCTTTATCAGGAATGCTTTAACTAATTCTTTGACCTCATCCGGATTCGCGCTCAGGTAATCCGCATAATCGCGGATGTTGGCAGTCTGCGCAACAGCCATACGGCGGCCGACGCGACGAATAATGCTCGACGACTTATAGTTGCGGAAATCGATGTTGGAGCGAGCGCTTACCTGAGTAAGTAAGTCCTGTAGTGGGTCATCAGCCTGATCCGACGGCGGCGGTAGATTTACACCCTTCAAAATCTCATAGAGCAATGGACCAATCTGCTCCATATCAACTACGTGATCCACCACAGTGGGAGGTAACGAACGCGGCATGGACGGATAGGGCGCCGTTTGCGGGTTTTGAATAATCACGACACCGCCGGCGTTCTTGACCTCAACGGCGCCCGCGGCGCCGTCCGATCCCGAGCCGGTGAGAATCACCGCGATTAGATTCTCGCCATATGACCTGGCCGCGCTCGACAACAACATGTCAACCGACGGTTTGGGTCGCTCCGGATTAGCCGCTTCGAGCTGAACGTGACCGTCAACGATTTTTACGTGCCTGTTTGCCGGTACAACATAGATAGTGCCGCTTTCAAGTTTGGTCGGCGGATCCTCACTGACGACGACTATCGGTAACGTGCTACGCCGCTCCAGAATCGATCCCAGATGACTGGGACGCTGCGGATCCAGATGTTGTGCAATCACAATCGGCGCGGGAAACGATTTGGGTAGTGTGCTTACGAGAGTAGAGAGCGCGCCGACGCCACCCGCGGACGCACCAACGACCACCAGGTCTTTCTTAGAGTCAGGTTCGGTTGCAGCAGACTCAGCCATGATCCTCCGACGTTAACGATGTTTCGTCTTTTACCTGGATTCGTCCAACAAGGATGCCTGGGCGGATCGGGTTTTAGCTTACTCGAGGGATAGCAAATCTTAGCACATCGAATCATTCAGTGCCCCACACTTTGGGTCTTGCGGGAGCGATGTTTGTCCGATACCGAACATTGCCACTCTGCTGGCAGATCCTCTATAATTTCCCACGTTGAATACCCCTTTCCTCCTGTGGGTATAGTTGGCGCGGCGGACGGCAAAAACCGCCGCGCGTTTTTCTTTTCCTGATTGCTTCCCGCCAACACCGGACGTAGACTTCAGCGCCAAAGGCGCGGAAATATGCTGCAGCGCCAAAGGCGCGGAATACGCTGTAGCGCCAAAGGCGCGGAATCTGCTGCAGCGCCAACGGCGCGAAATATGAAAGCTAGGGGCAAGCGCTGAGCGGAGCGAAGCGCGTCGCCCCTGGTTACGAACATCAATTGCAGCGAGCACTGAAAGTGCGAGATATCGCTGGTAGTTATTCCGCTCTTTCAGAGCTTCATAGTCATCGTTATTGTGATCCAGGGGCGACGCGTCTCGCTGCGCTCGATGCTTGCCCCTGGCTATCATATTTCGCGCCTTCGGCGCTCCGCAGAACTGCGACGTTTGTGCAAGTCCATGACGCGTAGACACACGCCCCCGGTTGGCCTCAGCTTGCTTATCGCAATCGTGTATTTCGCGGCCGCGGAGCTCGGCCTCTCGCTCGCTTCCGTTCATCAAAACGTCACACCCGTTTGGCCACCAACCGGAATCGCCATCGCTTCACTATTGATCTTCGGCGTGCGTGTTTGGCCCGGCGTCTTTGTGGGTGCACTCGCTGCAAATCTTCTGACCAGCATTCCGGTCGCTTCGACTTTCGGCATCGCAGTCGGTAACACGCTCGAGGCCGTTGTTGCGTGGTCACTGCTACAACGATCGAAGGGTTGGCGAAAGTCTTTCGATACGGTCGGCGACGTCCTGACCTTCGTTGTCTACGCGGCGGTGCTCGCGCCACTCGTCAGTGCGACGATCGGAAGTCTGAGTGTCTGCTTTGGCGATCCGAATCAGTGGTCCGGATTTTGGAAGCTATGGTTGACGTGGTGGATGGGCGACGGTTTCGGGGCGCTGATCGTTTCGCCACTGCTGCTCTCATGGAGCACGTCGCGCACGATCGACCGTAAGGACATCCCTGAGATTGCAAGCCTGTTTGTTTTGCTGTTGATTGTGGTGCTGATTGTATTCGCCGGTTGGTTTCCCGGACCTGTCAAAACATATCCCCTCGCTTATTTGTGTTTGCCGTGTTTGCTGTGGGCGGCACTGAGATTCGATCAGCGCATTGTGACGGCGGCAATTCTGCTGATGGCCGGCATCGCAGTCTGGGGCGCTAAACATGACTATGGTCCATTCGTACAGTCGAATCGAAACGTGACGCTGTTGCTGCTGATCTCGTTTGTTGGCCTGAGTTCGTTGATGACGCTGCTGGTTGCGGCTGTTACTTCAGAACGACAAAAAGCGGAAGCTGAGAAGTGGAAACTCGGATCGGAGGTTGAACATCATCGCCGTCGTGTGGAAGACATCGTCGAGCATGTTCCCGGTGTTGTTTGGGAAGCGTGGGGAAAACCTGATGCGGCCAATCAACGAATCGACTTTGTCAGTTATCACGTTGAGACGATGGTCGGCTACAGCAAAGAAGAATGGCTATCGACACCAAACTTCTGGCTAACGATTGTTCATCCCGACGATAAAGAGCGTGCGGCGGCTGAAGCAGCGTCGATCTTTGCTTCGGGCAAAGGTGGTTCGAGCCGGTTTCGCTGGGTGCACAAAGACGGGCGTGAGGTTTGGGTCGAGGCGCAGTCGATCGTTGTTTGTGATGAGAGTGGTCCAGTCGGAATGCGTGGTGTGACGACGGACATCACGGCTGCTGTTGAAGCCGAGATCGAACGTGCGGAACTTCTCGCGCGTGAAAGTCACGCGCGACAGCAAGCTGAGGAAGCGAGCCGTTTGAAGGAAGAGTTTCTGGCGACGGTTTCACACGAACTGCGAACGCCGCTGAATGCCGTCGTTGGCTGGTCAAGACTGCTGCACTCGGGACAGCTCGACGCCGACGGCGCCAAACACGCTGTCGACGTGATCGAACGGAATGCAGCTTCGCAACGGCAGATTATCGAAGACCTGCTCGACGTCTCGCGTATTGTTTCGGGAAAGCTGCGGATCAGCACGCAACCGGTTGATCTTTTGTTGATTATTCACGCGGCTATCGATGCTGTTCAGCCGGCAGCGGAAGCGAAGGAGATTCGAATCGCTACTCACGTCGGAGCGCCAGACGCGATTGTCAGAGCTGACAGCGAACGACTGCAGCAGGTGTTCTGGAACCTCCTGGCGAATGCGGTGAAGTTTACACCTGCGGGGGGAATGGTTGATGTCTACCTGGAACGGAACGGATCGCTGGCTGAGATCAGGATCGAAGACACTGGACCGGGTGTGCCGCCGGAATTTCTGCCGAGAATATTCGAGAGGTTTAGTCAGGCAGACGGTTCAAGCACGCGGAAGTATGGTGGACTCGGATTGGGCCTGGCGATCGTGAGGCATCTTGTCGAGTTGCATGGCGGAACGGTTTCGGCGGCGAATCGTGAAGCTGGCGGAGCGATGCTGATCGTGAGGTTACCGATCATGCATTGAGGCGGGAGATAACCTTGACAGGATTAACAGGATTTACAAGATTAATCCCGTCCCAGCTTCTTCAACACAGGCGCATTCGTACGCGTTGAGTTATCCGAAATCACCGCCGTCCCTGACGGATTGAAGATATAACTGTCGCGAGCACGGACCGCGAGATTTGGTTGGCGCGCACGCACTCTGATCTGTCGTCGCTGTCCTGGCTGAGGCGGGCGCTTCGGATAGTAGCCGATGCTGTACTGTCGTCTCAGTTCTTCAGCCACGTTTGCAAACGCGGCGGACATGTTCTGCAGCGAATCGGCGTGATACTCGCGACCACCTGTCGCGTTTGCAAGTTCCATCAGATAACGATCGGCGATCTCGTAATCACCGCGCATCGTTGGCCCACTCGGTGGATAGCCACCGCCGCCCGGATAACCGCCACCACCGGGATAACCACCGCCGCTTCGACGACCACCACCTCGGCGACGTCCACCGCCGAAGATGCCGCCCAGAATCTGTCCGAAGATATCAATCTGCGTGGTCGGCTGATTGACGATGACGTTCATGTCAGACTGCGTGTTGTACTGAACCGGATAGATCAACGCATCCAGCTCCTGCGCGTCAGTCATGTTGTCTTCGAAGCCGGCGCGACGGCTCGTTGTATCAACGCCGTCAGTGAAAAGCACGATTGCCTTCCGTCCCTGTACGCGACTTAACTGCTGATTGATGACCATGTCGACCGCGTCGTAGAGACGTGTGCCGTCGTCAGTCTTCGATCGTTGAATGGCTCTTTGAAGCTTGTTTCGATCGGTGGTGAATTCGCTCAGTATCTTGATGTCGTCGTTGAAAGAGACGACCATCACTTTATCGTCGCTGCGGAGTTGGTTGAC
>DASYPN010000212.1:0-15252 GCA_036006625.1 Pyrinomonadaceae bacterium | reverse complement strand
GGGCGGCCACGGAGGGCCGCCCCTACAGTACGTGACGAGCATCAACTTTCAATTACGTTCATGAGATCGAAATGTATGTACGTGCCGAGGTTCAATTTAATATTTGAGCGAGCTTAGATGGGTTGATGTTGCCGCCCGAGATGATGCAGACGAGTTTGCCGGGCGGCGTCGGGGCGGAGAGGGCGCAGGCGACAGGGCAGGCGCCGGCGCCTTCGGCGATGATGTGGTTGTGTTGCGCGAGCAGGCGAACGGCGGACGCGATGGAATCGAGATCCGCGACGAGACAACCATCGATCAAAGTGCGTGCGCGTTCGAACATCTGCGGGAAGACGGCGCGGGCACCGATGCCGTCGACCCAGGAAGGTTGGTAGTCGATCGTTGTTGGAGCTCCCAAAGACATCGAAGCAGCAAGTGGTGCGGCGGTTGAGACTTCCGCGGTGAACACCCTGCAAGCAGGGCGGACTTGCCGAAGTGCAGAGCCGATGCCACAAGTGAGTCCTCCGCCGCCCCACGGAACGATCACCGCATCAACATCCGGCAGATCTTCGAGAACCTCAAGCGCGATCGTCCCATTACCCGCCATCACACCCGGATCGTCAAACGAATGAATGAACGTTCCCTCAACGCCCGCATATGAACGCTCCTCAAACGCTCGCCACCACTCATCAAACGAAACCTTAATTACACGTCCGCCAAGTCGCTCGATCGCATCAATCTTCGTCTCAGGCGCGGTCGAGGGCGCGATCACGGTGCAGGGAATCCCGAGCCGTCGCGCACACCACGCCACACCCTGGGCCATGTTGCCCGCCGACGCCGTCACCACTCCACGCTCGAGTTGTCCCGTCGGCAAGCGCGCCATTGCATTTGCAGCACCGCGAATCTTGAACGATCCAATCGGTTGGAGATTCTCCAATTTCAAGTAGATCTCAGCCGGCGAATCCAAGACGTTTAGACGGACCAGCGGCGTGCGAATCGCCGCGTCTGCAATCCGTTGTCGCGCTTCTTCAATTGCGGATATAGATATCAAGTTCACGGAATTCGCAGATTACTCCAAACGCGCTCAATATCGCGAGAAGTTTATTGACTTTCGTGTTGCACCCGAGTAAAAGTTCCAGCACCTCGATAAATTAAACCCCAGGAGAACTGTCATGAAATCATTAGCCACAGCTCTAACTCTAATCGTCCTTCTTGCCGCCACTGCCATAGCCCAAACATGGGATCCCGAAATGCAGTTGAAGTTCAAAGCTGTCGGTGCGCCGAAAGTTTCTCCTGACGGAAAGCGAGTGGTCTATACAGTCAACGAAGCCGTAATGACAGCCGACAAAAGCGAGTTTGTCACTCAAATCTGGCTGGCGAACATCGCCACGAAACAAAACATCCAGCTCACATTCGGCGAGAAGTCTTCGACCAATCCAAAGTGGTCGCCGGACGGAAACTGGATCGCCTTCACGTCAAATCGCAAAGACAACAAAAACAATCTTTATCTGCTGAGCTTGAACGGCGGTGAGGCCGAACCCCTAACAGATGGCAAGAGCGGCGTGGGCAACTTCGCGTGGTCACCCGACGGCCGCTCTATCGCTTTCACGATGACAGACGCGAAGACTGACGAGGAAGAGAAGAACGACAAAGGCAAGAACGACTGGCGCTATATCGATGAAAACGTGAAGCTCGCGCGCTTGTACGTCATGTCAGTTCAAAAGGACGCCAACGGCAAACGCGAGCCACGCAAACTCACCACCGCGAATTACCAGGTTGAAGATTTCGACTGGTCCAGCGACGGCTCGCGCATCGCATTTGGTCACGTCAAGTCGCCGCTCGCGAATGATTGGCCCACGTCGGATGTGTCCATCGTCGACGTTGCGAGTGGAAACGTTTCCGAACTCGCGAATTCACCAGCCGCTGAAACTTCTCCACTTTACTCACCCGACGGGAAGTCGATCGCGATCCTCGTGAGCGATGCACCGCCGAGCTGGACGGACCACGGCGTCATTCAGATCTTTTCCACCAGCGGCGGTCAGTCTAAAATTCTGGCCACGTCATTCGACGCGCAGCCCGATATGGCCGGCTGGTCCAGCGACGGCAAGCGAATTTATTTCTCCGAACCAAAAGGCACCGGAACGCAAATCTATTCGCTCGACGTTGCTGCGAATCGCATTGAGGAGATCAAAGTCACCCCGGCGGTGATCGGCGCTTTCAGCATCAATAGCACGGGCACAACGTTCGCGTTTACGAGGCAAACACCCGACACTCCGGCCGACGTATATGTCGCATCGGCGAGTGATTTCACACCCGTGCAAATCACGACCGTCAACGCCGGCTTGAAGATGCCGCCCATCGGACGAACCGAAGTCATCACGTGGAAATCGAAAGACGGAAAACAGATCGAGGGACTACTAACCTATCCGGTTGGTTATCAAACCGGTCAGCGCGTGCCTTTGATACTCAACATTCACGGTGGTCCGACGGGCGTGTTTCAGCAGAGTTTTCTCGGTGGCAGAGGCGTGTACCCGCTCGCGACGTTTTCTTCGCGCGGTTACGCGATTCTGCGTTCGAATCCGCGCGGCTCGAGCGGTTACGGACCGGAGTTTCGACGTGCAAACGTGAAAGACTGGGGATTCGGTGACTACCAGGATTTGATGACCGGAGTCGATCGAGTCATCGAAATGGGCGTGGCAGATCCGGCGCGTTTGGGCGTGATGGGTTGGAGCTACGGCGGATTCATGACGACGTGGGTAGTGACACAGACGAACCGCTTCAAAGCGGCTTCAGCCGGTGCTCCGGTGACCAACCTGATGAGCTTCAACGGGACTTCAGATATTCCGGCGTTTATTCCTGACTACTTTGGCGGCCAGTTCTGGGAAGCGATGGATCTCTACCAGAAGCATTCGCCGATGTTCAATGTCAAAGCTGTTACGACGCCGACGATGATTCAACATGGCGAGGCTGACATTCGCGTTCCGATCTCGCAAGGTTACGAGTTTTACAACGCGCTCAAGGTGAAAGGCGTGCCGACGCGAATGCTCGTGTTGCCGCGTCAGCCGCATGGTCCAAACGAGCCTAAGATGCAATTGCAGGCGATGAAGGCAAACCTCGAATGGTTTGAGAAGTACATCGGCTCGAAGGCTGAAACGTCGGGCCACTGATGTGAAGTGAAGATCTTTATCGGCACTTCGGGGTGGCACTACAAACACTGGCTGGGCGGCGTGTTCTATCCCGCCGGAACCACTGCTTCGGGAATGTTTGAGTTTTACGCGCGTCACTTCAATACAGTCGAGATCAACAACAGTTTCTATCAATTGCCGACGGCGAAGACTTTCGATGCGTGGCGAGAGTCTTCGCCGCGCGACTTTGTGTTTGCGGTTAAGGCCAGCCGCTTTATCACGCACATGAAGAAACTCAAGGATGCGAAGAGTTCTTCCGAGAAGTTCTTTCTGGTGGCGGACCGGCTGGAAAAGAAGTTGGGACCGATACTCTTCCAACTTCCGCCGCGCTGGAAGGTGAATATTGAGCGACTCGCTGAGTTTTTAGAGGCGTTGCCGGTTGAACATCGATACGCGTTTGAGTTTCGCGATGAGAGTTGGCTTGTGACTGAAGTGTTTGAGTTGCTGAGGAAGTACAAGGCGGCTTTCTGTATTCATGATTTTGCGGATATGAAGGTACCGATCGAGGTCACGGCGGATTTTGCGTACATTCGATTTCACGGCCCGACGAGTGCGAAATACTGGGGATCGTATTCGAAAGCGGAGTTGCGAAAGTGGGCGCGGCGGATTGAGCGCTGGCGCCGAGAGTTGTCGGCGGTTTATGTCTACTTCAACAACGATCCCGAAGGCGCAGCAGTAAAAAACGCATTAACCCTCAAAGAACTTGTCACTCGGAACGTACTGTAGGGGCGGCCCTCCGTGGCCGCCCGTGGTTTGTGCAGGAATTCAAGAAGCAACGACCTCGAGTTCGGCGAACTTGTCAAAACCACGGGCGGCCACGGAGGGCCGCCCCTACAGTACGTTCCGAGTGACATTGTGGTCCTGTCTACCGCAGCGACACTCGCACGCCGAGTCGAAATAACACCGGTGGTCCCACAGTCAACACGGGTGTGCTGCTGATTTGATAGCGAGTTCCCGTGAGGTTTTGAAAAGCGCCGAAGAGTCGCACGTGCTCCGAAACTCGTCGCGACACTTCGGCATCGAGCGTGAAGAATCCATCGAGCGGCAAAGTATTCTGATCGTCATCAAACTGTTTACTGACAAACCGCCCCTGCGTTCCCACAAGCCACGCCGCATTTGCATAACTCACCTGGAAATTAAACTGATGCCGCGGCACTTGCGGGATAAGCAATCCCTCCAGGCCTCGATTCGCCGGAAAAGACAAAACCGTGCTGTCCGTCAGCAAATACTCGCTCGATATTTCCCAATGCTCCTCGAACCTCGTAATCGCCGACACCTCGATCCCACGTGCGCGAATCGTCCCAAGGTTCTGTCGCTGTCGCGTAATCAACGCCGGCGTAGTAGAAAGCGTAACGTTTGCAACTGAATCGTCGATCTCACTCCAAAAAAAGTTACTCCGCACAAGTAGCCGACCACCCTCGATACTGACTCCAGCATCACCGCCAGTCAGTCTCTCGGCCTTCAGCGCGGCATTCGCATTGGTCACCACATTACCGACGCGAAAGTTGCGATAGAGCTCATTGAGCGTCGGCGCTCGAAACGCATGATAAGCGGATGCGCTCAATGAAAGACCGTGATCGAAACGCTTTATCAGTGAAACGCGTGGACTGAACGCTGTTTGTGAACGATCAGTAAAATCGTTCAGAGAGGGCACGCCAGTCACAGGAACACGATCCGAGAAGCCGCGACTATTCTTCCACCGGTCGACACGCGCGCCGAAATTGAAAAACCAACTCCTGAACTGTACGGAATCGCTCGCGAAGAAACCGAGAGAGTCTTGTCGTCCGCCCGCATCGACAAACGCAGTCACGCGCGAATTGTTGAAAGTTGTTTCAGCACTATGACCGCGCACGTCACGACCTTCAGCACCCGCCGAGAACATCTGATGATCTCCTACGCGCGCGCGCCACTGAAACGCGAATCCGATTTGTTGCGACGGATTACGTTGCCGGTTAGTCAGTGACTCAGTTCGCCGATCAGCCGCGATAGCTGAGAAGTTTTGATTGAAGTTCTCCTTCGATCCGTAAAGTCGCACTGAAACAGCATCGGACAAATCGAAACCAAGATCGATTGACGAAATTCGCGTGTCATTGATCTGAATCGGCGTGCCGTTGCGACGGCTTTCACCGAATAAACTCAAACGTAAAAACGCGTGACCGTCACGTCGAAGAGTTCGCGAGAGAATAACGGAGCCGGTTAGATCTCCAGTTCCGGCTTGAGTATCGACCGGCCCACGCTGATCTTTCGGAACGACCACGTATCCGTGTGTATGCAATGCCTGGCCGGAAAATCCCAGCCCCCACGCGCCAAACTGTCGTCCGCCACGAAACGACGTAGCTCCCGTGACCTCGTTTCCACCCGAAGCCTCGAAATCAAGAAACGTCGCAGGTGACGTTCGGCTGTTTATATTAATGACACCTCCGAGAGCACCACTGCCGTACAAATCGGATGTGGCGTTATTGTTCACGCGGACACTTTCGACAGTCACGCGCGGCAAACGATTCCAATAAACCCAGCCGCCAAACGGACTGTTCAGCGGCACGCCGTCGAGCAACACGAGCGCGCGACTGGCGCCATTCGCACCGACACCTCGGAGCGAAACACCTTGCGAAGTCGGATTCGCAGTCAGACCTCCTGATCTGCGAAACAGTGAGAACCCCGGCACCTGTCGCAACACATCATCGAGCGTGAGCGCACCTGCAAGACTGATCTCGTTTTCCGTGAGCGCGAACTCGCTTGTCGGTGTTGACGGAATTCGATCGGCGTTATCCGTCACAAGAATTCTTTCGATCACCGCGGCCGGTTCGAGACGAATACGCAGTGACTCACTCGCAGTTGTGACTTCAACTTTCACAGAGCTAAAACCAGGCGAACTAACAGAGAGTGTGCCGTACGGTTGCGCACTCAACACAGTAAAACTTCCTGATGTATCAGTCTCCGTGCGAATTGTTTTTCCATTTGACGCGAACTCAACAGACGCATTCGCGATCGCGCTGCCGTTTGGATCAGAAACAACTCCTGAGATCCTTGTGAGTTGCTGCTGTGCAGAAACGCTAGTGACAGCAATCGCTATGAGAAACAACAACGCCGGACACGGGCGTCTCCCTGGAGTGCGGCGGCCTGACGCCGCTTTGTTATCGATAGCGTGAGCAAGGACCAAAATGGCGCCAGGGCGCCGCACTCCAAAATGGCGTCGTCTTCTCGTACACGGACTTCTTGTTTCTGTTCTATTTCTCACTCGCGCGATCAATGCGGCTGCGGTCCAAGTTTCAACTTGCAACGATAATACCGACCCGGTGGCTGTAGGACCACGACAAAACGAAGTGCACGACGTTTGTATGCACCTCGAAACGTCAGAGTGTGCACCACGAACAAGGCGGGGAAATGAAACCAAAGCTTTCATTGGATTTCAGGTGCTCAGCGTTAATTGCTTGCGCACTGTTCTTAATCTCTTCCTGCGCTACACGGCATTCACCGCCTCAACAAGCCACACAAAACACAGTGCTAACGTCGCCAACCGGCGCCAGCGTCGCTGCTGAACCGGAAGACGGGCAATGGACGATGCCCGCAAAAAACTATGCCAGCACGCGTTTCAGTGGTCTCCAGGATATTAACGCCGGAAACGTCGCAAACTTAAAACTCGCATGGTCCTTTTCGACCGGCGTCGTCCGTGGTCATGAATCCGCGCCGATCATCGCCAACAACACGATGTATGTGATTACGCCATATCCAAACATCGTCTATGCGCTTGATCTGACACAGCCCGGCGCGCCTGTGAAATGGAAATACGAGTCGAATCCAACGTCTTCCTCGCAGGGCGTCGCATGTTGCGACGTCGTCAATCGCGGACTGGTTTTCTCAGACGGAAGACTCTTTTTCAACACACTCGACAACAACACGATCGCGCTCGATGCCGACACGGGAAAAGAGATCTGGAAGACAAAAGTCGGCGAAATCAACCTCGGCGAGTCGATGACGATGGCGCCGCTTGTCGTTAAGGGGAAAGTGCTCGTTGGAGATAGCGGCGGTGAGTTTGGTGTGCGTGGTTGGCTCACGGCGCTCAATGCATCGGACGGGAAAATCGCCTGGCGCGCCTATCACACCGGACCGGACGCCGACGTTCTGATCGGTCCAAACTTTCATCCGTATTACCAACAGGATCAGGGCAAAGATCTGGGTGTGTCGAGTTGGCCGACTGACGCATGGAAAATCGGTGGCGGGACGATGTGGGGTTGGATCTCTTATGACCCCGAACAGAATCTCATCTTTTACGGAACCGGGAATCCTGGTCCTTGGAATCCCGATCAACGTCCGGGCGACAACAAATGGACGTGTGGGATCTTTGCGCGCGACGTGGACACCGGGGAGGCGCGCTGGTTCTACCAACTTACTCCACACGATCTGCACGACTACGACGGCGTTAACGAGCAGATTCTCGTCGACCTGCCTGTGAATGGACAAACGCGCAAGGTGCTCCTGCGACCTGAGCGCAACGGATATTTTTACGTGATCGACCGCACCAACGGTCAGGTGCTCTCAGCAAATCCATTCGCTTACATCACTTCGTCAAAAGGCGTCGATCTCAACACGGGAAAATTGATCGAGGCGGAAGAGAAAAAGCCTGAAGTCGGCAAGGTCGTGCGCGAGATCTGTCCCGCATCGCCTGGCGCGAAGGACTGGCAACCATCGGCGTTCTCGCCACGCACGGGACTCGTTTACATCCCACACCAGAATCTCTGCATGGACAGCGAAGGACTCGAAGCAAACTACATCGCGGGCACGCCTTACGTCGGAATGAACGTGCGCATGTATGCCGGACCGGGCGGGAATCGTGGAGAGTTTCTGGCGTGGGATCCCGTTAAGAATGAAAAAGTTTGGGCCGTGAATGAAAACTTTCCGGTGTGGAGTGGAGCGCTAGTCACAGCGGGTGATGTTGTCTTTTACGGGACGATGGACGGTTGGTTCAAGGCGCTTGATGCGAAGAGTGGAATGTTGTTGTGGCAGTTCAAGGTGGGCTCGGGAATTATCGGCCAACCGGTTTCTTATCGTGGTCCAGATGGCAAGCAGTACGTTGCGATTCTCTCGGGTGTTGGTGGTTGGTCAGGCGCGATCGTTGCGGGTGGACTCGATCCGCGTGACGCGACTGCAGCGCTCGGCTTTGTAGGCGCTATGAGTGATCTTCCGGATCACACGACGAAAGGAGGCATGCTTTATGTCTTTGCGCTTCCTTAGTGTCGTCTGCGTAATCTGTGGATTAACGGCGATTGGCTGCTCGACTCACAAGTCCGATCCGATCCCTACCGCATCAGCGCAGGTCATCACACGTCCGGCGGGTGTGCTGCGTGTTTGCGCGGATCCAAACAATCTTCCGTTCTCAAATCAACGTGGCGAGGGTTTCGAAAACAAACTCGCCGATCTCCTGGGCCAGGATCTGGGTGAGCGCGTCGAGTACACCTGGTGGGCTCAGCGGCGTGGTTTTTTTCGCAACACGTTGAAAGCCGGTATGTGCGATGTCGTGATCGGAGTCCCTTCAGGATTTGAGTTGGCACTCACGACGAAGCCGTACTATCGCTCCACCTACGTCTTTCTCTCACGCAAAGATCGCCATCTCGATGTGAAGTCGTTTGACGATCCGGTGCTGCGAAAAGTTCGAATCGGTGTGCAGATCATCGGTGACGATCAGTCGAACGCTCCGCCCGCGCACGCACTCACGCGACGCAACATCGTCGAAAACGTCAAAGGCTTCACGCTTTACGGTGATTACAGTCAACACGATCCACCAGCGCGTATCGTCGATGCGGTGACAAAGGGCGATATCGACCTTGCGATTGTCTGGGGACCTCTTGCGGGTTTCTTTGCGAAACAATCACGCGTGCCGTTGGAGATCGTCCCGGTGTCTCCGCAGATCGATCAGCCGTTCCTGCCGTTTGTTTTTGACATTTCGATGGGAGTTCGACGCGGTGACCAGGAGTTCAGGGATCGAGTCGATCAGTTCCTCGAAAAACGGCGCGGCGAGATCGATCGAATTCTGGCTGACTATCGTGTGCCGCGAGTTGAAGGAGGTAGTGGTGTTTAAGAAGAGGTTTCGCGCAAAGTCGCAAAGTCATAAAGTGAGACGCAAAGAGAAACTTGGTTCGTTCTTCGCGCCTTGTTGTTCGCCTTTGCGCCTTTGCGTGACACTCTTTTTCTTGGTCGTCATCACACTCGCGGGCTGTGAACGCGAAAAGCGACAGTTCTCAGCGCCTCCAGCGACTTTCAAGTCTTACGACGTGACGATGAGCGACATACATCCCGGCACTCCCGGCATGCCTCAGCCAGTGAACAATCCGTCAGACAATCACGCCTTCGACGCCAACGAAGGCAAGCGTCTGTACACGCAATACAACTGTAGTGGTTGCCACTTTAACGGCGGCGGCGGGATTGGACCACCACTGATGGATGAGAAATGGATCTATGGCGACAGGCCGGAAAACATTTACTCGACGATCGTTGAAGGGCGCCCGAATGGCATGCCTTCGTTTCGCCAGAAGATTCCCGACAACCAGTTGCAACAGATCGTCGCTTACGTTCGCTCGATGAGTGGCCAGTTGCGAAAGGACGTTGCCCCGACGCGCAATGACGACATGAACGCGCACCGCTCAGAACAACGCACTGAAAGGAAAACACCACAGCAAACAACGGCGCCACCACAATGACCAAAAGGAGAAACACAACTCTGCGAATTCTAATCGCGCTTGTCGCGGTGCTGTGTCTTACTTCCTGTGGCGGCGGTATTCAAAACTCAATCAATCCGGCTGGACCACAGGCAGACAATCTCAGCCGTCTCTGGTGGCTGATGTTCACGGTCTGCTCGGTCGTCTTTGTGATCGTGATGATTGTGCTGCTGCTGTCGCTGAGAAACCGAACCAAAGAATCCATTTCCGAACTGCCACCGCAGGTTGAACCACCGCAGAACCAGGAACGCCGCCGTCGCAACGTTGTGATCAGCGCAGCCACCGTGACCGTCGTCGTTCTCTTCGTGTTCCTGATTGCCAGTTTTTCAGCAGGACGGTCCATGACCGCGGAGCTTGCGCACAAGAATGGACTAGCGATTGATGTGACGGGTCATCAGTGGTGGTGGGAAATCCGTTACAGCGACATCGACGCGAGCAACATCTTTACGACTGCTAACGAGATTCATATTCCGGTGGGTGTCCCGGTCACGTTCACTTTGCACGGTGGTGATGTGATTCACAGTTTCTGGGTGCCAAACCTGGCAGGGAAGAAAGATCTGATTCCCGGAAAGGTCAACACGCTCTGGCTTCAGGCAGACAAGCCGGGCGTTTATCGCGGGCAGTGCGCGGAGTATTGCGGGCTGCAACACGCGCAGATGGCGCTTTGGGTAGTGGCAGAACCACAGGAGCAATTCAATGCGTGGCGACAGAGTCAGACGCAAACGTCAGTTCCGCCTGCAAGCGATTCGCAGAAACGCGGGCAGCAAGTCTTTCTATCGTCAACGTGCGTGATGTGCCATGCAATCAATGGCACTCCAGCCGGTTCGAACATTGGCCCAAACCTGACGCACGTCGGCAGTCGCAACACGATCGCCGCGGCAACGATGTCGAATACGCGGGAACATCTCGCGCAGTGGATCAAAGATTCGCAGCAGGTAAAACCAGGCAACAAGATGCCACAGCAAAATTTGTCAGACGCGGATTTGCAGTCAGTGATTGACTACTTGCAGAGTTTGAAATGAGCCACGAAGAGGCACAAAAAGCACAAAAGACCACCGTCAGTGAAGCAGAGCTGGCGGAGGTGATGGAGCGTGAGCGCGAGGAACTTGAGCGCACGTGGGCGCGACCTCGCGGATTGCGTGGTTGGTTTACAGACACGGATCACAAAGCGATTGCGCTGCGCTACATCAAGACTGCGTTTGTTTTCTTTTTGCTTGGTGGTGTCGAAGCAGCGTTGATGCGGCTTCAACTCGCGAGGCCTAACAATCACTTTCTGAGTCCGGATCAATACAACCAGATATTCACCGTGCATGGCACCACGATGATGTTCCTATTCGCAGTGCCGATCATGACGGCGATGGGGATCTATCTCGTGCCGTTGATGGTGGGCGCGCGTGACGTTGCGTTTCCACGACTCAATCTCTACGGCTACTTTGTTTACCTGATTGGCGGGATTCTGCTGTACACCGCTTTCGTGCTGAATACTGGACCAGACGCAGGATGGTTTGCTTACGTACCGTTGTCGGGTCCTGGTTTCTCGCCGGGAAAACGAGTCGACATCTGGGCGCAGATGATCACGTTCACTGAGATCTCTTCACTCGCCGGCGCCGTGATCGTGATCGGCACTGCGTTCAAGATGCGTGCTCCGGGCATGTCGATCAATCGCTGGCCGCTGTTTGTCTGGGCGCAAGTCGTCACGGGTTTCATGATCATCTTCGCGATGCCGGCGGTCATGCTGGCGAGCAGTTTTCTCGCCAGCGACCGTTTGATCGATACGCACTTCTTCAATCCGGCTGAAGGCGGCGATGCGATTCTCTATCAACACCTCTTCTGGTTCTTCGGCCATCCGGAGGTCTACATCATTTTTATTCCCGCACTCGGTTTTATTTCACCCATCATCGTCACCTTCGCGCGGCGGAAGATCTTTGGCTATGCGGTGTTGGTGATGTCGCTGATCTCGACCGGATTCATCGGCTTCGGCTTGTGGGTGCACCACATGTTTGCGACTCCGATACCGCAGATGGGCGAAAGCTTTTTCACGGCGGCCAGCATGATGATCGCGATTCCGAGTGGCGTACAGATCTTTTGTTGGATCGCGACGCTGTGGGGCAGCAAGCTCAACATCAAAACACCTCTGCTCTTCGTGCTCGGCTTTTTCGCGATATTTATTCTCGGCGGCCTAACAGGCGTAATGCTCGCTTCTGTGCCGCTAAACTTGCAGATCCACGACACGTTCTTCGTCGTTGCACATCTGCACTACGTCCTGATTGGCGGATCGGTGTTTCCGCTATTCGGCGCCTTGTACTACTGGTTTCCGAAGTGGACCGGCCGCATGTTGAGTGAACGTGCGGGACGCTGGAACTTCTGGCTGATGTTCGTCGGGTTCAACCTCGTCTTCTTTCCGATGCACAAGCTCGGACTGAACGGCATGCCACGCCGTGTTTACACGTATCTGCCGGAGACGGGATGGGGAACTCTGAATCTGGTTGCATCGATTGGCGCATTCATCCTCGCAAGCGGCGTCCTCGTGTTCGTGATCAATGTAGTGTGGGCGCGTCGCGCCGGTGCTATCGCGGGTGATAATCCATGGGCTGCTGACACGCTCGAATGGAGCGTCTCTTCACCGCCGCCAAACTACAACTTCCACAACCTACCGGTGGTCCAGGGTCGTTATCCGTTATGGCAGGCAACTGAAGATGCGCCAGTTGTGCGTGGACTCAGCACTACAAAACGAGAAACGCTCGTCACGAGTGTGATGGACGCGCAACCGGAGTTGAAGTTTGAGATTCCTGGCCCGTCGCTATGGCCATCACTCGTCGCACTGGCAACCGGAGTGACATTCATCGTCGGAATTTTCACGCCGTGGGCGTTTCTGGCCGGTGCGATTATGGCCGGCATCGTACTGACTTGCTGGTTCTTTGGCGATCCGAATCACGAAAACAAGACGGCACGCGAGACTGGTGAACGATCTGAATCGGTTCCAGGTCCGCGTGAACTGCAACCGAAAGAAGTATGAGTACGCGAGCTGTAATTGACGTTTCCGAACTGCCACACCACGAGTTCGATACTTTCGATCCGGTGTGGTGGGGAAATAATCTCCTGCTCGCGATCGAAAGCTCGATGTTTGCGATTCTGATCGCAACGTACTTTTACCTGCGACAGAATTTTCCGCTCTGGCCGCCGCCGGTCGCGCAATTGACGGCGACTCTCGACCCATTGCCACAACTCACCTACGGCACACTCAACACCATTCTTCTGGTGCTGAGCTGCGGTCCGATGATTCTGACTGACATCTCCGCGCGCCGTGGGAATCGAGGTGTTTCGCAAATCGGACTCGTGATCGCTATCGCTTGTGGGTTGAGCGCGATCGTGCTGCGCGGGTTTGAATTCTCAGCGATGTACTTTCGTTGGGACAGCAATGCATATGGTTCGATCGTGTGGTTCATGCTGGGCATGCACATGATGCACCTGCTGGTCCTTACGTCTGAGTCGCTGTTGCTCTGCGTTTGGATCTTCACGCGTGAGTACGACATGAAGCATCGCGTCGATATCGTCACGGTGGCTGTTTACTGGTACTGGGTGGTCGCGATCTGGTTGTTGTTGTACGGGATTATTTATTTCACACCCCGAGCTGGATGAAATCGCGATGCTGCATGAACAACAGGCAACAACTCCGAAAGCGTTGTGGGTGCTCGTCGTTGCGGCGCCCGTAATCCTCGCTGCGGAGATGCAGGCGAACTTCGTGCTCGTGCGGCAGGCGTGTTCGATGCAGAGGAACGTTGCGTTGTACGCAGTGATCGTTGTTGCGATGTTGCTGACGATTGCGACGGCGATGATAGCGCTGTCGATTTGGAGACGCGTCGGCCCCGCCTGGCCTGCTGACGCGGGTGACGTCGCTTCGCGCGTCAGGTTTATTGCAGTGTTGGGAATTCTGAGTAGTGCGATGTCGTTTCTCGTGATCCTCGCGCAGGGGATTGCGACAGTGCATTTTGATCCGTGTCAGCTATGAATAGGATTTTTCACGCAAAGCCGCAAAGACGAAAGAAGCGCCGCAAAGGAATGCAGGTTTTTCTCTTTGCGTCTTGCTTTGCGCCTTTGCGCCTTTGCGCGAGACCAATTCTCGCACTTCACGGCGGCCAACCGCACAACTGGCACGACCTCGTGCGTGCGTGGAGCTTTGAGCCGTTGGTCGTTATTAGTCTCCTCGTCTCAGCAACCTTATTCATTGTCGGTTTGCGTCGATGCAAATCACTTCGGACGTGGGAAGCACTGTGTTTTGCGGGTGGGTGGCTGGCTTTGTTCGTCGCGCTTGTGTCGCCGCTTCATGCGTGGGGACGCGTTCTATTCTCAGCGCACATGACTCAGCACGAAGTTCTGATGCTCGTGGCTGCGCCACTATTGGTTTTAGGACGACCCCTCGTCGTTTTCCTCTGGGCACTGCCGCTGAACTGGTCGCGACGAATCGGCAACCTCGCGAAGATCTCATCCATCAATCGTTCCTGGAAAATCCTGACGATTCCGCTCGTCGCCTGGGTCGTGCACGCGATTGCTCTCTGGACGTGGCACATCCCACTGCTCTTTGAAGCAGTCCAGCGCAACGAAGCAATCCATACCACTCAGCATCTCTCCTTTCTGATTTCTGCGCTCCTATTCTGGTGGGCTTTGATTCATGGACCACAGGGCGCGATGGGCTACGGCGCCGCCGTCCTTTATCTCTTTACGACTTCAATTCACAGCGGCGCGCTTGGCGCTCTTCTTACTATCGCAGGTTCAGTTTGGTACCCATCTTACACAGGTCTCACAGCATCGTGGGGATTGACGCCACTCGAAGACCAACAACTTGGAGGATTGATCATGTGGATACCAGTGGGTCTGGTCTACTTGATCGCCGGCCTCGCTTTGTTCGCTGGTTGGTTGCATGAAGCCGATTTGCGTGCTGAACGGCGCGAGCGTTTGGAGCCGGTGCCATGAAAAAGATTCTCGAGATTGCGCTCGGTATTGTGACGAGTGTCGGCGGCTTTCTCGAAATCGGATCGATTGCCACCGCGGCACAAGCAGGCGCTGATTTTTCATTTCAACTGATCTGGGCGATTGTCCTCGGCGGGCTTTCCATCATCTTTCTGGTCGAACAGGCAGGCAGATTCTCCGCAGTGAGCGGCCGCACGATTCCCGATGCGATTCGCGAACGCTTTGGCTTCAACTATTTCGCGTTTCTCTTTCTGGTTCTCACGTTAGTGTGTTTGCTGGTCCTCTCCGCGGAGATTGGCGGAGTTTGCATTGCACTCGAACTGGCCACTGGCGTGAAGTTTCCATTCTGGGCCATTCCGGCCGCATTCGTGATCTGGCTCGTGATCTGGAAAGGCACGTTTGGAGTGATC
>DASYPN010000211.1:0-2176 GCA_036006625.1 Pyrinomonadaceae bacterium | reverse complement strand
TGTTCAAGGTAGTGAGATCGTCAGCGTCGTTATCGACGATTTGCCGATACTCCTTGATTGCTGCGTTGATCTTCCCTTGGGAAAGGAATTTCTCAGCGGCTTTTAGGACCTTAGCTTTTTCGAAAGCCATCAGGAATTCTTAGTTCGTTAGTACGATCGTCGGCGGCGTTAATCGTAGCAGCGGGCAGCGGGACAATGCCATTCCAGTTAAGCGCGTGTTCTTACTCGACAATAGCAACTCCGGCAAACAGCCGCGAGATACGCTAACATGCGTAAATAAAGGGTGTCAACGCAACTATTTCTGCAAGATATAGATGATCAGAAACGATCAAAATTCACGTGGAAAACTGGGACAGCAGATTGCTCTCGCCGGACTCGCAGTCTACGTTGCATCTGCGCCGCATTCAGTCGCCGCGAGTGTCATCGGCGTCGCGATTGCGGGAATCGGGTGGCTGATCAGGACATTCAGCACTGGCAATCTGGGTCTAAGGCGGTCGAAATTCGACCTGATCATCGTTTTATCACTCGGTTGGACGGTGATTTCGGCGCTCCTTTCTGAAGAACCTCGGATCAGCATTGCGAAGCTGCAGGCGTCGTGGTGCGTTTTTCTGTTTTACCTCGCGCGAGCGACGATCACGCGCACCTCAGCGCTTGCGTTGACTGTGTTGTTGATTGTCTCGGGTTCTGTAGGCGCGCTTTACAGTGGGTTTGACCTGTTGCGTGGACGCGGCGTCGTGGTGGAGTCGATTGCGGCGAATAGTCCTTTGCGACAGGTTGAGATTCAACCGGGCGACACGATCTGGCAGATCAATCGTCATCGGGTTTATTCAACAACCGACGTCGATCGACTGCTGGGTGAAGCACCGCTGAATGCGGCTGTATCGGTCGGAATCGTCTCGCACGGTGAGCAGGTTGAGCGTTCATTCATGCTAACTCAGCCCGCGGTTTCCGGTCTGAGTGGGACTGAGCGCAATCATCAATTTCGCGCATCGGGATGGACTCGTCACTACCAGACATTTGCCGAGTTGCTGCAAATGATCGCTCTCCTCGCGCTGGGACTCGCCTTAGCCAATCTCAGAAATCATGGTCTAAACAAATACTTCCGCGTCGCGATTATCGCTGCAGCCTTGTTGACTGCCGGACTTGTGTTCACTGCGATGCGAACCGTTATCGTCGCCTTTGTGATCGGCGCGAGCGTGATTGCGTTCCGATCGTTACGCGGGAAGATGAAGATTGTTTTTACGTTTGCGCTTTTCTTTGTGCTGGCGTTCGGCGCTGTCGTCGTGTGGCAAACACGAGATCGAAGTGCTCTCTTGCTCGGCGATTCGAGTTCATCGCTGCGGATGCAGGTCGGTCGTGTTGGTCTGTCGCGAATTCTGATTCACCCCGTTTTTGGACACGGCATGGATGCGATGCAGAAGCATTGGACCGAATGGGGTTTCCCCGGCAAAGACATGCTTCACCTGCATTCGACTCCGCTACAACTCGCGTTTGATCGTGGACTGCCGATGCTCGCGCTTTGGTTGTGGCTGATGATCGCCTTCTGGTTGTTTCTTGCTCGGGCTGAAAGAGCCGCCGCTGATCTGAGCGATACGCACTCTTACGGAATTCTGCTCGGCATCCTCGGCGCGTTAACAGGATTTCTGGCGAGCTCGTTGGTGAATTACAACTATGGCGATGCTGAGGTTGCGATGATGTTTTGGTTTCTGATGGGGATAGCTTTATCCACAGATTACACAGATTCAATTTCTGTGTAATCTGTGGAATCTGTGGATTAACGAGGCTCGGCGCCTTCAACGCGAAGGTTATTCGTCACCGAGAACACACCCGGGACGCGATTCGCCGCAATGTAAGCAAGGTTTCGATCACCTTTGCCTGACACAACACCCTCGAGCGTCACGTGTCCGCGGTCGACGACGATGTGCAGCGACGGATTCGTTCCTCGCAGGTAGCGATACAGTCCACCCATCTGTGCGATTGAACGATATGTTCGAGCACGGATGCTGTCGTCAAATCCTGACAGTGGCAACACCTCGATGTTGTTCACCACGCGAGTCACGCCGGCAATTCTCTTCACTCTGCCTGCCGCGTCAGACCGCGTCGAAGAACGAACCACCTGTCCGTAAAGGGTAACAGTCCCTCCGTTGATGCTATATGCGAGATTATCGAATACGCC
>DASYPN010000210.1:0-6075 GCA_036006625.1 Pyrinomonadaceae bacterium | reverse complement strand
AAACGAGCGCCACAGATAACCATAAACCGGACCAAGATCGCCGGCCGGCCGTCCAAACTTCGCGGTGTGTTCTTCATCGGCCCATTCAGCCCAGATATCAACTCCGCGTTCACGCAAATTCGTTTCGCTCGTGTCGCCTGATAAAAACCAAAACAACTCTTCAGCAACCCAACGAAAGGGAACACGCTTCGTCGTTACGATCGGAAAGCCCTCGCGCAGATCGAATCTCGTCTGATAACCAAAGTGTGAGATAGTGCCGACGCCGGTGCGGTCTCGATGTTCGGACCCATTGGTTAATAGAGATCGCAGCAGATCGTGATACTGTTTCATATGATGGATAATGATTTACATGATGTTACATGATGTGCAGGATAAATCTTGTCCATCCTGAAAAATCTTGTAAATCTTTATCCAATCATACATGAAAAGATACAGACTCTGCTTCCTTGGATTCGGTAACGTTGGGCGTGCGCTCGCGCGGTTGCTCGTGTCGAAGACGAACGAGCTGCGGGAGAATTATGGAATTGAGTGGGAGATAGTAGGAATTGCGACGCGCCGGATGGGTTGGCGTGCGAGTGAGGATGCGATCGATGTCGCGAACCTGTTGGCCGGGAATGATGAGACGGCTGCGCAACATGGGATCGATGAGTGGTTGAAAGTAGCGAAACCGGATGTTGTTTTCGAAACCACTTCGCTCAATCCTGAAACAGGTCAGCCGGCGATTGAACATCTCAAAAAGTCACTTCAGGCCGGTGCGCACGCTATTACCGCAAATAAAGGTCCGATTGTTTATGCGTTCGACGAGTTGAACGAGATCGCGATCGCGCACGGTAAGAGATTGATGTTTGAAGCAACCGTGCTCGATAGCGCGCCCGTGTTCTCACTCTTTCGCGAGACTCTCCCAGCAGCGCGGCTTCGCGGCTTCAGCGGCGTCTTCAACTCGACGACAAACGTGATTCTCGAAACGATGGAGGAAGGGCGAAGCTTCGCCGAAGGTGTGAAGACCGCGCAGGAGCTCGGCGTCGCGGAAACTGATCCGAGTCACGATGTTGATGGTTGGGACTCGATCATGAAGGTCTGCGCGATTGCTCGAGTGATTCTGCGCGCCCCGCTGTCGCCGACTGATGTGCGGCGTGAAGGAATACGCGGTCTGGATTCGGCAACACTGCAGGCAGCGCGCGCTGAAGGCAAGCCATTCAAACTACTTTCGCGTGCGACAGTGAATGTGGATGGATCGGTGACGGCTTTCGTGAGACCTGAACAGATTGCTTTGAACGATCCGCTGGGTGGGGTGCGCGGCACTTCGCTCGCGATTCACTTTGAGCTCGACACGATTCCGGGGTTGACGATCATTTCCCACCGGCCAAATCTGCAGAGCACCGCGTACGGGTTACTGGCCGATTTCATCAATGCGTCACGTTGAGGAAATTTCGCGTACGCCTTCTATCAATCGATCAATTTCTTCCTCGGTGGTGTAACAGGCGCAACCTGCGCGTATCAGTCCTTCGGGCGCGAGGCCGAGACGCTGCACGATTGTGTATGCGTAAAAGTCTCCGTGCGACAGAAAGAGTCCTTTCGCCGCGAGTCGACGCGCCGCATCCGTTGAAGTGCAGTTTTCGATCGTGAATGACAGCGTCGGTGTTCGTAGTTCATCAGGTGTCGGACCGTAGAGCGTGACGCGTGGTATTGAGCTCAATTCGTTCCAAAGCCGGTTGAATAAATCAGAGTTCCGTGTGTGCATCTCCTGAAATGCGCTGCGAAGACTCTCGCGTTTAGTTAACTGCCCACCGAGTGATGCCAGAAACTCAACCGCCGCTCCAGCTCCAACCATTCCTTCCTGATTCTGTGTTCCTGTCTCAGCGTTCTCTGGTGCGTAATCAGGTGACGGCACCAGCTTCGGAAAATCGATCTGCTCGAAGTGCGCGCGTTTTGCAAAGAGCACGCCCACATGCGGTCCATAAAACTTGTACGCCGACATCCCAAGAAAGTCGCAGTCAAGTTCCTTAACGTCGATCAAAGCGTGCGGCGCGTAATGCACAGCATCAACAAACACAAGCGCGCCGGCATTGTGGCCCATCGCAATGATGGTCTTGAGATCGTTGATAGTTCCAAGCGCGTTTGACGCGGCTCCAATCGCCACCAGTTTCGTCTTCGGGGTGATGTAACGCTCGAGATCCTCAGCGTTGAGTTGGCCAGTCGCGGTGTCCATTCTTACGGTTCGAATCGTCACACCGCGTTCGACCGCCAGCCGTCGCCACGGATCAATGTTGGCATGATGATCTAACTCGGTCACCACAATCTCATCGTTTGGTTCGTAATTCAGACTGAGCGCGCGCGACAGGTGAAACGTCAGCGTCGTCATGTTCGCGCCAAAAGCGATCTCAGCGGGCGATGCGTTCAGAAATTCCGCAAACACTTCGCGAGCATGTTCGAGTGCAGCATCCGTTTCGGCGCTCGTCGGATAGGCCCAGTGCGTGTTGGCGTTGTGGTGATAAAGATAATCACTCATCTGCTCGACGACGTACCGCGGCACCTGCGTGCCGCCTGGTCCATCGAAATACGCAACCGGGTATCCGTTGTGTACGCGTTCGAGAGCGGGGAACTGTTTTCTAATTTCGGTAAGAGATGCGGCTTGTGTTTGGATTTGACTGGTCGTTGTGGACATTTGGGTCATGATAGCAAGAATTGCCCGAATCGCGGGTTCAGCAATTATTCATTCCGTTTTTTTAACGCGCGCGCTAGAATTACCGCGGCCCGTCGGCGCGCTCACCCTGTGCCTCCGACCAGCCAATAATCGCCCAAAACAAATCAGTGGCCGTTCTGAGGCTTCCGCGTGGTGGAATGCCTCACCTCAGGTCTTCACAGGCTAGCTGCATCGAATGAGTGACCGCGACCGCAGACGTGACAAGAGATGGGATGTTTGTCTCGACGCAGTTTGGGACAGCAGAAGCGGAAACTTCACTGCCCGCGTGACAGACTTGTCCGAAGGCGGGTGCTACATCGACAGTCTCAACCAGCCGAATGTCGGCGATGTCCTCAACCTCAAACTGCAACTACCCAACGGCGATTCGCTTGAGTTAACCGGGGAGGTAGCGCATCAAACGCCACCGTTGGGTTTTGGTCTCAGATTTGTAAAACCTACAGACGAACAACTCAAGAAACTGCGCTTGTTGATTGAACACTTGCAGCGTTCACGGGACCATGCATCAGCAATTCTGAGCTATTAAACGTTTCACGCAAAGGCGCAAAGACAAAGAAAGACGAAACGAAGAATAGCAGTCTTTGCGCCTTTCTTTATCTTTGCGCCTTTGCGTGAAACTCTCACTTACGTTTCCAGCGCACGCCGTCTTTCGTGTCTTCGAGGATGATGCCGCGATTGGCGAGTTCGTCGCGAATTTCGTCGGCACGGCCGAAGTCGCGGCGTCGTCGCGCTTCCTGACGCTCGTCAATCATCGACTGAACTTCACTATCAAGCATCTCGCGTTGCTGCTCACCAAAGATATTCAAGACGGTATCAATACGATCGATCAGCGCCAGCAGCTCGCGTTGATTGTCGGCGCGCACCTGTTTGCGTGCGAGGGCTGTGTTCACTTCGCGTGAAAGATTGTGAACTGCTGCGAGCGCGATCGACGTTTTGAAATCATCGTCCATGCCTGCTTCAAACTCCTGCAACGCACGCGCAGCCGTTTCCGCGAGCTTTTCGTTGTTACCCGGCTCCGTCTTCGCTTCACTCAGACGCGCGCGAAAGTCACGCAGGCTTGCCACGGTTCTCTCAGCGCCGGCGAGTGCTTCGAAAGTGAAATTGAGCTGCTTGTTGTGAGGCACACTCAAAAGAAAGTAACGAACAGCGGCTGCAGAAAAACCCTTTGCGGCAACATCGCGAAACGTGTAGTAGTTGCCCTTCGACTTCGACATCGTCTCGCCGTCGACTTTCAGATGTTCGAAGTGAATCCAGTATTTCACGAATGGTTTTCCAGTCGCGCCTTCGCTCTGCGCGATCTCGTTTTCGTGATGCGGAAACACGAGATCGATTCCACCGGCGTGAATGTCGAATGTCTCGCCGAGATACTTCATCGACATCGCCGAGCACTCGATGTGCCAGCCGGGACGGCCGCGACCGATCGAAGTGTCCCACGCAGGTTCCGTTTCCGAAGCGGGCTCTTTCCAAAGCGCGAAGTCGCGCGCGTCTTCTTTCTCGTATCGATCCGTGTCGATTCGTTCACTTGCGCCGGCGATGTTTCCCGCGAAATTGATCTTGGAGAGCTTGCCGTACTCAGGAAACGAAGCGATGCGGTAGTAGATCGAATCGTCAGATCGATAAGCGTGACCGGTCGCTAACAGTTTCTCGATCAACGTCACCATCTCCGGGATGTGGCGTGTCGCTCGTGGAACAATGTCAGGACGCTCGCAGCCGAGCGCGTCGAAATCCTCCCAGAGCGCGTCGATGTAGATCGCCGTGTATTCGTCGATGCTCAGTCCTGCTTTTTGTGACTCGGCGATGATGCGGTCTTCCACGTCAGTGATATTCATGACGTGCGTGACTTTGTATCCCTTAAACTTCAGGTAGCGACGAACGACGTCAGCAGCAACGGCGCTGCGAAAGTTTCCGATGTGCCCGTAATTCCAGACGGTTGGCCCACAGTAATACATCCGAACCTCGCCCTCGTTCATCGGGTGAAATTCTTCAACGCGGCCAGTTAAGGTGTTTCGAAACTTGAGCATGGACTACGCAGGATAAAGCAGTCTCACGCAAAGGCGCAAAGACAAAGAAAGACGCAAGGAAGAATAGGAGCTACTTTGCGCCTTTCTTTCGCCTTTGCGTCTTTGCGTGAAACGCCTCTTAAAAGTGGACCCAGCCGCCCGGTTTGAGTTCCCAGACGCGCGCGCCCTCCGAGATTCTGACGCCGTCGCGCGAATCGGTTATTTCGCCGATGCGTTTGATCTCGACGCCGTCAACCCTTCTTGGTAGTCGCGCCACATTGTCAGGATTCACGGTGAAAAGCAGTTCGAAATCTTCGCCGCCGTGGAGTGCAAGCTGAAGCGGATCGAGCGCACGGCGCCCACATAGTTCAGTCACACGGTCGTCGACCGGCAACAACGCTGAGTCGATCAAAGCCCCAACATTACTCGCCGCACACAGTCGATTGAGATCAGACGACAAACCATCACTCAAATCGATCATGGACGTCGCGAGACGTTCTTCACCAATCACGATACCCCAACCCACGCGTGGCTCAGGTCGAAGCTGGCGCAACAAGATATGATCGAGCTTTTGCGAATCGTCGTCGGCGAGGTTTTGCTCGGCAAGATGTGCGCCACGTTCGATGAGTCTCAATCCTGCAGCCGCGGCTCCAAGTGAACCGGTTACAAAAACTTGATCGCCCACTTGCGCGCCTGAACGCATGACCGCCATCTTTGCAGCACACTCACCACTGACGATCGAATCGATAACGATGCGTTCGTTGGTCCGTGAAGTGTCGCCGCCAATCAACTGCACGCCGTAACGACTCGCGAGGTCCAACAAACCATCGTACAGCCGCTCGACAAAATCTGTTCCCCAAACGTCTTCGGGCACACCAATCGAAACCATGGACCAAAGAGGTCTCGCGCCCATTGCTGCAATGTCGGAGAGTGAAACGGCGAGCGCTTTGTGGCCCAGGAGATAAGGCGGCGTGGTCGTGCGACGAAAGTCGATGTCTTCAACGAGCAGATCGGCAGTGAGGACGGTTTCTTTGCCCGGTGTGCTGCGCAACACTGCGGCGTCATCACCAATGCCCGCAACAAGCGAATGTCCCGCAGCAGCGGTGCGTTGACGCAGGGCGTCGATGAAATCAAATTCGCTTTTGGTTGATCGCTTGTGGTCGGGACGTTGTTCTTGTTCGTCTCGCATCCTTAGAGATTACGACGAAGTGAATCTAGCCCTGCTTGTATTGTTTCGATCGAAGTGGAAAACGAAAAGCGCAAATGACTCTCGCCTTGCGCACCAAAAACAATTCCGGGAACAGTTGCGACCTGCGCGCGATTCAACAGTGCCTCCGCAGCCTCGCGACTGTCTTTACTAATCCGGCTCACATC
>DASYPN010000209.1:0-10470 GCA_036006625.1 Pyrinomonadaceae bacterium | reverse complement strand
GGCGGCTTGTTCCCGATCCAATGAGACGGAGCCGAGTGATTGGTCTCTCTTACGAAGTCGGCGTACTCGGTGTTGCTGACCTCTGTCTTATCCATCTGAAACGGTGAGACCGTCACCGCATGAGCCGGAGTTTCCTGAGGTGGACCAGTTTTACGTCCCATCAGGAAAGTGCCACCGTCGATTGCGGCCAGATTAGCTTTAGTTGTCGGTGGAATGACTGGCGTCGGACTCGGCGTGGGATCAGGACCGGGTGGTTGTCGCAACATCAAATAAGCACTGACACCAACGCCTCCGAGTACAAGAACGAATAGCACAGCGCCGATGATCACGAATGGTGTCGCCTTTCGCTTAGGCGGCGAGAAGTCGACGATCATCTTTGCCGGTCCGGACGGAGCGACTTGAGCGGAGTTTGCAGCCCAGTTCGGACTCGTGGGACTTCCCTGCACTCGAGTTGTTTCCGGATCCATCGACGGCGGCATGCTTCCCGACAATCGATCCAGCCGGTCTTCCAGATCTTTCGCTTGCGCCGCCATTCGCTCGAATTTTTCCTGCTGCTCTTTCTCCCGTCGTTCGCGTTCCTGCTGTTCCTTGCTTACACGCTCCTGTTCTTCCCGCTGTTTTCGTTGCGCCTCTTCTTCGAGGACTTTATCCAGTTGCGCGCCGCTGACCGTGCCGGCCATTGAGTCGAACGACGAACCGAATTGTGTATCTGGCGCGATTGGAGGTTGAGACGACGTCGCCGACAAATCCGGTCCTTGATTAACTGGAGGCGGCGGCACTGAAGCGATGGTCTGATTGGGATCCATCACGACTGTTTTGAGCTGTGACGCGGCGACTACGGGCGCAGAATTCAACGCCGCATGCAGGTCTCTCAAGAACGAAGGCACCGAATCAATGCGCGCCTCGACTTCCTTCTCGAGCGCGTGACGAACAACAGCTTCGATCGCCGGCGGCACCGAAACTCCCATCGACTGAAAACTCGGCGGTGGAAGCGTGAGATGTTTCTTCATGATCGACGGAATCGACGATCCTTTGAACGGCACTTCGCCGGAGAGCATTTGATAAAGAATGACGCCGAGACTGTAGATGTCGGCACGCGCATCAGGCTCTTCATCGGACCACTGTTCCGGAGCCATGTAGAAAGGCGATCCCATCAGTCCACTTGTTTGCGCCTGCACGAACGAGCCGAGCAACTCACCGGATTTGATCTTTGCCAAACCGAAGTCGAGGATCTTAACGCCCTCTGCGACCGGCACATCGTCCTGGACCATGATGTTGAGTGGTTTCAGATCGCGGTGAACGATGTTCTGTCGATGAGCGGCGCCGACACCGGATGCGATCGCGCTGATGTATTCCCACGCGCGTTGCGGAGGCATCGCGCCTTCCTTCGCGAGAATGTCCTGAAGCGATCGGCCTCGGACAAACTCCATCACGAGGAACGGCATCGTTCCACGTACGACGCCAAAATCCGTGACGGCGATGATGTTCGGATGACGAATCGCAGCGGCCGCGAGTGCTTCCTGACGAAAGCGCGTGGTGAGCATCGGATCGTTGCCGACCAGATCCGGCAGAATGACTTTGATGGCGTGCGAGGTTTTGAGAAAGATGTGACGCGCCTGAAACACGACACCCATACCGCCTTGCCCGAGACGACGCTCGAGCAAGTAACGGGCATCTAGTGTGGGTTCACCCAAAAGCGACGGCGCAGTAGCATCACCGTCCTGGGGACAGTGATTGATTTCGTCAGGGTAACAGCGCCTACAGGACGGACACTCTTTCATCTATTCTGTAACCACAGATTACACAGATTAACATGAATCTATGGCTTTGCGGACGATTGGACGCATTCGCGCGTACTGTAGGGGCGGCCCACCGTGGCCGCCCTCGGTTGAATACACGGTTCAAGAATCCAGGGTCTCGGGTTTGGCGAACACGATCAAACCGAGGGCGGCCACGGAGGGCCGCCCCTACAGAACGATCAACGAATCACTATATTAACCAGGCGGCGTGGGACGACGATCACCTTCAATACTTCGTGACCATCGATCTGGGCCCGCACGCGCTCATCTGCGAGTGCAGCAGCGCGAAGGTCTTGTTCAGAGACGTCTGGCGATGTAATTACGCGCGAACGCAGCTTCCCGTTCACCTGAATCGGAATCTCCAACTCGTCGCTGCGCGCGAGCTCGGGATCGGCAACCGGCCAGCGCCGCGTCGTACTGACCAAACCACCGGCGTGACCCAAGCCTTCCCACATCTCCTCCGCCGCGTGCGGCGCAAACGGCGCCAGCATGATTACGAGCGATTCCAACGCCTCACGCATCGCAAAGACATCTTCCTCCGAAGCCGTCGGCGGATCGGCGTTGAAGTCTACGATCTGATTGAATAACTCCATCAATGCCGCCACACTCGTGTTCAAGTGCAACTGTTCGAAGTCGCTCGTGATCTTGGCGATCGTTTGGTGCGTCTTGCGCCGTAACGTTCTCGCCGCCGGACTAAACTCCATTGCACCCGCCTGAATCGGATTCGACAGTCGCTCCTGCCACTTCCACACCATCACGTAGACGCGTCGCAAAAACCGGATTGCACCTTCGACCGCACTTTCAGACCAGCGCAACTCGTTTTCAACCGGCGCCGCGAACAAGACGAACATGCGTGTGGCATCAGCGCCGAATGCCTCGATCATCTGGTCCGGATCAACTCCGTTGCCGAGACTCTTCGACATCGCTTTCCATTCATCAGTTCCTTCGACGCGGTTTGTCACCATGCCCTGCGTGAGCAATCTCGTGACGGGCTCGTTGAAGTCGACCAAGCCGATGTCGCGCATGAACTTGGTCCAGAAACGCGTGTAGATCAAATGCATCACTGCATGTGAATCACCACCGATGTACTGGTCCACCGGAGTCCACTGACTCGTGACACGGCTGTCGAACGGCGCGTTTTCATTCCGCGGATCGCAGTACCGGAAGAAGTACCACGACGAATCGACAAACGTATCCATCGTATCTGTATCGCGACGAGCCGGACCATCGCACTTCGGACACGCTGTGTTTACAAACTCCGGCACACCCGCCAAAGGCGACTCGCCTGTTCCCGTGAAGTCAGCAGTTTGCGGCAACATCA
The DNA here is from genome assembly GCA_036006625.1 of Pyrinomonadaceae bacterium. Lineage (GTDB taxonomy): Bacteria > Acidobacteriota > Blastocatellia > Pyrinomonadales > Pyrinomonadaceae > PSRF01. The sequence continues at coordinate 7,350 of DASYPN010000209.1, read as the reverse complement.
CCGGCAACTGATCGTAGCGAACAGGCACCATGCCATCCTTGTCGCAATAGACCACGGGCACCGGCGCGCCCCAGAATCGCTGCCGCGAAACACCCCAATCGCGAATGCGATACGTGACTGCGGCTTCCCCAAATCCGTGCTCTTTCGCGTAAGCGGACATTATCGGGATCGCCACTTCAGACAGTTTGCCGCCCCAGTCGCCGCTATTGATCAAGACACCGTAGTCAGTGAACGAGTGTTTGATCTCTGCTGACGCATCGCCCGCGGTTGTGTGCGAGGGTTCGGCGTCGACGTGTTGATGATCGACCGGAGCAATCACCTGACGGATCGGCAACGAGTACTTCTGAGCAAACTCGAAGTCACGTTCGTCGTGAGCCGGAACACTCATGACAGCGCCCGTGCCATACTCCATCAACACGTAGTTCGCCACCCACACCGGCACGCTTTCGCCGCTGAACGGATTGATTGCGAGCACTCCAGTGTTGAGTCCTTCCTTCTCTTCCTCGCCGACTTCTCGACCGGCTGCACGTTGCGCTCTTACCTTCTCTGCAAACGCGTCAATATCCTTCTTCAACGCTGAACCTTCGAGCAACTCCTCCAGCAACGGATGATCAGGAGACAACACGACAGCCGTCGCGCCGTAGATCGTGTCGATGCGCGTGGTGAACACACGTATCTTCTTATCACTATCTTTGACCTGGAAATCGATATACGCGCCTTCACTGCGGCCGACCCAATCGCTCTGACGTTTCAAAACCTTGTCGGGCCAACCCGCTTCGATCTCTTTAATGTCGGCGACGAGTTGTTCTGCGTAGTTCGTGATGCGCAAGAACCACTGTTCCAGGTCTCGTTTCTGGACTTGAGTGCCGCATCGCCAGCAGATTCCTCCCGAAGACTGTTCGTTCGAGAGGACAGTCTCTTCTTTGGGACACCAGTTGACCTGCGAGACCTTCTTATAGGCCAAGTCCTTTTCCAGCATCTTCAGGAAGAACCACTGGTCCCACTTGTAATAATCAGGCCGGTGCGCAGCGATCTCGCGCGACCAGTCGTAACTGATGCCGAGCCGCTTCAACTGCCCGCGCATGTGCGCGATGTTGTCCTCGGTCCAGTCGCGTGGATTCACACCGCGTTTGATCGCGGCCTGTTCCGCGGGCTGTCCGAAACTGTCCCAGCCGATGGGATGCAACACGTTGAAGCCCTGCAACCGCTTGTACCAGGCGAGCGCATCACCGATTGAATAGTTGCGCACGTGTCCCATGTGCAGGAAGCCCGAAGGGTACGGCAACATCTCGAGGCAATAGAATTTCTCGCGAGGATCGTCGGTTTTTGCTTCGAAAGTGCCGCCTTCAGCCCAGCGTTGCTGCCACTTACTCTCGATCTGTTCAGGAAAGTATTTTTCGTCCATAACGTTATCCAATCATACACGTCCACCAATGAATCTCGCCTATTTTGAGTGTTGGAATCGCCGCTCCGCCGAACACGCGCCTAAGCGCGGCGCAGAAGCGGCACCGTTAGGAGGAGGTTAGTAAAGGAATGCTTCACAAACATTAGGTACTGATTTTACACGGATGACGATCTGTGTCAATCCGTGGCTATAAAGGATCTGAGCATCTCGAGATTCTTGATGTCCGCGCGCGGATCGTCGTACGGTGTCTCGAGAATAAAAGCAGCGTGTTTGAGTTTTGGATGACGGGCGACGCGGCGCAGAGCATCGGCACCGATATGACCTTCGCCGATATGCCAGTGGCGGTCGACGCGTGAGTTGTATCCCGCGCGTGAATCGTTGAAGTGAATCGCGCGAACGTTTTTCGTCTTCACTGTCTTTTGCACACGTTGAAGCAAGGCTTCAAGGCCGTCCTCTTCACGAATGTCGTAGCCGGCCGTGAACGCGTGCGCAGTGTCGAGACAAACTGCGAGCGGGAGCTTCGGACAGATGCGCATGATTTCTTCGAGGTGCTCGAAACGATGGCCGATGCAATCGCCCTGTCCGGCAGTGTTTTCCAGGAGTATCTGGAGCGAACCAAACCTCAGACCTTTGCACGCGATCTTCAGACTCTTCGCACAGAGTGCAATGCCGTCAGTTTCACAAGCGCCCCGCGCACTGCCTGGGTGGACCACGAGATAATCGACGCCCAACAACAGTGCACGCTCAACTTCCTCGCGAAACGAAGCCCGCGACTTCTCGAGGAACAAGTCATCGACTGCTGCAAGATTCACGAGATAGTTACAGTGAATCAAGACGGGCGAGATCTTAGTTTGTTTGCGTGTCTTTCGAAACAGGAGGATGTCTTCACGCGTCAGCGGCTTCGCCATCCACCCGCGCGGGTTACGTGAGAAGAGTTGCACGGTATCGCAACGCGTGTCCTTTGCGACTACCAGGGCATTGTGTAAGCCGCCTTTAATCGGCGCATGAAATCCGATCTTCGGCATCCTTCTAATGAGGTAATTGACCCATCACCCTCAGCATGTTTCCACCCAGGATCTTATCTACATCGGCTTCACTGTAACCACGTCGCAAAAGCTCTTTGGTGAGATTTGGTAAATCAGCCACCGTTCCGAGATCGGCAGTTGTGGCCTGCACTCCATCGAAGTCGGATCCGATACCGACGTGGTCCACACCTACCAGCTTTACAATGTGATCGATGTGATCCACGATGCGGGCGACTTTCACCGGCGGCAATCGACGCGCGTATTCACGCTGCCGCACGAGGTCGCGCGCGATTTTCTTGTGCACCGCATCGCCCGGTTCAGCAGCAGATGCCGCCTGGACCATACTCGCAATCTCGGCATCGACCTGCTTCTTCTTCTGACTCCAACCCGGTTCGAGATGTTCGGGATAGAAGATCACATTGACCACGCCGCCAGTCTTTGCAAGCGCCCGGATCATGTCGTCAGTTAGATTTCGCGGCACATCGGCAATCGCTCTGCACGCCGAATGCGTGGCGATAACGGGCGCTGTCGAGGTGTTCACGATGTCCCAGAACGTCGGATCAGACACGTGCGAAACGTCGACCATCATTCCCAAACGATTCATCTCCCGCACCACGCTTTTTCCAAACTCATTTAGACCACGGGTGGCGCCGGCATCATCACCAGACGACCCGGCCCAACTCGTACTCACGCTCCACGCCGGTGACATGTACCGCACGCCAAGATCGTAGTACCGCTGAACATTTTCCAAACGTTCATCGATCGCGTAACCACCTTCGAGTCCCATCAGTGCGGCTATTTTCCCCTCATTCGCTGCGCGCCGGATATCATCGGCAGTAGTTGCGAGCACCCATGTCTCGGGGTGTTTGTCTGCCAGCATACGAATCGCCTCGATCTGATCGTCAGCACGCTGCACCGCTCGTGCGCCACCGCCGCCAAACAGTTGGGGCTCAACCCAGATCGAAAAGAACTGCGCATCCAGATTTCCCGACCGTGCACGCACAGCGTCGAAGTGGCCATCGCTGAGCTGCTGTTGAATATCGACGTGTTCGTCGAGGATTCGTTGCACCGTATCAACGTGCATATCGATCGCGATGGCGCGTTGATGAATGGAAAGAGGGTCGGCGGCAGAAGTGTCTGCGACGGATGTGTTTTGGTTGTTCTGGTTCATCTTTTTCCCAGTGCAGCCGGAATAAAATGCTGCGAGCAAAAGTAACGTAATAACAATGCGCATGGTCTGCAAGCAGTCTTGCCAAGCGACTCAAAACTACGGTATTGTGCCTTGTTTGATAACCCACTTCGAACAATTGAAGAGTACCGGTTTTCCCCAGCGTCGAAGTGTTTCTACGCAGCTATGAGGGCCTTCCCCCTGCATCATAGTATTTCCTGAAGGAGTAAAACATATGTTCTCAAAAGACGGCCACACCAAAGATGTTAAGACACCACGAATATGCGACGTTGTTTGGCATAACGGTGAGTTTATCCAGTGGAACGACGCGCGCGTGCACGTGATGTCGCATGTGTTGCACTATGGTTCGAGCGTCTTTGAAGGAATCCGTTGTTACTCCACGAAGCAGGGACCAGCCGTCTTTCGTCTGCGCGAACACATGCAGCGCTTTCTAAACTCCGCGAAGATTTATCGCATGGACCACGAATGGACGCTCGATGATTTGTGTACGGCATCGATCGATCTCGTGCGGCGCAGCGGAATGGATCAGTGCTACATCCGGCCCATACTGTTTCGCAGTCTCGACGAAGAACATCCGGCGTTCGGCGTTAATCCGTTTCCAAACCCGCTGGCCTGTTACATGGGCGCGTGGGACTGGGGCAAGTATCTTGGCGACGAAGCGATCGAACGCGGCGTTGATGTTTGCGTCTCGACCTGGCAGCGACTTCATGCGAACGCGATGCCCGCGATGGCAAAGAGCGGCGCGAACTACATGAACTCGCAGCTAATCAAGATGGAAGCTCTGCTCAACGGCTTCGCGGAAGGTATCGCGCTCGACGATCGTGGCTATGTTTCAGAAGGTTCAGGGGAAAACATCTTCATGGTATCCGGTGACGTCGTGTTAACGCCGCCGCTCTCATCGTCAATTCTTCCCGGTATCACGCGCGACAGTGTGATTCAGATTTGTCAGGAACTGGGCCTCACCATAAAAGAGCGAACCATTCAGCGGGCCGCGCTTTACGTGGCTGACGAGCTCTTCTTCTCAGGAACGGCCGCCGAAATCACGCCGATTCGCTCCGTCGACCGCATCACGGTAGGCTCCGGCGCGCGTGGTCCAATTACCGAGAAGATTCAGAAGGTGTTCTTCGAAATCACGAAGGGCGAGCGCCAGGCCCCGGGCAAGTGGCTCACCTACGTCAACGAAACCAAGTCAGCACCCGCTGACAACAACGGCTTCTCTCGGGCGGCAATCGAAACGCCGGTTACCACCGTAAACTAGTAAAATCTGTGTTAATCCGTGGCCCAAAGAAGTTATTGACGCTTCTGAGGGCCACAAGCTATATTCGAAGAGCCCGAGCGCACTCACCGCGCCTTAGTGCATTGGCACTCCAAACAATCCTCCCGTAATCCCACAAGGTTTCAGAAGTAGTTAAAGACATTTCATGGCCCTTAAAATCGACGATTTACTTCGAGTTGCCACCGGACAGAACGCGTCTGACCTTCACCTGAAGGTGGGGGCGTTCCCCGTAATGCGTATCGGCGGCGAACTCCACCCCATCGCTGATGCTCCACGGCTGAAGCCGGAAGACACGTTGGACATGGCTTTTTCGATGATGTCCAACCGGCAGAAGCAGCGCTTCAAAGAGATTTCCGAAGTCGATATCGGTTATGGCGTATCCGGTCTGGGTCGCTTCAGGGCAAACATCTTTCAGCAACGCGGCACGGTTAGCATCGTGCTCCGCGTCATTCCGGATCACACGAAGACGGCTGCTCAACTCGGTCTGCCGCCAGTAATCGATAAAATTGCCGAAGAACGTCGTGGAATGATCCTCGTCACGGGCGCGACCGGTTCGGGTAAGTCGACGACCCTCGCGGCCATGATCGATTGCATCAACTCCACGCGCAGTGGTCACATCGTCACGATCGAAGATCCGATCGAGTTTCTCCATCGCGATAAACACTCGTTTGTGACGCAACGCGAAGTTGACGTCGATACGCGTTCTTTCGCCGAAGCACTCCGTGGCGCATTGCGTCAGGATCCAGACGTCATACTCGTCGGCGAAATGCGCGATCACGAAACGATCGAAACAGCACTGACGGCCGCGGAAACCGGTCACCTCGTGCTTTCAACTTTGCACACACTCGATGCGACCGAAACCATCACCCGCATTGTTTCGTCGTTTCCGTCGCACCAGCAGAAGTCTGTGCGTATTCAGCTCGCCGGGATCCTAAAGGCCGTGATCTCGATGCGCCTTGTCCGTGCCGCAAAAGGCGCTGGACGCGTGCCGGCGATTGAGGTACTCGTATCGACGGGTACGATCCGCGATCACATCATCAACGAAGAGAAGACATACCTGATCCGTGAAGCGATTGCGGCGGGCACATCACAGTACGGCATGCAGACGTTCGATCAGTCCCTCTTTCATCTGCTTCAATCGCGACTCATTTCCCAGGAAGAAGCACTGCACAACGCGACCAATCCGGACGAGTTCAAGATGCGCGTTTCCGGTATCTACGCGAAGGACGACACACTCGATCACATCACCACCCCCGCAACCGCCAGCATGGCCCCACCGCCACCGAGTAACGATCTCGACAGCATCTTCGTAAAGCACTAACAGCCACAAAAGGCACATAAGGCACAAAAAGCACAAAAAAGAGTCTTCATAGGAAACGGAGGCTGAAGACTAGTTTTGTTTTGTGCTTTTTGTGCCTTATGTGCCTTTTGTGGCCTGAAATGAATCTTGCTCTTTTGCCATTTGTGGGTGTAAGAGGAATTCGTTTTCTCAACCCAGATATGCAAAAGGAGATCAGAAGATGTTCAGGCAACCTCCCCGGCAGAGGTATTGGTTTAGCTTACTGCTTATTGTCTCTCTGTTTTCATCCAGTATCCTCCTGCCTTACACCGCGTCCGCAAAATATAGAAGTAGAAAACCGGTAGTCGTCAGTTTCGGCCAGCCAAACATCTGGTCACTCGAACAGGCGCACTACCTGCTCGCCCGCATGCACATGCTCAATCTCGACTTGCAGGCAAAAACGCTGGGGACAGAGGACCTTGACCCAAATATCGCGCACGGAACACGTATTCAAATTCTGAAGCAGTTACTCGAGATACAAGCTCAGTTCGATCAGGGGGCTGGCTTTCAGAACCGGCGGTTTGTCGAAAACGCACGCTTCAATGACACGCGCCGTCGTGAGCTCATCACGCACCGGAGTGCACTGCGAGATAGGTCTCTCGTATTAACCGGAGAGATCTCCGATCTGGAAATTGACCGTGCCCGTCTGGATACGGATAAGGAGGCAACAGACGAGCAAAAGAAGCTGTTGGATGATGAAATCAAAAGCAAGAGTAAAGAACAGGCGCAGGTAAAAGAACTCATTACTCAAGACAACGACGAACTGGCAACCGTCTCTGCGGCACCCAACGCGCCGACCGACCCAAACGCATTGCCGTCGTCGCCAGGGCAATTGCCGTCGAGTGTGCTCGATGCTCTCGTAAAAGACGGTGCTCAGGACCTGCTCAGAGCCGCAAGTGATCCAAAACTAAACGCCACGACGATGCTCGATAACACGATCCAATTGCAGTATGAAATCGTGGCCAAACAGTTGACCCTGCTGCGTGATGAAGTTGGTCCCGGCGAGCGGCTCGTATTTCTGGAACTGCCGCAGTCGATCTACACGACGCCCGGCGATGGAGACGAGAAGATGGCGCAGAGCTGGTGGCATGTGAATGGATATACACGTACCGATCC
>DASYPN010000208.1:0-4240 GCA_036006625.1 Pyrinomonadaceae bacterium | reverse complement strand
TCCGATCCACATCGGGAAGCTGTCGTTGCTATTGGTCCAGGGAAGTTTTTGAACTGAGTGATCTGCGAGATTGAGGACTGAGATCGGATGTGTGCGCCCGCCGCGATAGTGTCGCCACATGCTTGCTTCGTGCCACTCCGGAATGAATGCAGTCGAGAACTCTTCGTAGGCGACGCGCGTGCCGTCAGGTGAATACGTGCCGAAGAATGCACGCGGTAACGGCAACATCTCGGGCAGTCCGCCGTCGATACCAATGGTCCAAAGCTGCATGTGCGACTGCTGTGGCGCGCCATTCCGGTTTGAAGCGAAGACGACGCTCTTGCCGTCCGGCGTCCAACCGCGAACGCGATCGAGAGCAGGGTGATAAGTCAGTCTCTTGGGATCGCCGCCGTTCGCGGAGACAACGTAAACATCGGTATTTCCCGCGACTGTCGCAGTGAAAGCGATCTGCGTACCGTCGGGAGAAAAGTACGGATCGATCTCGAGTGACGGCGTTGACGTAAGCCGGCGCGCAGCACCTCCGCTGCGCGAGACGACCCACAAATCGCCGGCATACTCGAATGCAACCGAGTCGCGACTAACGGTCGGATGGCGCAGCAGACGCGTGCCCTGAGCCCAGCCCTGCGCAGAAACGCAGAGCAACAGAAGAAAGAAAAACGCGATACTCTTAATGTGCATAATCTTGAGAAGCAGTTTCACGCAAAGCCGCAGAGGCACAACGGAAGGCGCAAAGGAACTACTTAGTCTTTGCGCCTTAATGTTGTTCCTTTGCGCCTTTGCGTGGAAAAAACCATTAGTTAGAACTCAAGCCGGAATCCAACTTGCCCTTCACGTCCCGGTTGCACCTGGATGATGGTGCGGAATGGCGTCGAGGTATTGGTTCTTGTCTCGACCGCCGCAGCATTCTGTCGATTGAACACGTTGAAGAATTCAAACAGTGCGTGCAGCTTCACGCGTTCAGTGATGTTAAATCGCTTGGTCAAACGCAAATCGAGATTCACGAACGGAGGACCCGTAAACGCATTTCGTCCAGCTCCGTGATCGATGGAATTAAAAGTACCGTCGCCATCGGGATCTTCAAGCGCGACAGCCGTGCGGCTGAAGTGAAAACCACTCTGCGTCCGAAAGATGCTGCTGACCTGAAACTGCCATGGCAGCTCGAGCAACCCGTTTACCTGAAAAGTGTGGGCTACGAATAAATCCGAAGGTCCTTTGTCGAGATCCGGGCCGTTGACGAACGTTCCCGCCTGCGCCACAAATCTTCCATTAGCTCGCACAAACGAGCTGTTCTGATTTGTTCTGCCGGTTCCTGCTTCTGTCACAACCGGCGCAATCCCAACGAAACTATCCGACGGCAGCGAGTTGATGCCGAGTTGATTGTCAGTTTCGTCCGCGAAAGCATAGTTTCCACTCAATGTGAAACGTCTCGCAAATCTTCTGGTAGCGCTGACGATGAACCCATCGTATTCACCGCTATACCATGGACCAAACGTTCGAATAGGTCCGGCAGTGAAGGGCGGCAGAAACTGACGGCTCGCCGCACGTGAAGCAAACGCAATGTTTGTTTCGCGAGTCCCCAGCATGTTCTTCATGTTGCGGTGATAATAGTCAGCTTCGATTACGACGTTCTTGATCTCCTGCTGTATGCCGATACTGCTACTCTCCGTAAAAGGCGTCTCGAACGTTCGATCGATATCGGTTGGAAACAGTTGCGCCGGAATGGCCGCGTGTGACAAGGCGCCAAATGGTCCCCAGAAGAAAAAGCCCGCCGCTTTTCCAACTGACGCCGAGGCTTGAAGTAGATACTGATCGGGAGTCAGTCCTGAAAGCGACTGAATGTTGCTGACGTTGATCACCGAATTCGCCGGAATCAATGCATGTCCCGGAGCGACTACACGATTGAGCCTGTCGATTCCGATAAAGAGACCGGCAGAGAACGGACACGCAACATTGCCCGCCGTGATTTGAGCATCGGTAAGATTTGGGGAGACGCAAAGTCCACCAGGAAACAGCGACGCATTGATCGCGGCGGGCGCGAGTGTCGGCACACCAAAGAATCCACGCGGATACGAGAACGGCTGGACCACGCGACGATCGGCGCCGCCGAAAGCCGGCACGTCACGAACGAGTCCGAGTCGAAACTGATCGTAGAAGAGTCCATAGTGTCCGCGAATCACTGTTCGAGGTGTTGCCGACCACGCAAAACCCACACGCGGCGAAATATTTCTCTTCGTTACAAACTCCGAGTCGTAGTCCCAACGCAGACCGACATTGAGGGTGAGTTTCGGATGAAACCTCCAATCGTCCTGGAAAAAGAGCGCGTTATAGTTGTTGCGCAGGTGAATCTCATTCGCCGCGGGAGTTAGACCCCCGGCGGTCGTCACTGTGAAGAATCCTGCATTGATTGGGCCAAACGTAATGAAGTCCGGAACTGTCGCAAAGAGCTGCAGGTTCAGAACCTGCGATTCGATTCCATCAACTCTTGTACGCAAATAGTTCCAGCCAAACTTCAAGGTGTGATCGCCGATGAGTTTGTTCGCATGTGCGGAGAGCGTCGTGTACTTCTGGTCCAACCCGGTTCGAGTCGTGTTGTTACCAAAATTGAACGAACCCAGATTGCCGAAGAGACCACCCGTGTTGTTATCGCTGAACATCTGGAACGTAGTACCAACGCCTGCATCGGGATGTGCGGGAAATGTTTCCGACGTGTCACCACGATACCCGCCACGCAAGGTCAAGACCCACGGATTGCTTTGACTCCCCGCCAGGATCGTATCGCTAAAGGCCAACAGCAGGTGTCTGTCTCCGAGGTGGTTTCGCCTCGACGGCAAGTCTTGCGCATTTGATAGCGGCAGAAACTCTCTGACGTTTCCGTTTGTGTAATTGACTGACTGGCTCAAACTGTGTCGTCCGAGCTGCTCGTCGAATTTTAAAAAGCCGCGCGTCTCGTAAGTGCGAGACGGTTTGTCAAACGAGTTTTCAAAGTTTCTGGCGATCTGGGGCGTGCTCGCCGGAAAAGCAAAGTTCAGCTCACGATTTTCCCGGATGCGTTCGGCTGAGCCAAAGAAGAAGACCTTGTCTTTAACGAGTGGACCACCGAGCGCGACGCTGCCGTCCCAGCGTTGCAGAAACGGCGCTTCATTCACGGCCGGATCGACTGAGTTGTTCGAATCGAAGACGTTGTTGCGAAAGAAGATCGATGCAAGTCCGTGATAGTCATTGGTGCCACTGCGAGTGATAACGTTGACGATCGCGCCTGAGGCCTGGCCAAACTCTGCCCTGAAACCCGCGGTCAAAACCTGAAACTCCGCGATCGTTTCCTGATTAAACTGCGAAGCGGCGCCGCCGTTGACATTGTCCTTGTTCGGCTGACCGTCGATCATGAAGTTGTTATTGCCTGCACGCTCTCCAAGCACCGGTGTCGAGTTGTCGCTGTCCGGATCGACCTGCCGGTTAATCACGACACCCGGCACGAGCTGCATCAGGTCGAGATAGTTGCGACCATTGGTGGGCATCTCTTTGATCTGTTGCGGTGTCACTGTGGCGCCGGTCGATGCCGTTGTCGGATTCAATAACTGCGCGAAACCGACGATGTCGACCTGTCCCGAAACCGCACCGACTTCGAGCGGAATGTCGAGCGACAAGGTTCGATTGACGGTCAACTCGATGTTGTCGAAGTCTCGCGATGCAAAACCCGCATGCGAAACCGACATCGAGTAAATCCCGGCGGGGAGCGCTGTTACCCGGTAGAAGCCGTCGGCATCACTGGTCGTGGTGCGTTCGATACCGAGTGCGGGAGACTTCACTACCACCTGCGCGCCGGCCACCATGCCGCCCTGCGCATCTTTGATCGTGCCTTCAATCGTGGAAACCGTGGTCTGGGCCAGCGCGCTTGAAGCCGCCAGCAGAAGACAAAGGACCAGTAACAACGAGCCGCCTCGATAGCCTTTCATGTTTCCGCTCCTTAGGAAGAAGAGTTGTTGGAACCCCAGTCCTGATCCGAGTAAATCCGTGTAGCCTGTGGGTCGCTATATAACATCGTCCGTTGCATCGTGTCAATTCGCTTACAACAATTGTTGCACGAAGTAGATCAGTGTGCTATTTTCTCGCGCGCCATGCAGGCCAGAATTTCCGAGCGACAGACGAACACGGCAACCGCGATCAAAGTCGATGGTGTAGAGATCCGTTTGATCCGCTTGCCCCTCCTCGAACCGTTCGAAACGAGCTTCGGCAAGGTTGA
>DASYPN010000207.1:0-6825 GCA_036006625.1 Pyrinomonadaceae bacterium | reverse complement strand
GACTTCATCGACTACAAATATGACGTTCTGGTTGCAACCACCATCATCGAGAACGGCATAGACATCCCGCGCGCAAACACCATCATCATAAATCGCGCCGATCACTACGGTCTTTCTCAGCTTTATCAATTACGCGGGCGTGTGGGGCGGTCGAGCCGCAGGGCTTACGCCTACCTGCTGATACCCAGTGAACAGGAGCTTTCACCCATTGCCCGACGACGTTTAGCAGCCATTCGCGAGTTTTCTGATTTGGGCGCCGGGTTTCGTATAGCGGCCCTCGACCTTGAACTGCGTGGGGCCGGCAACCTGCTTGGAGGCGAGCAATCGGGGCACATGGAGGCGCTCGGCTTCGATCTTTACACACAGATGCTGGAGCGTACGGTCGCAGAGCTACAGGGCGAAGAAGTTGAGGACGAGACGAGTGTCACGATCAATTTGGGCGTTGATGTTGCGATTCCTGACGACTACATTTCCGACATGGGGCAGCGGTTGAGGACGTACAAGCGCGTCTCTTCCGCGCGTGACGAAGCCACACTCGCGAGTATTCTGAGGGAAACTCAGGATCGGTATGGGCGAGTTCCAGAGCCGGTCCAAAGACTGGTTGCGTATGCTCAATTGCGTCGTGTATCGGAAGAGTTGAGGATCGTTTCGATTGATAAAACGCCGGACGGAATCGCGATTAAATTCAGTGAAAAGGCAAAGATTTCGCCCGAAAAACTGGCGGTTTTTGTGGCGGAGAACGAGGGGGCAGTCTTCACGCCCAACGGTGTTTTGCGGTTGGTTTTGAGCGAGGACGATTTGGAATATGTGCTCGACCTGGCTCGCTCCGTGTTGCTCCGAATTCGCGCAAACGATTAGAATCCCCAGCTTGGAATAGGTCCTGTATGTCCTATCGGAGCTATATTTTTTAGAGGAGTACTTTTGTGAAATTCAAATCTATTGCAGCCTTTGCCGCGCTCATCATCCTGACGTTTAGCGCCACGAGCATCTTCGCCCAGGAAGGCGAAATGCAGGTCGTCGACGAAGTGATCGCCCAGGTCAATGACGACGTCATAACGCTCTCGATGTTGAAGAAGGAAACGAAAGAGCGGATCGACGCTTTGAAACAGAACGGAATGACCGAGCAGCAGGCATTAGAAGAAGTTAACAAGCGCCAGGCGGAATTGATCGCGACGCTGATTAACGAGAAGCTGCTGCTGCAAAAAGGCAAGGAACTCGATCTCGCAAACGACATCGAAGCCGAGGTCAACCGTCGTTTGCTGCAGATTGCGAACGAGCAGGGCATCACGTCGATCGAAAAGCTGTACGAAGCGATGCGTCAGAGTGGTCTCAATCCCGACGACGTTCGCCGCACGATGCGCACTGAGATGATGAAGCAGGCCGTGTTGCAGCAGGAAGTCGACCGGCGCGCGTATCTGGCCCCGTCGAACGACGAAGTCAAAAAATACTATGAGGCGCATCAGGATAAGTTTCGCAAACCTGAGAGCCTCAAGCTTTCCGAGATTTATATTTCAACGACTGGAAAAGACGAAGCGGCAGTGAAAGCCCGGGCCGTTGAACTGGTCGCACAGCTTCGCGCGGGAGCTGATTTCAAGGCAGTTGCCGGGGCCAACTCTGAACGCGAGAAAAACGGAGAGCGCACCGCTGTAAAGGATGGAGGGTACGTCGGTGAGTTTGACGTACCGACGTTGCGTGAGGATCTCGGAGAGGCACTGAAGAATGTCAAAGCCGGCGGAGTAACAGATCCGATTCGCACCAGTGAGGGCTTCCAAATCCTCCGCGTTGATGAACGCATGCCAGCCGGAGCAGCGCCGGTTTTCAACGACAATCGCGTACGTGAGGCGATGCTGATGGATATACAGCCGAAGGAGCGTGAGAAGTATCTGCAGACCTTGCGTAACGAGGCTTTCATCAAAGTCACTGACACTTATCGTGCCAGCGTCGAACCGCTCCTGAAGATCGCTGCTCCGGTCGCCGCCAAGGGCAAAGAAAAGAACGACGAGAAGAAACCCAAGAAGCCCTAATGTTTAGCCACGGATGGCACTCATTATTTCATTTTTGATCTGCGTCATCTGTGTTTATCCGTGGCAGTACCCTCGTGTGGAGAAACCACGCATAGTCGTTTACAAGAGCGAACGCAAACTCGAGTTCTATTCAGATAAAACTTTACTGCGCACCTACCGCGTCGGACTGGGTTTCAGCCCGGTTGCCGACAAGGTGCGCGAAGGTGACGGCGCCACACCCGAAGGTGAGTTCTACGTCTTCGTCAAAAACAACAAGAGCGCTTACTACCTGTCGCTTGGCGTCAGCTATCCGAATGTCGAAGATGCCCAGCGTGGTTTGCGTGACGGGTTAATCACAAAGCGCCAGCACGACGCGATCATCGAAGCGCACCGGAAGAAGACCGGGCCGCCGCAGTACACGAAACTCGGTGGTTTGATCTACATTCACGGCAATGGCGCGAAGAGCGATTGGACATGGGGCTGCGTCGCGTTGGAGAATGAAGACATGAAGGAGTTGTACGACGCAGTTTCAGTAGGAACGCCGGTTACTATTAAACCGTGATGCCCGAGATCAAGCCTTTCAAGATCCGTGACATTGAGATCAATCCGCCGCTCGTGCTCTCACCGATGGCGGGCGTGACGGACGTTTCTTTTCGACGTCTCTTGAAGCGACGTGGCGGTGTTGGTCTGTCTGTGTCGGAGTTCATTTCGGTTGAGGGTTTGACGAGAAACAATCCGAAGTCGAAACGGCAGATGCGGTTCTACGAAGACGAGCGACCGTTTGCGGTGCAGATCTTTGGCGGACAGGTCGAGCGCATGTGCATGGCCGCCGAGATGGCGCAGGAAGTTGGCGCCGATATTCTCGACGTGAATTGCGGGTGTCCGGCGCCAAAGGTCGTGAAGCACGGTGGCGGATCCGGATTGCTAAAGGATCACAACCGGCTCGCCGACATTCTCAAAGCAATCAGGAAAGTGATCACGATTCCGTTGACGGTGAAGATACGTGCGGGTTTCTACGATCACACGATAAATGCCGTCGATACCGCTAAACTTGCGGAAGATTGCGGCGTCGAGCACATTGCTTTGCACGGACGCACGAAAGAGCAGGGTTATCGCGGTCTTGCAAACTGGGATCTTGTGCGACAGATTAAAGAAGTTGTGCGTGTGCCGGTGTCAGGCAGTGGTGACGTGACGACGATTGAAGGCGCGTTTGCGAAGTTTCAAGAGACCGGTTGCGATGGTGTTTTGATCGGCCGCGGTGCCATGGCGAATCCGTGGATCTTTCGTCAGATCGAAGACGCGATGCACGGCCGCGAAATCTTTGAGCCGACCCTCGCGGACAAGCGCGCGATACTTCACGAGTATTTCGATATGCTTCGTGAAGACATGCCTGAAACGCCGGCGATCAACCGTATGAAGCAACTTGCGGGACAATTTACGCGTGGCCTTCAGGGTGGCGCGCTGTTTCGCACTTCGATTTACCACTCTCACACGGTCGAGGAAGTGCTCGATCGGATTGAAGAATACTTCGAAGCAATCGAAACCGGCCAACCGTATTACGGCGAGGCCGCGCCACCCATTAACACGGAAGAAATCACGGATTGCAGTGCTTTTATGTCTTGATCCGTGGCTTTGATCCGCGTTTATCCGTGGCTGGTTTTCCTGTCCCGGTATCGAGTGCGACCGGCGCCGGATAACCTTTCTTCGCCACTGAACTGATATCAATCACAGTATCTTTCTTTGCATCTTTCAGCGCGTTTAGTATCTCGGTGCGTTGTTGCTCTGAAAGATCTTCAAACCTCACACCATTCGCTTCCAGCACTGCGCGCAGATTCTCTTCCGTGTTCGAGTCCTGAGCGTAGACATCCTTGTAGATGTGCAGCTTCCCATCTTCCAGCACGATCGTTTCGTAACGAAGCTCGACCGGAACGGCTTGACTGAGTTTCACCGTCTTCGTTTTTTCCGGGTCGTGTAAGTACTCCGCGATTGTGCTATCTGAAACCTCCGATGTGTTTGAAATTTTCGCGAGCAGTGCCGCGAAGTCTTTGATCTGCGCATTCGTCAGACCAACACATCCGTGTGAAGCAAACTTCCCAATCTTCGCAGGCGACTTGCCGCCATGAATCAGCGACGGCAATCCGATCGGGATCTTGATTGGTCCAAGCGGGTTATCTTTGTCACCGGCTTTCACCGTCTCGCCCGCCGTCACATTCTTCATCTTTTCGACCCACGGAGAATCGGGCGGCGTCCACGTTGGATTGAAAATTATTTGATTCGCTTTACGTAAGCCGAAGGGAAGAGGAAATTCCGGATAGCCGATCCCAACCTTGTACGACTTCACCAGCGATCCATCCTGAAAGAGGTCCATGCGAAACGCCGGGATGTTGACGACCACGCGCGTGTCAGACGGAACCGCGTTTGGTCCTTTCAACATTTCGGTTGTCTTGCCTGTATCAGCTGTCTGATCACCTTTGGACCAATATTCATTAGCGACGGTCGACAGTTGATTTGCTTTCTCGTCGCCGAGGACTTTGCGCAGCTCATCTGAAGAGCGTGTGCGTGCATTCGTCGCGTTGCCGTCTGTGTCTTCGGCATTGGTTTCCTGAAGCCGCGCGATTTCAGCCCTCGAGACGCGCTTGAGCGAGGCGATCTGTTCGTCAGAGAGTTTTAGATCCTGTTTCAATCGGCCCACAAACTTCTCATCGGTGAGTAGTGCATCGAGGAGTGGTAACGTTACCTGAACCGATGCTGTTTCGGACGTTGTCGCAGGTGTAGTCGATGCCGCTGGCGATGGCGCAGTCGGAGCGACTGGACTGTTTGAATTACTGACTGCAATGTTTGAATTACTCGGCCCTGGAGTACAACCAACTAATAAACAAGCAAGGAAAACGAGACTCACAATCCGCAGGCTCACGATATTTGGCTCCTTCTAAACAGTGTGTTTCGCCGGTGAATTGAGCAACGGGCGTTCCAACGAACGTCAATCGTTTACACGGGTTTTCTGCACGATTTGCGAACGTTAAGAGTGCTATTGCGCTCGGTTCTGTAGCAGCGGATAGGGATTGATGTTGGTCCCTTCCCAATAGCGTTTTGGGTCGGAAACGACGGCAATCGAGAAGTGAAGATGATAATTACCGGCGCCTGCATTGCCGGTGTCGCCGACGTAAGCAATGACCTGGCCCTGTTTGATGAGACTACCTTCAGTGAGTCCATCCGCGTAGTGAGAGAGATGAGCGTAATAGAAGACGAACTCCTGGTTGGCGGAGAGCTGATAGATCGTTGTGCCGCCGCGTTCGCTCTGAAAGAGTTTAAGGATCTTGCCGTCGGCAGCAGCGATAACGGGCGTTTCTGCGGGCGCCATTATGTCGATGGCATCGTGCGTCCGGCCTTCGGATCGTGCGTCGGAATATGTGTCTTTCAACTGATCCGGACGCACACCGGCGACCGGAACAATCAGAGTCATGCGGCCGACAAAATTTGCGGGCTCTGGAGTCGGAGTTGGAGATTCTGTCGGTGGTAATGGAGTACCGATAGCGATTGGAGCGCTGGGCGGAAGATCAACTGACGGGAGTCGCGGTGTGGTGCGGAAACCGCTCAGGATCGACACGATCGAGACGATCACGAGAAACGAAACACACAGCAGGATTCTGAGCTTCCATGCGCCCATGAGAGAACTCAGACTCAACTATCGTTCCAGATCAGCGCGGATCAGATCCGTTTAATCTGCGTCCCTTCGAAGAACCAGCTCGCACCGACGCGCAGACGGTGATGCCACGTCGGCAAGCGTGATGTGTACAACGCGAATCGCGCTTGTCGCGCGAGGGCGCCACCAAATGCTTTTCCACCGGTGAGCACTGCTGCTCGTTCCGTCCCGAGACTGATCGCTTCACCCAACTCTTCGAAATGCTTCGTATGCATTTCGTTACCTTCCATGTAAGCCTTGATGTTGCGAGCCGCCAGTGATGCTTGCTGGAAAGCGAGCTGCGCGGTGCCGGCGAGTGTCGGTGTTGCGTCGGGATAAAAAGCGATATCGCCGAGTGCGAAGACGTTGACGTGCTGCGACAATTGCAGGGTGGGCTTCACGACGAGCAGTCCGCGTTTACTCTTCTCAACGTCGAGGTGCTCGATCAACGGACTCATCTTCACGCCGCCGGTCCATACAACGCCCGCAGTTTTCAAACTCTCCTGCTTACCTTCGTGTTCAAACGTCAACTCGTCCGCCGTTACTTTCACGACGCGCGTTTTTGTGTGCACTTCCACACGAGACTCATGCAGCGCCTCTTCCACAAACTTTCGTATCTGATCCCCCATTCCCGGAACAACGCGGTCACCCATCTCGATGACCAGCACGCGCGGCTCACCCTGAATCGCACGACGCTTGAACGAATCGCTCAACAGGTCAGCCATCTTGGTGGAAAGCTCACAGCCACTCGCGCCCGCGCCAACCACGGCGAACGTCGTCTCACGCCGCGCGTCCTGTGGCGCAGAATCGGGTTGAATGCGATCGAGCGCCGCCACCATCCGCCGTCGCAGGTTGTCGGCATGGCTGAGTTTTCGGAAGGGCAGGGTAAACTCTTCCGCACCCTCGACCCCGACATAATTGGTCACGCCGCCGATGGCGAGGACGAGCGCGTCGTAGCTAAGCGGCTCGTGACCGGCCAGTGAAACCGACTGCGATGCGAGGTCGATCCCGGTGATCGTCGCCTGGACAAAATGGACATTGTCCTCGAGCAGTTCGTCGTATCTCGGCGCGATATGCCACGCCTCAACTTCGCCGCTCACGTATTCGTAGAGCATCGGCGTAAACAGAAAGTGATCCGCG